>NZ_JAELTU010000012.1 GCF_016429015.1 Rhizobium sp. ASV20
CACGGCAAGCGAGTCCATGGCGGCCTTGGCTGCGAAGTAAGGCGAGAGATAGGGCGGCGTGCCACCGCGCGTGCTGGATGAGGAGACCCAGACGACCAGCCCCTTCCCTGCCTTGCGCATATAAGGCAGCACGGCCCGATTGACGCGCTGGGTGCTGAGTACGTTGATGTCGTAAAGTTCGGCGAACTGCTCCGGCGTGAAGGCCTCGGCCGGACCGAAGGACATATGGCCGGCATTGTGGATGATAGTGTCGATGCGGCCCTGCTCCGCGATGACGGCAGCAATACCGGCTGCGACGGAGGTTTCCGATGCGACATCGAGCTCGACGGTCCTGAGATCGACGCCGTTCTCCCTAGCGAATGCCGCCGCTGCCTCGACCTGCGCGGCATTGCGCCCCTTGGTTTCGCGGATGCCCGCATAGACCGTATGGCCCGCCTTGGCGAGAGCGCGTGCCGTCAGAGCGCCGAAGCCGCTCGATGCACCCGTTATGACAATGACTTGTTTGCTCATGATCCTGTTCCTTTGCTGGGTTGGCTGCTTTTCGCGATGGATTGGAAGGCGGCAGGCATTCCCTGCCGCCAGGTTGGCTCAGATCATGCCGCCATTGGCCCGCAGCGTCTGGCCGTTGATCCAGCCGCCGTCAGGGCCGACAAGGAAGGAGACGGCAGCAGCGATATCCTGTGGCGTACCCAGGCGTTCCAGCGGGTTCATCTTGGCCATGCGATCGATGAGCTCCTCGCTCTTGCCGTTGAGGAAAAGATCCGTGGCCGTCGGGCCTGGGGCGACCGCATTGACTGTGATCGAGCGACCGCGCAGTTCCTTCGCCATGATGCCCGTCAGCGCCTCGACGCCAGCCTTCGTTGCCGCATAGACGCCATAGGTTTCGAGCTTGAGGCCGACGATGCTGGTCGAGAAATTGACGATACGGCCACCGTCACGCAGGCGCTTGCCGGCTTCGCGCAGGGTATTGAAACTACCCTTGAGATTGATGGCGATGTGGCGATCAAAATGCGCGTCGTCGGCATCGGCGATCCTGGCGAGCTGCATGATGCCGGCATTGTTGACGAGGATGTCGACACCGCCGAAAGCTGCCTCAGCCGCATCGAACATGCGGCGCACGGCCTCGACATCGGACACGTCGGCTTTCGCGGTCAGCGCCTTGCCGCCCTTTTCCTCGATCTTGCGTGCCAGTTCTTCGGCGGCGGCCTCGCTGCCGGAATAGTTGATGACGACAGTGAAGCCATCCTCGGCCAGACGCTCGGCAATCGCGGCACCGATGCCGCGAGATGCGCCGGTGACGATCGCTACCCTATTGGAATTGATGCTCATTTTCCTCATCCTTCATTGCTTTGCGCCACAGCGCGTTTCGATGAGGAGAAGATGCCCCTTTTAATTCGGCGGATAATCAGCCATTAATCGGCATCACTATCCGAAAATTGCGAACAAATAAGATGGACAGATTCGATGCCATGCGGGTGTTTTGCCGGGTTGTCGAACGGCGCAGTTTCACGCTGGCCGCGGAAGATACCGGCCTGCCCCGATCGACAGTAACGGATGCGATCAAGCAGCTCGAGGCTCGGCTGGGCATACGCCTGCTGCAGCGCACGACACGGCATGTCAGCCCGACGCTCGACGGCGAGGCCTATTACCAGCGCTGTCTGCGCATCCTCTCCGATATCGAGGATGCCGAAGGTGCCCTTGCCGGTGCCAAGCCCAAGGGCGTGTTGCGCGTCGATGTGCACGGCACGCTTGCACGGCACTTCGTCCTGCCAAACCTTCCTTCCTTCCTCGAAACCTATCCGGACATCGAACTGCAGATCACCGAGGGCGACCGGTTCGTCGATCTGATCCGCGAGGGGATCGACTGCGTGCTGCGGGTCGGGACATTGCAGGATAGCGACATGATTGGCCGCCGCGTCGCCATGCTGGAGGAAGTGACGCTTGCGGCGCCCGCTTACATCGAGCGTTTCGGCATGCCGCTCCACCCGGACAAGCTCGACGGCCACCGCATGGTCGGCTTCCGCTCCTCCGCAACGGGCGGGCTGCTGCCGCTGGAGTTCCAGATCGACGGTATGGTGCGCGAAATCCCCCTGCCGGCGACCGTTTCTGTCAACGCAGCGGAGAGTTATTTCGCCGCCGCCAAGCTCGGCCTCGGTCTGATCCAGGTTCCGCGCTATCACGCCGAGGAAGCATTGCGATCAGGGGATCTGCTTCATATCCTCGAAAATTATCCGCCGACAAGAACGCCAGTTTCCATGCTCTATCCGCGCAGCCGCCAGCTTTCGCCGCGAGTTCGCGTCTTCATAGATTGGCTCGCCAAGGTTTTCGCCGGACAGAACGGCGCCGAGACCGAGGCCGGATGAATATTCCATGAAAGCGATCAAATAAATGAAATCGGCTCTTTGAATGCACGGGAAGCACGCCTACGTCGTAGTGCATTATCCCGCTGGCGATGCCGCTTCGACATCGTGACAGCCTGACGATTTTCGAGAGAGAGCCGATATGACCGAACAGAAGCAATTGAAGCTTGGCGCCTTCATGCGTCCCGTCAGCCTGCACACCGGAGCCTGGCGATATCCCGGCGCCTATCCGGACGCCAACTTCAACTTCCAGCATATCAAAAGCTTCGCGCAGGAGCTGGAAAAGGCGAAATTCGACGCCTTCTTCATGGCCGATCACCTGGCGGTTCTCAACATGCCGATCGAGGCGCTGAAGCGCAGCCACACGGTCACCTCCTTCGAGCCCTTCACCCTGCTTTCGGCGCTCGCCGCCGTCACCGACAGGATCGGCCTTGTCGCCACCGCCTCCACGACCTTCGACCTGCCCTATCATATCGCCCGCCGCTTCGCTTCGCTCGATCACATCAGCGGCGGCCGCGCCGGTTGGAACATCGTCACCACCTCCAATCCGGATGCCGCCCTCAACTTCGGCCTGGAAGAGCATATGGAGCATGGCGAACGCTACCACCGCGCCCGTGAGTTCTACGATGTCGTGACCGGCCTCTGGGACAGCTTTGCCGACGACGCTTTCCTCCACGACGCCGAAAGCGGCATCTTCTTCGATCCGGAGCGGATGCACGTGCTGGGACACAAGGGCGAGGAACTGAGCGTTCGCGGCCCACTCAACATTGCACGGCCGCCGCAGGGCTGGCCTGTGATCGTACAGGCCGGACAATCGGATGCCGGCCGTCAGCTCGCCGCCGAAACGGCGGAAGCGGTCTTTGCAGCACCTCGCAATCTCGCCGACGGCAAGTCGATCTTCGCCGATATCAAGGGGCGGATGAAGGCGATCGGCCGCAACCCGGATCATCTAAAGATCCTGCCGGCTGCCTTCATCGTCGTCGGAGATACGATCGAAGAAGCGAAGGCGAAACGCGCAAAGCTCGATAGCCTCGTCCATTACGATAGTGCCATCGCGTCACTCTCGATCGCGCTTGGACACGATGCTTCCAAGTTCGATCCGGATGCTCCGCTGCCGGAAACGCCGGAAACCAATGCCAGCAAGAGCGGCCGCGAACGGGTCATCGCCCTTGCGGAAGCCGAAAAACTCACCGTGCGCCAGCTTGCCCAGCGCCTCGGCGGCTATGCCGGCCTCGCCTTCGTCGGCACGCCTGAGAGTATTGCCGACGAGATGGAGCAATGGCTGCACGAGGAAGGCTCTGACGGTTTCAACGTCGTCTTCCCCTTCCTGCCGCAAGGCCTGCTTGACGTGACGACCCGTCTTGTTCCAGAGCTTCAGCGCCGCGGCATCTTCCGCCGCGAATATGAAGGCACGACATTGCGCGAACACCTCGGCCTGCCGCGCCCGGAAAACCGCTTCTTCAAGGCAACGGCTGCGGCAGCGCAGTAAAAGAGCCCAGCATCAAGAGACTGACATGAGCCATATCACGCCGATCGATTACGAAACCGCCTCCGAAGCCGTGCGCGCCGAGCATGACCGCGAAGTACAGCTGCGCGGCCGCATGACGAACATGAAGCGGACATTGCTGCATTCGCCGGTGGCGCATCGCATCTATGCAGAGTGGTTTCCCTTGCGCGAAGAGTTGCGCCCTGCACTGGACGATCGTGCCGTCTGGCTGCTGTGCCAAGCCATCGCCATCGAATGCCGCGCGATCATCCCGGTCGGCTTCTTCCGGCGTGCGCTGATCAATGCTGGCCTGACGCCCGAAACAATCGTGCCGAGCGAGGATGAAGCCCTGCTCATCGAATTCGGCAAGGCGATCGTCAGGGATTCCAACGCGATTCCTGAAGACGTCTGGGCACGACTGAAAGCTCGCTACGACGAGCCGACGCTTGCCAACCTCGTGGCTTTCGCGGGGATCATGATCGCGACGGCCATCTACAACAATGCTGTGAAGGTGGACATCGATCCGGAGCTTGGGCCGTATCTTGAAGGGTTCGAGTTCCCCTCGAAGTAAATTGGCCCTCTCCCCGTCAAGCCGGAGAGAAGGATCCTAAGAGGGCGGATGGGGGGCTTTCGTTCCCCAATCCAAACTCACCCGGAAATCGTCGTCGAAAACTGCGGATTGCCGCGGATCGTGTTGCTGACCGTGCAGATCTCGTCTTCGGCGGCATGCGCGATGGCGTTGCGCACCTCATCGCCGAAATCACCCTTGATGATGAAGGCGATATTGAACTTCTCGACGCGGGAGAGGCCCTCCGTGGCCTTTTCACCCGTCACGACGGCAGTGACTTCCGTGAGCTTGTCGAGCACACCAAGGCTGCTCGCCGCCATGCGGGCGCTCAAGACCAGGCAGGCGGACAGCGACGAATAGAGCAGATCGAGCGGGTTGAAGCCCGGCTGCGATGGTGAAGTAACGATGTCGATCTCGCCGCCGGTCACCGAGGTCACATGCGGAAAGCCGGTGCGGCCGACCGTAGCGGTCGCACCCGTCTGCCTCGTCTTCACTTTCAGTTCGGCCATGTCGAAAATCCTTGAAATAAAAGGGGGAACTCTTTCCCTCTACATAGGGATTCATCGAGCCGGACACAATTGCAGTTCCTGGCTCTTGCGTCTTCAATGCAGTTAAGCCACCAAATGGTTACAGGCTCTGAGAAGCAATTCGAGGAAAAGTGCGTAGCGGTTTTCCGTCCGGAATTGCGTAAAATCGTTCCAGCAGACAGGCAGTTCGTCATGACCGTTTCCGATCCACGCGCCTTCCTCACTTCGCTATTTAATGCCGCCGTCCGCGCCGCCGATCCGCTGACCGGCATCCGCACCCATCTACCGAAAAAGCCGAAGGGCCGGACGATCGTCATCGGTGCCGGCAAGGGTTCGGCCCAGATGGCGGCCGCGCTGGAACAATGCTGGGATGGTCCGCTGGAAGGCCTGGTGGTCACACGATACGGCTTTTCCGCCCCCTGCCGCCAGATCGAGATCATCGAAGCCGCCCATCCGGTGCCAGATGAAGCTGGCCTGATCGCCTCCCGCCGGCTCCTCAAACTTGTCGAAGGCCTGACCGCAGATGATCTGGTGATCGCCCTGGTTTCCGGAGGCGGCTCTGCCCTGCTGCCTTCCCCGGCGGGTGAGCTCAGCCTCGCCGACGAAATCGCCGTCAACAAGGCACTGCTCGCCTCGGGCGCACCGATCTCGGCAATGAATGTCATTCGCAAGCACCTATCGACCATCAAGGGCGGCCGGCTCGCGGCAGCGGCCTACCCCGCCAAGGTCGTCTCCCTCGTCGTTTCGGACATTCCCGGCGACGATCCGGCTCTGGTCGCATCCGGTCCGACGGTGCCCGGTGCCGGCACTCGCACCGAGGCGCTCGATCTTATCCGCCTCTATCGCATCGAGTTGCCACCAGCCGTTCTCGCCCATATCGAAAAGGCGGAAGCGGATGCACCGCGCCCGGACGATCCGCGCTTTGCCGGCAATGAGGTTCATCTCATCGCATCGGCAGGGGTCTCGCTGGAGGCCGCAGCCGAGGTGGCGCATGCCACCGGAATAGAAGCAGCCATCCTCTCCGATGCCATCGAGGGCGAAGCCCGCGAAGCCGCCCATGTTCATGCCGCCATCGCCCGCGAAGTGCTGCATTGCAACCGCCCCTTCACTAAACCGATCGTACTCCTCTCCGGCGGCGAAACGACGGTGACGCTGAAAGGCAAGGGCAAGGGCGGCCGAAACTCGGAATTCCTGCTGTCGCTGGCGATCGATATCGACGGCCACGCCGGCATTCACGCCATGGCGGCCGACACGGATGGCATAGACGGCAGCGAAGACAATGCCGGTGCCTTTGCCGATGCTGGTACGGTGGCAAGGCTACGCGCGGCCGGGCTGGTTCCCGCCGAGATGCTCGCAAACAACGACGCCTGGACGGCATTCAACGCGATCGGCGATCTCTTCGTGCCCGGCCCGACCGGAACGAACGTCAACGATTTCCGCGCCATTCTTATTCTATAGGCCGCCCGGCCGACGCACTCAGGCGGAAACACTGCAATCGTCGCAGCGCCAATAGGCTGCCGCCATCGACGACCAACGGAAAAAGTGCCGGCGGCAATGGCTGCACTCGATTTCGACGACATGCGTCTTCTCGGAAACGACGAGCCGCTTGACCTGCACCTTGCGCTCGCTTTTCCATCGCTCAAGCTTCGTAATGGCCATCAGCACCCTCAACGCAATACATTGCTTCGCCAGAAGATGCCATAAAGTAGATTCAACTAATAAAAGAAATATTACAGGCCCCAGGTCGTTGATTGCCAATGCGTCTCGGGAAAACTGAAACCAATCCACCCCTCATATTTGCGCAATCTACAGCCCTTCGGCCGCAAATTCGCAATTGGCGGCAAAGGCTTCGTCAATCCGTTGTCGGCTTATTCGCAAGGGCATCCTCGAAAATTTGCAACTGCGGATATCGCCATTTCCACGCAGGGCACCATTTCAAGGATGGGCTTCGTTCCAAAGCCAATAACGGGAGGCATGATGATGCGCCATTTCCGCCATCGAGCGATTTCGTCGGTGACCTTGATCACCTTTGCCCTTTTCTCGGTAACCGCCAGAGCCGCCTCGCCACCGCCGGTGGAAGCCGAACACGGCATGGTGGTCACCGCACAGCATCTCGCTAGCGATGTCGGCGTCGAAGTGCTGAAAAGTGGCGGCAATGCCGTCGATGCGGCTGTCGCCGTCGGCTACGCATTGGCGGTGGTCTATCCGACTGCCGGCAATATCGGCGGTGGCGGCTTCATGACCATCAGAATGCGGGACGGCAAGACGACCTTCCTCGATTTTCGTGAGCGCGCGCCGCTGGCGGCTAAGAAGGACATGTATCTCGACGATAAGGGCAACATCGTCAAAGGCGCGAGCACGGATGGCTATCTCGCCATCGGCGTTCCCGGCTCGGTCATGGGTTTCGAGACCGCCCGCGAAAAATACGGCACGAAATCCCGCCAGGATCTCATCGCGCCAGCCATTCGCTACGCCAAGGAAGGCTTCACGCTGAACCAGGCCGACGCCGCCGAGCTGAACGAGGGCAAGGCGTGGCTTTCGCGCGATCCGGCCACCGCCGCGATCTTCACCAAGGCGGACGGCAAACCCTTCGCGACGGGTGACAAGCTTGTCCAGCCGGATCTCGCCAACGCCCTGTCAGGGATTTCCGATCAGGGACCAGATGGCTTTTACAAGGGGCCGGTCGCCAATGCCATCGTCAAGGCAAGCCAGGACAAGGGCGGCATTCTCGCCAACCAGGATTTCGAACAATATAAGGTCCGCGAACTCGAGCCCGTGAAATGCGATTATCGCGGCTACCAGATCATTTCCTCGCCGCCGCCCTCCTCGGGTGGCGTCATCATCTGCGAGATCCTCAACGTGCTTGAGGGATATCCGCTCTCCTATACCGGCTACGGCTCGGCCGAAACCGTGCATGTGATGGTCGAAGCCATGCGCCACGCCTATGTCGACCGCAATTCCGCACTCGGCGACCCGGATTTCGTCAAGAACCCCGTCAGCAAGCTGTTGGACAAGGACTACGCCAAGACGATTCGCGACAGTATCGACCCCTATAGAGCCGGGGTTTCGAAGGACCTGATGCCCACGGGTCTCGGCGAGAGCCATGAAACCACCCATTATTCGATCATCGATAATGACGGCAATGCCGTCGCTGTCACCTACACGCTGAATGGCGAATTCGGCGCCGGCGTCGTTGCGCCCGGCACCGGTATTCTCTTGAACAACGAGATGGACGATTTCACCTCAAAGCCCGGCGTTCCCAATCTCTATGGCCTGGTGCAGGGCGAGGCCAATGCCATTGAGCCGAAGAAGACGCCGCTGTCCTCCATGAGCCCGACGATCATCGCCAAGGACGGCAAGCCTTTCATGGTGATCGGCAGCCCCGGCGGCTCGCGCATCATCACCATTACGCTCGAGGCGATCATCAACGTCATCGATTTCGGCATGAACATCCAGGAAGCCATCGACGCGCCGCACATCCATCATCAATGGCTGCCGGACAAGGTCTACATGGAGCCGCATGGGCTTTCGCCCGACACGGTCAAAGTGCTTGCCGGCATGGGCTATACCGTTCAGGTCGACAACGACTGGCCGATCTGGGGCAAATCGGCCGGCATCCTCGTCGGCGGCAAGAGCCTGAGCGACATCGCCAAGGGCGGCGGCGCCCGCTACAATGGGGCGATGGACAGCCGCGCCGGCTCTGGACTGGCTGCCGGCTACTGACATCGACTCGATAAGAAGACCGGTGCGGCCCACGTCGGCGCCGGTCTTTTCTCGTCCGAATGCCCGCCGAAACGCGCACATTATCTTACGCCGAAAAACCAACCGTGAGTATTTCCGCGCGATATCGGCTTATTCGTTCACCCGGCGTTCATCTGCCACTGCGTTCACGCTTATGTGCGTCATTTTTTTCATCCCATCAATCAGATTTGCGATTTCTGATATGGCCATCGCGGCCGAGCGGGAGTATACAAACCGCCGTTCAAACAGGCCTTCGCGCCGTGACCAGACTTGCGGTTCTGTCTTCGGACCCCACTGCACCATCGAGAGCGATCCCCGACAATGTCGGACCAGATATTCCAGGCCGCCCCCACCCGGCGGGCCGCACCGAATTTTCGTGTAGTAGCACTTATCGTAGCAAGTGCGATGTTCATGGAACAGCTTGACGCGACCGTGCTCGCAACAGCCCTTCCGACCATGGCGAGAGACTTCGGCGTCAGCGCGCCGGCCATGAGTATCTCGCTGACATCCTACCTCCTAAGCCTCGCAATCTTCATTCCCGCCAGCGGTGCCATCGCAGACCGCTTCGGGTCGCGCACCGTCTTCCGATCCGCCATCGCGGTTTTCGTTCTCGGCTCGCTGTTGTGTGCGCAGGCGCCAAACCTGTTCTTCCTCGTCCTTGCGCGGCTCCTGCAGGGTCTCGGCGGCGCCATGATGCTGCCGATCGGCCGCTTAGTGCTGATGCGCAGCGTCGCGCGCAAGGACATGGTCAACGCCATGTCGTGGCTGCTGATCCCAGCGCTCGTCGGCCCCATCCTCGGCCCGCCGGTCGGCGGCATGTTCGTGACCTATCTCGACTGGCGCTGGATCTTCTACATCAACGTGCCGATCGGCATCATCGGCTTCATCCTCGTATCGATGTTCATCGAGGAAGTGAAAGGCCCGCGCACCGGCCGCTTCGACCTCTCGGGCTTTATCCTCTCGGGCATTTCGCTGGGATCGCTGCTCTTCGGCTTCGAAATGTCGAGCCGCGAAGGCGAAGGCTATCTCGCCCTCTTCCTGATCTCCATCGGCCTCCTGTTCGGCATCGCCTATCTGCGCCATGCCCGCAAGCATCCTTCGCCGATCATGGATTTTTCTTTGATGAAGGTGCCGACCTTCCGCACGTCGGTCATCGCCGGTTCGCTGACGCGCATCAGCCAGGGCGCACATCCCTTCCTGATCCCGCTGATGCTGCAGCTCGGCTTCGGGCTTTCTGCCGCGGCGGCAGGCCAGATCGCGATTGCGACGGCGCTCGGCTCGATGGCGATGAAGCCTTTCCAGGTTCGCATTTTGCGCACGCTCGGCTTCCGCACCGCGCTCATCATCTTCGGCCTGATCGGCACGCTCGGCTACGGCCTGTGCTCCATCTTCAAGCCGGACTGGCCGCTGCCCGTCATCTTCGCGATCCTGTTCTTCTGCGGCTTCTTCATGTCGTTCCAGTTCACGGCCTATAACACGATCGCCTATGACGAGATCGAACGCGACCGCATGAGCATCGCGACCAGCTTCTACTCGACCTTCCAGCAGCTGATGCTTTCGCTCGGCATCTGCATCGCTGCCCTTGCGCTGCATGGTTCGACACAGTTCCTTGGCCATGCGAAACCCGAGATGGCCGACTTCTCCGTCGCCTTCGTCGTCGTAACGGCCATTGCGCTTCTCGCGGTCATCTGGAACGCCAGCTTCTCGCGTACCGCCGGCTCGGAAATCAGCGGCCATCGCCGTAGATCCCCGGAAGACAGCCTCGGCGAGCACTGAAGCTCGCCGACAATCGGTTCCAGCAATAGTGTCTTTTGTGAACAGTGCCTCCATAAAGGCTGCATTGCATTGAACAATGGCCGCATCCTAAATAGCGATCAGAACGAAATCTCAGTCTGGAGCATCCCATGGTCGCTGGCATCCATCACATCACGCTCATCACCCGCAAGGTCCAGGCGAATGTCGATTTTTACGTCGGCTTCCTCGGCCTGCGCCTCGTCAAGCGCACCGGCGGCTTCGAAGACGCCACACAGCTTCATCTGATCTATGGTGACGCCACCGGTACACCCGGCTCTCTGGTTACCTTTCTCGTCTGGGAGGACGGGTCTCCCGGCCGCGCCGGCGTCGGCCAGGTCGGCGAAATCTCGCTTGCCATCGATCCGACAAGCATCGGCTTCTGGCTGACGCGCGCCTTAAGCGCCGGCCTCAAGCCGGAAGGCCCATCGGAGGAGTTTGGCGAGCCTGTGCTTCGGCTGAAGGACCCGGACGGCGTCATCGTCAAGCTTGTCGGGACCAATGCCGTACAGGCAGCAGCTCCCTGGACCAGCGATACCATTCAGAAGGAACATGCGATCCGGCGTATCCGCGGCGCGACGCTATTCAGCGAAACACCCGAGGAAACGCGGGCTATCCTGGTTGACCACTTCGATTACCAACCGCTCGCCGTCAATGGAGCGATCAGCCGGTTAGTTTCGGAGCCCGGGGATATCCTCGACATCCGCGATGCACGTGGCTTTTGGGCAAGTGCCCCGGGCACGGGCACGGTCGATCACGTCGCCTTTCGCGCCAAGGACGATGCTGAACTGGAGTCGGTCCGCACCGCGCTGCAGGCGGTCAATTCGTGGCCGACAGCAATGCATGATCGCAAGTACTTCCGCTCGCTCTACGTCCGCGAACCCGGTCGTATCCTGTTCGAACTGGCGACGGATGCACCCGGCATGTTGATCGATGAGGACGAGGCTACACTTGGCACGCGCCTCTTCGCCCCCGGCGACAGCCCGAAGCTTCTGGCCGAGCTGAACGTGATCCTGCCGCAGTTCTCCATGCCCGGCGAACCGCGCGTCATCTATCGCGATCTGCCCTTCATCCATCGCTTCTTCACGCCTGAGCGGCCGAACGGGAATGTCTTCGTGCTGCTGCATGGCTCCGGTGCCAACGAAACGACGATGCTGCCGCTCGGCCACAAGATCGACGCCGATGCGACCTTGCTCAGCGTGCGCGGTCGTGCACTCGAAGAAGGAGCACCACGCTGGTTCCGTCGCAATGGACCGATGACGTTCGATCAAGCCGATATCGCCAGCGAGGCCGAGGCCTTCGCCGCCTTTATCGATGGCGCGATCCATGCTTACGGGCTTGATCTGGATCGCATCGTCTATGTCGGCTATTCGAATGGCGCCAACCTGCTGAATGCCATGCTGTCGCTGCACCCGCACCTCATCCGCCGGGCTGTGCTGCTGCGCTCCATGGCCGTGCTCGAAAATCCGCCGGCAGCGGATATGTCGGATGCCGACGTGCTGGTCATCGCCGGCGAGAAGGATTTATACGGGCCATACGCGCAACCTCTCGTCGAACGCCTGCGCGATGGCGGCGCAACGGTCGAACTTACAACCGTCCCTGGCGGTCACGAGTTTGACGATGCGGATGCACCGATCATTCAGGCATGGCTGAACAGGTCCGTCTGAAGCCCACCTCCTGAGTTGAACGACAAAAGCCCGCCATCTGGCGGGCTTTTGCTTTCATTGATAAGGCGGCGTTCAACCCTTGAACGTATATTCCTTAATCGATTCCGGCTTCATCTCGATCGAGAAGCCCGGCAGGCTCGGCGGCATGTAGGCGGCGTCGCGAATGATGCAGGGGTCGATGAAATGCTCGTGCAGGTGATCGACATATTCGATGACGCGGCCATCCTTGGTGCCTGAAACCGCGATATAGTCGATCATCGACAGGTGCTGCACATATTCGCAAAGCCCGACACCGCCGGCATGCGGCCAGACCGGCAATCCATACTTGGCGGCGATCAGCAGCACCGCCAGCACTTCGTTGAGACCGCCCATTCGGCAGGAATCGATCTGTACGATGTCGATCGCACCCTCGGCGATGAACTGCTTGAACATGATGCGGTTCTGGCACATCTCACCGGTCGCGACCTTCACCGGACCGATGGCCTGACGGATCTTTCGATGGCCGGCGACATCATCGGGGCTGGTGGGCTCTTCGATGAAGAAGGGCTTGGCGAAGGCGAGCTTCTTCACCCAGTCGATCGCCTGATTGACTTCCCAGACCTGGTTGGCGTCGATCATCAGATAACGGTCGGGGCCAATCACTTCGCGGGCAATTGTCAGGCGACGGATATCGTCTTCGAGATCGCGGCCGACCTTCATCTTCACATGGTTGAAACCGGCGTCGATCGCCTCCTGGCACAGGCGGCGCAGCTTGGCGTCGTCATAGCCGAGCCAGCCGGCAGACGTCGTATAGCAGGCATAGCCCTCACGCTCGAGCGTGGCGATACGGTCGGCCTTGCCGGCTTCCGCCTTTTTCAGGATCGCAACGGCCTCGTCGCGGGTGAGAACATCAGTCAGGTAGCGATAGTCGACGATATCGGCGATCTGCTCGGCGTCCATGTCCGAAACCAGACGCCAGACCGGCTTGCCGGCTTCCTTGGCCAGCAGATCCCAGACCGCATTGACGACGGCGCCGGTTGCCAGATGCATCGCGCCTTTTTCCGGGCCGATCCAGCGCAGCTGGCTGTCGCTAGTGAGATGCCGCCAGTATTTGCCGGGGTTTTCCAAAACAGTCGCAAGCTCGGTGCCGACGACCAGATGCCGCATCGCCTCGATCGCCATGCAGCAGATGTCGTTGCCGCGGCCGATGGTGAAAGTCAGGCCATGGCCTGAAAGGCTCGGTTTGTCGGTCTCGAGGATAACATAGGCTGCCGAATAATCCGGATCCGGATTCATCGCGTCCGAACCGTCAAGGCTCTGCGATGTCGGGAAGCGCAAATCGAAAACGCGAAGATTGGTGATGCGCGTCATTGGAAAACTCCTTCTGAATCCATCGCGACCTCTCGACCCCTCAACCGAGATCGAACTCCTCCCAGAGTGCCGCATTATGCTCGCCGACGTGCGGAGCCGCACGCTCGAATTTCGGCCGCTGCCCGTCAATGCGGATGGGCGAACGGGTAGTATGCAGGTTGATGCCATCATCGCGCCCGACGGTCTGCAGCATGTCGAGAACGCGGAAGCCTTCGCTGCCGAGAAGCTCCGGCCAATTCAGCACCCGGGCGCACCAGATGTCGGCAGGTTCGAGGATCGCGAGCCAATGATCGACACTGCGGGTGGCAATGCGCGCCGCGATCAGCGCCTTGATCTCGTCGCGCGCCGTAAACCAGCTTTTCGGATCGTCGCGATAGGGCGCGAGTTCGTCCATGCCGAGCAGATCGGCAAGTTTGGAAATCGGCGTCATGGCAATGGCGAGATAGCCGTCGGACGCGGGATAGACGCCATAGGGCGCAGAAAGATAGGCATGAGCGCTACGGACATGCGAGCGCTCCGGCAGCTTGTTGCCGCTGTTCATATGCACGCTCAACACCTCGACCTGCAGATCGACCAGCGCCTCGAGCAGGCTGGTTTCTACAAGCCCGCCCTCGCCGGTCACGCCGCGCCGCACGAGCGCCGCAAGAATGCCTTGAGCCGCAGCCGCACCCGCCAGCATATCGCCGATCGCAAGGCCGAAAGGCACCGGGCCCTGCCCCTCGTCGCCGTTCAGCCACATGACGCCGGAGCGCGACTGCGCCAGCAGATCCTGCCCCGGCCGCGAGACCCATGGCCCCTCTTCGCCATATCCGCTGATCGAGCAATAGACGAGGCGCGGATTGAGCTTGCGCGCCGCCTCATAGTCCAGACCCAGCCGCTCGATCACGCCGGGGCGGAAATTCTGCACGAGGACGTCGGCTTTGGAGACGAGCTTGCGCAACGCGCTCATGTCGCGCTCGTTCTTCAGGTCGATCGCCAGGCTCTCCTTGGAGCGGTTGATCGCATGGAAGATCGTCGAATCGCCGCTTTCATCGTCGCTGAGATAGAGCCCGCGCGAGAGATCGCCGCCACCGGGACGCTCGATCTTGATGACCCTTGCACCGAGATCCATCAGCCGGAGCGTACAGTAAGGGCCGGACAGAAACTGGCTCATGTCGACGACAACAAGCCCAGCCAGCGGCAAGTCCTTCTTCAGCGCCATCGATATTTCCACCCCTTCACACTGCTCCGGCAGATGCGCTTCCCCGCCCCGACAAGCTGTGTCGTTTCGATTCTCGCATCAGCCTCAATCTTCTTATGTGAATAATATTTTCACATATGGATTATTTTTGCAAATGGAAAGACGGAGGATATTTGCCGGCCATCCCGCTTACGCCACCGGAAAATGCGCTATGTTCCAGCAAGATAGGGTTCTCGATAGGGAGGCAGAGAATGGCGACGGTCAAATTGCTCGACGATGCTCAGGTGGAAGCAAACCCGGCGGTGAAGGCGGTATTCGATGACATCCGCGCGGTCCGAAAGTCCGATTTCATCAATAACTTCTGGCGCGGTCTCGCCAATGACCCGGCTTTGCTCAAACGCACCTGGGACGGCTTGAAAACGGTCATGATGGCGGAAGGCCCGCTCGACCCGCTGGTGCGCGAGATGATCTACATCGCCGTATCGACAGCCAATGGCTGCACCTATTGCATTCATTCCCACACGGCGGCCGCCAAGGCGAAGGGAATGACCGACGCGCAGCATGCGGATCTGCTTGCCGTCATCGGGCTTGCCGGGCAGACCAATCATCTCGTGACGGCAATGCAGATTCCCGTCGATCCCGAATTCGACGCTGCCAGTCGCCGATAAAGCAAAGGCCCGCAGGCGGGTGCCGGCGGGCCTTCGATCATCGATCACGCTGCTTAGCGATCGGGTCTTTCCGGAGTATGGGCGTCCGCGGCAATGGCTGCGACACTGATACCGTTGTTCACGGCCAGCAACCTCTTGCGAACCAACACGCCCATGACGCGCGCAGCCGTCGAGAAGGTCATCGTATCGAGCGGACCCTCTCCTTCCCATGGCTTGGTCAATCGCTCGGTCACGGCCGAGACGATATTGTTGGGCACGATGTCGGTGCATTCGCGCATGGCTTCGAACACGACGCTGATAGGCACGATGCGCGCCTCGAACGTCACGATCGGTTCGGTTACTTCACTGTCCCATTCCTCGAAGGCATAGAGCGCCTCGCGGAACAGCTGCTGCAGAGTGATGGGGGCATGACCCTCATGAAGGGGCGGCAAGGCATTCGACATGTCTGTCTCCTTTCAATTGGAAGTCCGGCGCATGTATGAAACTAAATGATCTCCTCGGAGACCCAGGCGCTGCTTCTTCAGTTTGGCGCGCCCCGAACGCAAACAATGGGGGCAAGTGGCGCGGCAAACCATCTTTTGACCGGCGCAACGCGGGACACACACAAAATGTTCCCACCGGTCATTTAACTTGATCAAGTCTATAGATTAATCTCAACTTGAAAAGCCTAATTAATAATTTTCTGAATTTCCCTTTATTTTTGAATGGCTTCGCGTAGACTGAAACCGCGTCTGGTAGCCGGAAGGCATGCGAATCCCTTCCAAAACGGTGAAAGGAAGACCATGTGCGGCGATCATGAACACAGCCACGATCACGACCATCAACCGATCGACTGGCGCGAACATGGCATCAAAATCATCCCCGGCAATGCACTCGACCCGAATACCGCGCAGACGCCCGGGATGAGCCGCGCAACCGCCATCAACAATGCCCGCGCCGGCGCCGAAAAGATCTGGGCGGGAACGGTAACGATCCACGCCAATGCCAAGACCGGCGCCCACCATCACGGCGACCTTGAAAGCATCATCTACGTCGTCAAGGGCAAGGCGCGGATGCGCTGGGGCGAAAATCTGGAGTTCGTGGCCGAAGCCGGCCCTGGAGACTTCATCTTCGTGCCGCCATTTGTGCCGCATCAGGAAATCAATGCCAGCCGCGACGAGACTTTGGAATGCGTGCTGGTGCGCTCCGGACAGGAGCCCGTCGTCGTCAATCTCGACATCGAACCGGTGGAAAAGCCGGAAGAGGTTCTCTGGATAGACCCGATCCACCGTTGAACTGCTCAAAAAATAGGCAGCAACTCAATCTGCTGCGCAAATAACCCATAGTATTTGTAGAAAATTAATTTCCGCTTCCAGCTCATCCTGAAACAGTTTTTCAGAACCGCAGTGCACAACGCATGATCCTGCTTGGCAGCGAGAACACGCGTCTGAGATTATCAAGCCGTCAACGAGATAACGATCTCGCTTATCTGGAACAGGATTTCCCATGACCGAAAAGCTTTCTAAAGGTTTCGATGCGCTGCGCCTTTCCCGCCGCGCCGGCCTTGCCGTCATCCTCGCCTCTGCTGTCGCCGCTTTTGGCTTGACGGCTACCGCCACCAAGTCCGTCGCTGCGGACAAGACGATCAAGGTCGGCATCATGAGCGGCGAGGACGAGGACGTCTGGCGCGCAGTTGTGGCCGAAGCAGCCAAAAAGGGTCTGAAGGTCGAGCCGGTCGTCTTCAACGACTACACCCAGCCGAACGAAGCCCTGGAGCGCGGCGAGATCGACGCCAACGCATTCCAGCACAAGCCCTATCTCGACAACCAGATCAAGCAGCATGGCTATCACATCGTGGTTGCCGGCTACACCGGCATCTGGCCGATCGGCCTCTACACAAAGAAGTACAAGACGGTAGCCGAACTTCCAAAAGGCGCCGTGATCGGCGTACCGAACGATCCGTCGAACGAAGGCCGCGCACTGCTCGTTCTGCAGCATGAAGGCGTCATCAAGCTCAAGGATCCCACCAACATCCTCGCCACGGCCGCCGATGTTGCGGAAAATCCGAAGAACGTCGAGATCAAGGAACTGGATGCTGGTATCGTCGGCCGTTCAATCGACGACCTCGACGCGGCTGTCGTCAACACCGACTGGGCGCTGAAGGCCGGGCTCTCGCCGAAGGATCGCATCGCCCAGGAGCAGATCGACGGCAACCCTTACCGCAATTTCATCGCCGTTCGCCAGAGCGACGAGAACGCACCTTGGGTAAAGACCTTGGTCGCCGCCTATCAGAATGATATTGTGAAGGCCGAGTTCGACAAGGTCTACAAGGGTACGGGCGAGAGCGCCTACTGATAACCGGACGGCGCGGGGGACAGCGCTGAGCGGCCGGGCGGCTCGGGCATATATTGCCCAGGCCGCCTTTGGCGTTTACAGCGCAGCATCAACCCGCGCCGGACGCAATAAGAAGATCGGGAAACAGACATGAATTCCTTCACCCCCGCCACATCGATCGATGGACAGGCGCCGCCTGAGCGATCGCCGGGCGATGAGATCGTCCGCCTCGTCGATGTTCGCCGCCGGTTCGGCACGACGCCCGCGCTCGACGGCATTTCGCTGACTGCGCGCCGGGGCGAGATCGTTGGCATCATCGGCCGCAGTGGCGCCGGCAAATCGACGTTGATCCGTTGCCTGAACGGCCTGGAACGCGCCGACAGCGGCGAAATCCACATCGAAGGCCGTGATATCGCGCGTTTGTCGGAGAAGGAACTGCAGCCGCTGCGACGCCGTATCGGCATGGTCTTCCAGCACTTCAACCTGCTGTCTTCGCGCACCGTCGAGGAAAATATCGCCCTGCCGCTGAAGATCGAAGGTGTTGGCAAGGCGGAGCGATTGCAGCGCGCCCGCGAGCTGCTCGATCTCGTCGGCCTCGCCGACAAGGCGAAAGCCTACCCCTCGGCGCTATCAGGCGGACAGAAGCAGCGCGTCGGCATCGCGCGCGCTCTTGCCGCCCGGCCTGCCATTCTTCTGTCGGACGAGGCAACATCGGCGCTCGACCCGGAAACGACCCGGGCCATTCTGGCTCTTCTCAAGGATATCAACCGCAAGCTCGGCCTGACGATCCTGCTCATCACCCATGAAATGGAAGTGATCCGCTCGATCGCCGACCGCGTCGCCGTCATCGACGCCGGCCGGATCGTCGAGGAGGGTTCGGTCTGGACCGTCTTTGCCAATCCCGCGGCGGAAATCACCGCAAGCCTGCTCAGCGGCGCCCGCCCGCAACTGCCGGACCACATTGCCGCTCGCCTGTCCCCCACATCAGGGGCCGAGGCCATCATCAGCGTCGATCTCGCCGGCCCCGCCGCTCAAGGCGCGCTTTTTGCCGACCTCTCAGCTGCTCTGCCGCGCTCCTTCCGGCTGGTCCACGGCGGCATCGATCATATCCAGAACCAGCCTGTCGCCCGCTTCTTCGTGGCCGTGCCGACACGCGACGAGACCTTACCGACGCAGGTCGTCGATTTCTTGAAAGCCCGCTCCGCCCGGGTGGAGGTTCTAGGCTATGACAACTGATGTAATCCTCGGCCTGCTTTGGCGCTCGTTCTGGCAAACCATCTGGATGACGGGCGCGTCCGGCTTTCTGTCGCTGATTATCGGTCTGCCGCTCGGCCTCGCCCTCGTCGTTACCAGCCGCGGCGGCATCGCCGAGCAAGGAGCGATCAATCGCGTCCTGGGTATCCTGGTCGATGGCTTCCGGGCCGTCCCGTTCATCATCCTGCTCATCGCGTTGATTCCGCTGACGCGCCTGATCGTCGGAACCGCACTCGGCACGACAGCCGCCATCGTGCCGCTGACCATCGCCGCTATCCCTTATTACGCTCGCGTTGCCGAGGTCTCGCTGCGCGATGTCGATCGCGGCCTGATCGATGCGGTGCGCGCCATGGGCGGCAATCGCTGGACCATCATCCGCGAGGTGCTGATACCCGAGGCCATGCCCGGCATTGTCGCAGGCTTTACCGTAACCATCGTGACGCTGATCGGCGCTTCTGCGATGGCCGGTACGATCGGCGGCGGCGGCCTCGGCGACCTT
The DNA here is from genome assembly GCF_016429015.1 of Rhizobium sp. ASV20. Lineage (GTDB taxonomy): Bacteria > Pseudomonadota > Alphaproteobacteria > Rhizobiales > Rhizobiaceae > Rhizobium. Next base: position 19,405 of record NZ_JAELTU010000012.1, read on the forward strand.
GCCATCCGCTATGGCTATCAACGCTACGAGACGAACGTGATGATCGCGGTCGTCATCATCCTGATCATTCTGGTCTGGGGCATGCAATGGCTGGGTGATCGCCTCGCCACTCGGCTCGATCGCCGCTAACGTGCTGTCGAGGGCGGCTCCAGCAACCCGCTGGGGATTATCCGTCGAGGGGTGAAGCCGCCTGTTTCCGGCCGCGTGACGATGCTCGCCCGCGCGCTATTCATGCTCCGCCGCCGACGTGGCGGAGTTTTGCCGCGGGTCGAGGTTGAGCATCGGCACCGTGGCATTCGGCAGCATCGTGGTCGGCAGCTGCCCGTTCCACTTTTCCGCCTGCGTCAGGAAGATCAGGTTCGGATTGTCGCGCAACGCATCGCCGCGCGCCTTGATAGCCTTCGCTTCGGCGTCACCGCGAAGCTGGATCGCCTGGGCATCCGCTTCCGCCTGCAGCCGCACGGCATCGGCCTGTGCCTGGGCGTCGGCGCGACGAGCATCGGCAGCCGCCTGGGCCTGGGTTACGGTGATCTGCGCCTGCACCTTCTCGCGCTCCGCATTCTGCCGCAGCTTTTGTACTTCGACTTCAGCCAGCATCCGCTGTTCTATGCTGTTCTCATAGGCATCCGAGAAGTCGATATTCTCCACTTGCACGCTGTCGATCTGTACCGGCCCTTGAATGCCCGCCTCGATAGCCGCCTGAACATCTGTGTTGAATTGCGCCCGGTTCTGAATGACGGATGCGGCGGTGAATTTGCCGAACACCGTCTTCACATCCTGCGGTGCCCGCCGCGCGATGAGCCGCGATTCGAGATTGCTGAGAGAACCGAACTCCGAATAGACATGTTCGACGGCATCCGCCGGCACATGCCAGGAGATGGTCACGCGCATATCGGCAGGCTGCTGATCCTGCGAGTAGGCCGCCATCTGCTGATGCTCGTTGGCCTGGCAGCTGGCGCCATTCTGGCAGGTCCAGTAGGTGACCTGCTGGGTGACGGGAATCTTGATGACGGTCTCGACCCAAGGCAGCTTGAAATGCAGGCCGGGCTCGGCGGTGCCGACCATGGCGCCAGTACGCAGGACGACGCCGCGCTCTCCCTGGTCGATCGTGTACCATGAGCTGAAAACCAGCATTAAAACGGCGATGACAGCAACTATGCCTATGAATGCCGTCACCCGACCCTTGTTCGCCATGGATGCTATGTCGATTTCCCGGTTTGCCATCGATGTCCTCACCATTCCCTGATGGCCGAGACATAGATGAGTCGAACCGAAAATGCACTCGCGGGTAGGCTCGCGACCGATCGCTCCGTCAGTTGCGCGTCACCGGCTTCGAGCGCATGCGCGACACCGTCTCTCGTTCCGCGCGTTTGCATCGCATGGGCGGAAGGCCGCGATCCATGAGATCCATATCCTCCAACACCATGTCACCCATCTTCTTGAAGGCGCTGTCGAGCGCGCCGGCGCGATGAGCCGAGCGCAGGAAGCCCTTGAGCTTGCGCACGGGATGATCGAGGCTAAGAGGCTCCTCGGGATAGACGTCGCTCGCCGCAACGATGTGGCCAGACGCGACCGCAGACATCAGCGCATCGAAATCGACGACATCGGCGCGGCTGAGCAGAATGAAGGCAGCCCCCTTGCGCATGCTGGCGAAAGCTTCGGCGCCGAGAAAGCCCTTGTTCTCGCTGGTGACGGAGGCGACCACGAATATGAAATCGCTGCCCGACAGAACCTCGTTTAACCCGGCTGATTGCACACCGTGTTCTCGAAGGATCGATGGTGGCATCCAGGGATCGAACACTCTGATATTGGCCCGGAAGCCCGAGAGCACCCGGTTCAGTGCTTTGCCAAGGTCGCCGAAGCCGATGATGCCGATATCGCTGCCTGATATCAGGCGCGACTTCGCGTTGCCGTCGCCGCCCCAAAGCTCCCTGCCCTCGCGAAAGTCGAGATCCGCATCAGTAATGCCGCGCGCCAGGCTCAAGGCAAATCCAAGGCCGATCTCGGCAACCGGTTCGGCAAAGACCAGACCGGTGGTCACGACATGAATACCGCGTTCGAAAAGCACCTCATAGGGCATGTTGTTGATGAGGTTGCTCTCGACGTTCAGCACGCAGCGCAGCTGTGGCATGCGACCCAGCGTTTCCTTCGACAGCGGCGGCTGACCGATGATGTATCGCGCCTCGCCAAGCACTTCGTCTCCCAGTCCGGCGATATCGTCCGGATCCGCCTCCACAATGCGGTATTTGGCGTGAAGGAGTGATAGTGCATCCCCGGTGAAAATAAGTTCAAGCGAACGCGGCTCCGGCGCGCTGATGGCCAAGGGTCTGCTATCGGTCATCGTTCCATTCCTCCCTGTCTCGGGCGAGGATCCAATATCATTCGCTGAGTGAGATCAATCCGCCTCACCCTCTTCACCAGGCATTCCGACAGAGAAGGCGCAGATGCGCGAGAGATGGGTGAGCGGCAAACCCGTCTCCGCATGCCAGGCATTGAACTGCTCCTGGATCAGCCGGAGATCTTTCTTGGTAGGCTTGCTTTCCGATATCGACACGCCGGAAAGCCGCAGGCATACGAGAACATCATGGCTCATGACGAAGCTGTCCCGACCAAGCGTCCGCAGAAGGTATTGGCCGGTCATGCCGCCGAGCCGGTTTGCCTGCTTGTCCAGCACCGCAAGCAGGCCGATCTGATCCTCGAGCGGCCAATCGGCAAAGAAACGGCCGGCACTGCCGTAGTCGTCAGCAACCCGCCGGACGAACTGCGCATTGGCACGCACGGACATGATCTTGGCGCCGTTGCGGATAACCCGCGTATCCGAGGTCAGGTCATGCCAGTAATCGTCGGGTGCGAGATTGAGGAAAGCCGGATCGAAGCCGGAAAAGGCGGCTTCGAAACCCGGCCATTTGGCATCGATAATATTGCGCACGAAGCCGGCATAGAAGACATAGCGCGTCATCTCGGACAGAATGCGGTCATCCGGCAGAGCCCGCAGCGCATCATGGTCAGGTATTCCGGGCATCAGCGCCTTCAGCCCTTCGACGCCACCCTTGCGCTTCTCCGCACGCTCCCTGATCTCCGCAAAGCTTCCCATGAATGTCCTCCTTCGGCCGCGCCTCATACCAAATCTTTTACATCCGGTGCCTGCGCGCAAGGGGTTGCAAAGCAGGCTCAACCCACCGGAAACACGGCATCGAAACCACCGACGGAAAGTTGATCAGACTCCCGCTTGAATCGATCAGCCGACGATTGAAACCATTCCAGACTGCACCAGATACCTTCGTGAAATTAACTTGAGATTTCACATACCATGGCGTTAATTTCAGCGGCGTCGGATCGGAGCCTCGCACCATGAACAACAAAGACTGGAACTATCCCATCATGGTCATCTGCAAGCGGACCGGAAAGGTGTACACGGTCGCCAACACAAAGGAAGCGCTGGACATGCTGCTGAATGCGTGGCCCGTGGCGGAAGGCAAGGCGTTTATGATCGCACTGCAGATCTGTGCCGATGTAGAAAGCGGCCACGGACAGGAGACGGAAGCCCGGAACAGTTTCGTTGCCGCTGCAATGGAAGCCGGCGTGCCGATCGAAACCCCGGTGGTTCAGTAGAGCATCAGCCCAAAGTGTTATCAGCTCAAAACATGAAGCCTTTGCGTAAACCCTTATGAGCGCACTGCGTTCGTTGGACGATTTGGAACAAGGCGCCCAATGATCGTCGCACTGCTTGTCGTCATTGTTCTCGCAATAGTCTTGCGCGGTATCCTGCGTGCTATTTTCACAGGAGTGGCAATCCTGCTCCTGTTCATGCTCGTTGTGATCGCATTGTAGCCGTGCTCCGGCGAAAAACGCACGCTCCCGATCCCACCCGCGTGCATCCAAAATGCAGCCACAAGCCGCCTTGTCGCTTGATGCCCACGCCGATTTCCAATCGCAGAATCGCTCCGACCGATTTTCCGAAAAATTTCGAAACCTTTTCCCGCGGCGGGAGTTTGGGTAGCGATGTCGGAGCATAATAAAAATGAACATGAACTTTAGTGCCAGCAAAACGCGCTGGTCCGAGCCCGTATATTTGCGTATCGGCTATGGAATGCCGGAAACGATAAGAAGCCCGAAGGAAGCATTGAATCATCTTCTCTTCCGCTGGCCCGCCATCCGGGGCGAGAAATATCAATCGGCGGCACATCTCTGCGGTGCCGCGAGCGGAAATCTCCTTCTATTCGAGCAGGCCAGGAACGTGTTTCTCGAAGCCTGCCTCGAAGCAAACGTGCTGGACTAGGCGAGTGGCGTAAACACAAGCTTGTGACCGGACGTAGTCGCGTCGAGCCTCGCAGCATGGCGAAGACACCCTTCGATGCGCGCACAAAACGGCTCGCCAAGCGAGAGCGACAACCATCGACAGCCGCCCACAATATCGAAAGCTAACCAGTTTGCCTGCGGGTCAGCTGGAAGACGGCTGACCGCTGCATGGCCGTGGACGCGCAGCCGAAAACAACCGTAATAATGTCGGGCAAGATAGCGTACCATGCGGAATGCTTCTTGCAGGCTTACCGGAGCATTTACGTTTCGGAGGTAACGCGTTTTGAAACGAAACACTTTACGACCATTTCCTGCCGTAACTCTCGTCATGGGAGAGGACGGCGGCTACCGCCGTGTCAATTCGGTGCATCAGGTTGCAGAATTATTGTTGGAGCATTGGCCGGTCGAAAACGGCGAAGAATACGTTGCTGCGGTACGTGTGTGCCTGGAGGCCATGCTGGGAGCCGTCCCTCCGGAAGCGGCAAGGGAAGCTCTGATCAAAGCGGCGCGGGAGGCCGGCATATCGGTGATGCAGTGAAATCCTCACTTTGCTCCGCAAGCGATTGGAATCAAACAAGAAGCAATTCACCTTTTGTGAACCACTGCCAGCGATTGTTCCAACAAGGGCAGGCGATTCGCCATGCCAATGACGGAGAGATTATGTCGCTTTTAGCATTCCCGGCCGACAGACGCACCAGCGATATCAGACGCTGCGCCAAGGCATTGTTGCAACTGAATGGCGAAGAAGCCAATCGCTTCTGGCGTTCGGAAATGGCAGGCTTTGCTGCAAGACTGACGGCACAGGGAATCGACGAAGGCGAAATTTCGCAGCAAGCCGCCCTCTTCATGCATGCGGTTCAGATGGAACTGCAACTGGCCTTCGCGATGGATGAGCTCAACGCCTCAGCCTGAGACGGCTACCGCGGCAATCTGCAGAACGCAACAGACTTGTCGCCGCTAGTCGGCGACTTGAGCTGCACGGTCCATTCTCCGCCGGGAAAATGATATCCCTTGGAAGAGGCAACGCCTGCAATCTGCATGCAGGCTTTCCGGGCATCGGCGCTCGGTACGTCTATCGTCGCCGTCACAGCATATTTCCGGCTGGAAACCTGGCAAGGTCCGGTGAACAGGCCGGTGTTATCGATCATCTTGCAGACGCGATACGCGTTGCTCACGGCATCGTCGGCAGCCACTGCAGAATTGGCGACCACCAGGACAGTGGCCACCACCAAAAATCGTTTCATTGAAAACCCCGTTCCCCGCGACAACACGCTGCCAGAGCCCGTTTCGTCTTGCAAGTCATGTTGCGCGGATTTGCGGCAACTGTTTGGAAATACAACGCAAGCCGAAGCAGCTTGTTCTCGAAAAATGCGGGCTGCTCCGACATTTCAACCGGATTGCGGCCACAGGACCATACGACAGTTCTATCAATGAGGTGACGAATGTCAGCAGCAAGACCGCTGCCATCCCGCGATCAAGCACCCGACGATTACAGCGCAATGCGACGCCTTATTTTACGACCTGTGAAAAGCGCATCGCTGACAGGATCCTATTAACCTCTAGGATATTAGAACATGTCAAATTAGCGAAACTGCTATCCGGAAACGACGCGATGACCGAAGCCTCGCAAAACAACCGAATGTCTGCACGAAAGCGGACACTTCTCGGTGCCAAGATCATCTTCAACGACGGCCATTCGGTCTACGATTGCCTCGTGAGAAACCTGTCCGATACGGGCGCGATGATCCAGATCGAAAACCCGCTTGCAGCCCCGAATACGTTTGATCTCCAGCTATCCGATAACAGACTGCTGGCCTGCGAAGTCCGCTGGCGAAAGATCAACAGCATCGGCGTTCAGTTCGTGTAACCGTTGCACCCGTACCGCGCAGGGCGGGGTTACGATGACTGATTCTCGAAAGCTTTTAAAATGCCCTTTGAAGACGACTTTGAGGACGCTCAAAACACCCAACCACCAGCAGCATAGATCGGCGGAAAGCGCACCCTTGCCCCTCGCCTCGTCGAGCTGATCGGCCGCACTCCTCACGAGCTCTATGCCAAGCCGTTCGTCGGCATGGGCGGTGTCTTCTTCCGTCGTCGGCGTGTCCCGCCCACCAACGAGGTCACTGCCGATGTCAAAATTGCAAGATCGCGCATTCGGCTACACCTGTCTCAAAGAAGTAGCCTTGAAGCAACCAGCAGCGGCCCCGTCGATCCTGCTCATGCATTGCCAACTCCGTAGAGTTGCCGCATTCTCTAAGGAATGAGCAAAGTCTTGCCAAAACACGATCGAATGGAACTGCGCAAAGCCATCGGCAACCGCGTTATTCTACCGCCACAGGCGCGGCCTTACTTCAGAGGGCCTGCTTATCTCATCGCCCACGCGTGTTTCGCCTGCCAGAAATCGTGGAAACGCACAGGCGAGACCGAGCACGCCTGTCCGGAATGCGGAAGACCCCTCGCGCTAATGGGGCGCAGTTTGCAGGTGCCTAAAAAACGCGACGATGAGCAATGGGAAAAGCTTCGCAAATTGTGGGAAGCGGGTTTCCGTTTCTGGAGCTACAGGAGCTTCCCCGAGGCCGAGCCATATCCCGATAGTCTCAGGGAAGTAGATGCGTGGATCAAGCGCAACCCTAAGCACCGTATGCGGGCCGAATCCTGACTTCGCAATCTCTGACCGCCTTCGCCCGGACAAGGGGGCTGTTTGACCGAGAGATGTTGGCACGGATACCGGCTTCAGCGAAGAGGACACGACCCTCATTCTCGGTAGCCGCAAGCCCATTTTGTTTGTGGAGGGTACTGGCTCAAGCCTCGACCTCGCAATTTATCGAGCGTGCTATCCGAATTGGACCGTCGTTCCGCGAGGCGCTTGCGAGGACGTCATCCACGCGGTGACTACCATGCGACACAACGCGAACTTAACCCGGATCACCTGCGCCGGCGTCGTTGACGCGGACGACTACAGCGAAGACGATAAAGCTCAACTGGCTGAGCTGGGGGTCGCTACGTTACCAGTGTCGGAGATTGAGAACTTGTTCTTACTGCCGACCGTCGCTTCGGCCATTTTAGAAGATGAGAATTTTCAGGCTCCGGAACTGGGGGCCAAGCTCGATGAGCTGAAACAGGACGTGCTCGCAGAGGTTAAAAGACCCGGCTCAATCGACGACGTCGTTCTGCGATACTGCCGCCGCAGGATCGATCGCACGATGAAAAAGATAGATCTCACGCACGCCACATCAACTGACGCCCTTGCGCAGGCTTTTGCCGAGAAGACACAAGCACTTGATATCCATGGAATAGCGACCGAGGTGAGAAATCGGATCGAACAGGCCGTCGCCACCGAGGATCTCCCGGCGCTTTTAGCCAATTTTGATAACAAGGCTTTCCTCGCGCTGGCCGCCAAATGCCTCAGAGGGACACGCAAGACCGAGTTTACAAGCTGGCTTAGCCGCGCCATGCGAGCCCCTGAGCCAACGAAGCTCAAAGCGACGCTTGCCCAGGTTGTGCCGCCCGTTGCGGCCGCCTAGCCTTGAGTATCGCCCAAAGATGCTCGTCTCGAAAATTCCGAAAGTCCGTGTCAAAATTCCGGAAAGTCGCGTCCGGCTACACCTATCACTACGAGATCAAGGGTTGGCTAGAAGCTATTGCCGGACCAGACATGTCGGCTGTTTTGCTGGTAGCGGAGGAGGGATTTGAACCCCCGACACAAGGATTATGATTCCTCTCCCCAATGTTATCGAGTCCTTTACCCCACCATGAGAAGAGTGAGTAAATTGTTGACATAAAACGGTTTTTACCCCAAGCAAGGATTCATCGATATCCTTGCAAGGATTGAATCCTTGGATTGAAATCGGTACCAAGACGGTACAAGGATTCGTGAAATGGTCATTCGGAGCGTACTGACAAACCCCGATCTGGTGGGCGCGATCCGCCTCGCGGAAGATGGGAAAACCAAATATCAGGAATGGTCCGACGTGCGCGAGGCGGGGCTCAAGCTGCGCGTCAGGGCGTACAATGCAACCTGGGTTCTAAAGTATGGCGCGAAGACGGTAACGCTCGGCCCCGCATCTCGCTGGACCGTGGTGCAGGCGCGCGCAATGGCTTCCCATGTTCGCGGCATGCTCAAGTCCGGCCTTGACCCGAACCCTTGGATAGATGCGCGCCTCGCCGGAGCCTCCGCAGACGAAGCCGTCGCCGTCGTCTTGAGACGCGAGGGCAAGGAACGGAATGAATGGACGCTTTCCGAACTGATGCAACGATATCGCGACGATCACGTTAAAGTTGGGCGTGTCGTACGCGGCCAGCGTCGCCCTCCATCAGCGAACACGCTGAACGATGTTGAGGTTTTGATGCGTCAGCAACCGTACGTCGTCATCGCACCGAGGTTGGTCCGTGAACTGGACGAGCGCACGCTTGAAACCTACCGCAACGACCTATCCAAACTCCATGGGGGCTCTGCAAGCCGGAAGGGGCTGGCCTACATCAAAGCTGCACTCACATGGGCCCGGAAACATCATCCGGCAGCCGCTGGTCTTGTCGGTATCAGTGGGTGGTGGCGAGACGTCCATGCTTTGCACGTCGAACAGAGTAAAACTCGGGCACCGACCCTCGAAGACATCGGCATGACGATTGCCTTGGCAGAAGCTGCGCGTCGTCTCCCAGGGAGGAGAATCAAGGCCGAGGTGAGCGAGACTACACTGATTGCACTTTGGCTTCTGGTCTTCACCGCTCATCGTCGCGAGGCTGTCGTCTCGGTCGAGCGCGGCGAACTGATCGATGATGTCCGTGCGGGTGAAGGATGGGGCATCCTATATCGACCTCCGAAGGTGATGAAAGGGAAGCGTGAGCACGCCCTTCCGATGCCTCCCGCCGCTATGTCGATCCTACGGTCGCTGATTGACAAGCCAAGCAACTCCGCATGGCTGTTTCCCGCCGTCCGGGCGGCCCGGAACGGAAGCGAAGTGCATCTTCACGGATCGGCAATAAACAAGCTGTTGGAGCGGCTGCGCGGCAGCGACCAGATGAGCCGCGCAGCGGGTATGCCTGATCTCTTGACGCTCGCGGGAGTCTCGGTACCAGACTGGTCTCCTCACGATGTCCGCCGCACGTTCGCGACGCTCGTCGAAGACTGGACGACGCGGGGCGATGCCGTGTCGGCCGTCCTCGATCACGAGGGCATCGGCGCGGATCGAGCCGCGCAAGATACGGCATCGCGAAGCGCTGCGGCCATCACTCGGACGGCCTACAGCCAGTCGCAGCGCCTACTCTTGAAGAGGATCGCGATGGAACCATGGTGTGATGCCATCGTGGCCGCGGTAGAGGCTGCGCGACCGCTGGCGAGACGGATTGTAGCGGGGCTATCGGACAAAGAAGCTGCATGAAAGTCGTCCGGATTCAGAACCGCCCAGCCAAGCGTCCGGCGGCTACCTATTCACGACGTTCTTAAGATGCCAAGCGAGCGCCTGCGCATCCGGGCGAAGTGAGGGGTTATTGGGCTCCCTTATATTTTGGCCATCGAATGCTACGAGGTGAGCGTTCCGAATGTCCGCCGCTGCCGACGGATGAACAGTTATCTTCCTATCGGGAAGAATGCCGAAAAGCCCTTGGTCAAATGCCCAATGGTGCGACCTGCATAAGGCCAATCCGTTCCGGGCATCATCCGCACCTTTGACCCCCCGCGGGACAATATGGGCTGCTTCCGCTTCCCATGCCTTTTCCCCCGCATGTCCGGTGCCGCATACCGCACACCGGAAATCATAGACCGGCAACACCCGTCTGGAAAACGCCTTCGACCGCGCAATTCGCATGACCCGCGTTTCAGTCAAGGCGGCATCGTTGTCAAAAAGCTCCAGGGGTGACAGTTCACGCGTTTCCTGATCCTGCTCGGCACTGACAATTTCTGCCTCTTTGACAGGGGTGTCGCGCGCATCTACAGCGCCCCATCGCCGTGCACCAGCAGCGGAGAGCATATCGGCATAACCTGGAGTGCCAGCTCTATGCAGGGTCAATCGATAGAAAAGGGGATCGGTAAGCCGTCCATATGCTGTCGGTGTCGGCGGCGACATCGGGGTCCCGCTCCCAACCTTTGAAATGTGCTGTCTGCATCTGTGTCTCCGTTGTTGATGGCAGCGGCATGAAAATCAGACTGCATCCGAAATGTAAAGTATAAAATATAAAAAAATGGTAAAAACCTTCGAAATACCAAGTCTAAGGATTCATTGTTGCTTCAAGGATTCGATATTGTTGTCAACAATACTTTTTTTAATTTCAAGGATTCAAGTAAAACGAATCCTTGCTGCCAAGGATTCGTTTTACTTCACGAGTCCTTCGAGCACTCGAACACCGTGTTGCTGAACGGCACGGGCAAGCTCGGCAGCGCTGCCGGGGAGGCGTGTCCGGCGGACAAGGCGCTCGATTCCCGTCTTCTTCTCTCGGACGAAAATCTCCGCACGATAGAAGAGTGTGCCGCGTACGTCCCGGTGCGTCGTCTCAATAACGAGGACGTCAATCGCGATGCCTTTGATTATGGTCTTTTTCGTCTTCATCTCCGTGTCTCCTAACTCATTGACGATGCTAGATTATGCCGGATTTTCGAACACGGACCCAGGACGAAACCGGTCCTCCAGAAGGGATGCCGGCACATGACGATCGAAACGTTAACGGGCATTATGGGGGTATGAGTGAGGCAGAGGTTGACAGCCAGCGCGGCGGCATAGACTTGCTCAGGTCAGGTCAGAATGTCCTGACCGTGGCCGAAGGCCGAACCAGTCGCCCCGCTGGCTGTCACCGAGCGAAAGGTTCCATGCCTATGCGAGAGGGGAGGTGCGCAACGGCGCATGAAGGTGGGACCCGTGGCCCACCTGAGAACCCCGAAGCATCGACGTGGAAAAGAGCGAGGTTACCCTGCCGGGAGGCAATCGGTACCAGTTTTTGTCAGCGACCCACTCTGTGGACAAGAGCAAAGGATTCGCGGACTTCGAATCCTTGGTACCGATGGCCGAAAATCGTAGGTCGGTACCAAGTCGGTACAAAATCGAAATACGAGGCAAATTCCCTGCCATCGAGATTTCGATCCGTCGAATTTCTTATTTGTTTTCAGGTAGTTGAGTGGTAGCGGAGGAGGGATTTGAACCCCCGACACAAGGATTATGATTCCTCTGCTCTGACCTACTGAGCTACTCCGCCACGCCGCGTTTGATGGCTAGCATCATACGCAAAGGTCAAACGAACCGCTGCCCGGAAGCGTCAGCTCGTTGGTGAGCGGCTTATAAGGTGCGGTTCGGCTTGGTGTCAAGCGGATGATTTGGAAAAATCAGTGCTTTCTCCAAGCCGAAGCGTCAACTCCCTTACGCAGCCACGGGGCTGGCCAGGAGAGCCTTCAGGGAAGCTTCCGCGAGCGGTTCCCTTTCCGAGCGCTCGATGAAGCCGCCGCCATAGACGCGGGCGTCGTCGCCGGGTGCCGAATAGAGCGCGCAGGCCTGGCCAGGCGCAACACCGGCCTCGCCGACCGTGAGATCGACATAGATGTCGCTGCCGTCGGCATGCAGCACGGCAGGGGCCGGCGCGCGGGTGGAGCGCACCTTGGCGAAACAGGCAAAACCCTCGCCGGAAGCCGCCTGCGCGATCGGCTCGTCGCCGAGCCAGTTCACGTCGCGCAGATAGACGCGGTGCGTTTCCAGCGCCTCCTTCGGCCCGACGATGACACGGCGCGAGCGGGCATCGAGATAGACGACGTAGAGCGGCTCACCGGTCGCGACACCGATGCCGCGGCGCTGGCCGATCGTATAGTGCAGGATGCCTTCGTGCTGGCCGAGCACGCGGCCGTCGAGATGGACAATCTCGCCGGCAAGCGCTGCATTCGGCTTCAGCTTGGCGATCACGTCGGAATATTTGCCCTGCGGCACGAAACAGATGTCCTGGCTGTCGGCCTTCTTGGCGACGACCAGGCCCATTTCCTCGGCGAGCGCGCGCGTCTCGGCCTTCGGCATGCCGCCCAGCGGAAAGCGCAGATAGTCGATCTGCTCCTGTGTCGTCGCGAAAAGGAAATAGCTCTGGTCGCGATCGGCATCGGCCGGGCGATAGAGCGCACGGCGACCGGGATTTTCGGCCGTCGGGTTCGGCCGCGAGCGGATATAGTGGCCGGTCGCCAGCGCATCGGCGCCGAGTTCCTTCGCGGTCAACAAGAGGTCCGCGAACTTGACGGTCTGGTTGCAGGCAACGCAGGGGATCGGCGTCTCGCCGGCGACATAGCTCTCGGCGAAGGGATTGATCACCGTTTCGCGGAAGCGCTTCTCATAGTCTAGCACATAGTGCGGGATGCCGAGCGTCTCGCAGACACGGCGCGCATCGTCGATATCCTGACCGGCGCAACAGGAGCCGGCGCGATGCACGGCAGCGCCATGATCATAGAGCTGCAGCGTGATGCCGAGCACGTCATAGCCCTGCCGCTTCAGAATGCCGGCGACGACGGAGCTATCGACGCCGCCCGACATGGCGACGACGACGCGGGTATCTTCCGGCCTCTTGTCAAAATCCAGTGTATTCACGGTCGTTGCCGCCAGTCTTCCACGATCTTCGATGCTGTCCTGAGCGGGATGACTTCTTCGAAAAGCCGTCACGCCTTCATTGTCTGATACCGCACGACCTTGTCCAAAAACCGCTACGCACTTTTCAGGATCATGCTCTCGCCGCCGGATGCCATGCAAAAGCGGCGAATTTTCATCATGCGGGGCCTTCGGCCGCTCTTTGCGGCCAGCCTCAATTGTGGACGGATATAGAAAGGATTGCCAACCCATGCAAGGGGTGGGCGAAATCGCCAATCATCCCCTGGCCTTCAAATGCCCGATCAAATTGCCTGCGCGCCGCAGAACAGTGGCGGCAGAGCCTATGGCAACGATCCAGAGCGCAATCGTCAAAACCCAGCTACCACCGCTCCAGAGAGCCTCGATGATGGAGAGAAGGGCCGCACCCGTGGCCACGGCCATCCGATGCTGCTTGGCCATCGGGCCGCCGAAATCGCTGGGATTGCCGGTGGCGCGTCCAAGCTCGCGGACATAGGCTGTCAGGACGGCAAAGGCAGCAGCGGCCCAGCCTAGCCCCGGCATTGCGATGCCACAGCCGATACCGGCAAAGATGAGGATATCGGCGATCCGGTCCGGAAACTCGTTCCAGAAAGGTCCATCGGCTTCGCCCTTCCCGCCTTCGACGGCCACCATGCCGTCAAGCAGATTGCAGAGGAGTCGCAACTGGCAGAACAGGGCCGCAAGGATCAGCAGGACCACACGCATCCCAGCACTGCCAGCGCTCCCCGAAAGCCAGAAGGAACAGCCCGCCAGCGCCGCCATCAACATGCTCGCCTGCGATATCTGGTTCGGCGTCACCGAAAGTGCGGTCATACGCCGCGCCAGCGTCTGAGCCCATCGCGTGTTGCGGCTCGCCAGCGGCCGCCTGTCACCCATCCCCTCGCCTGTCATGGCCCCTCACCTCTCATGGTTTCGCCGCCTCCCGCCCGATATCGAATAATTGTAGATCGCCGCATAGCTGGAGGAGACCAGCAACGGCACCGCAATGGTCTTCAGGATCTCCGGCGTACCGCTGAGAGCATGGATGACGATCAGGATGGTTGCCGAGCCCAGGCAGGCGATCAACGGCGGCGCCCACAGGCGTGTAAGGCCGCTGAACCACCGCGCCAAAGCTTCGACCACGGACTTCAGAAAGAGCGTCAGGCAGCCGGAGAGCACACCCTGCACGAAGCCCGATATCAACGGGCGCGGCATAGGATGCATGCGGTTTGCAAAAACTGCCCAGCTGCCCATGGCCAGGAAAGCGAAAAGCACATGAACAATGCTGCTGCCGGCCAGGGCCTTGAGCCGGCCGCCGGTCAAACGGCCCACCAGAAGCGCACGAGGTGGAAGAAGATCGGCGCGGAGAAAACGACCGAGTCCAGCCGGTCGATCAGTCCGCCATGCCCTTCGATCAGGTGGCCCCAATCCTTGACGCCGCGATCCCGCTTGATCGCCGACATCACAAGCCCACCGAAGAAGCCCATGATCGTAATGGCGAAGGCGAGCAGCCCGGCCTCCAGCGGCGTGAACGGCGTCACCCACCAAAGCGCCGCGCCGATCAGTGAGGCGCTGACCACGCCGCCGACAAAGCCTTCCACCGTCTTCGATGGCGAAAGCCGCGGCGCGATCTTCGTTTTCCCGAACAGCTTGCCCCAGACATATTGCAGCACGTCGCTAAGCTGCACGACGATCACCAGGAAGGCGATGAGCAGCACGTTACGGCCTTCATAGCCGGGAATATGCAAAGTGAGCAGCGCCGGCACATGCGAGGCGCAGAAGACGCAGATCATCAGCGCCCATTGCACCTCGGCGATACGCACCAGGAACCGCTCGGTATCCCCTCGCAGCACCGCGATAATCGGCATGAAAAGGAAAGCGTAAACCGGAATGAAGATCGAATAGATGCCGTATTGCTCTGCCCAGAGCAGATAATATTGCATCGGCAGCACGACGAAGAAGGCGGCGGCAAGGGCCCAATGATCTGCCCGCTTCGTGTTGATCAGCGTCACGAATTCGCGGAGTGCCGCAAAAGAGCAGAAGGCAAAGAGCAGGATGACCCCGGCACGACCGGCAATGAAGGCGATGCCGATCAGCACCACCATCACCCACCAGGCCTTGATGCGCGCATTCAGGTTCTCGATCGCGGCATTCGATCCGTCGGGAGACAGGCGCTGTTCCAGCACATAGCCGATGACGGAGGCGACGATCAGGACGCCGAAAATGCCGAGGACGAGATGGATGAGATCGGCGCTGGCTGCTCCCATGTTCAATCTCCCGCCCGCTTGGGCGCAAGTGCCAGCAGCGCCGCTTCGGCTCTCGCCAGAAAATCCGCCTTCTCCTCGGTCTCGCCGATGTGCAGCGCCTCGCCGAAACTGACGGTGCAGATCAACGGAATAGGCACGAATTCGCCCTTGGGCATGACGCGGTTGAGGTTGTCGATCCAGACCGGAACAAGGTCTATATCCGGGCGCGCCTTGGCAAGGTGGAAAAGCCCGCTCTTGAACGGCTGCAGCAGCTGTTCTGTGAGATTGCGGGTGCCTTCCGGAAACAGGATCAGCGACGAGCCGGCATCGAGCGCCTGGGTCATCTGCGTAACCGGATCCTCCTTGCGAGCCTCGCGATCGCGCTCAATCAAGACGGCATTGAAAACATCGCGGCCGATGAAGCTGTTCAGCGATGACTTCAGCCAATAGTCCGCGCCGGCCACCGGGCGCACCCGCCGGCGCAATCGTGGCGGCAAAACGGTCCAGATCAGGATGAAATCGCCATGGCTGGAGTGGTTGGCGAAATAGATGCAGCGCTTGGTGCGCATGCCACTCTCAGGCCATATCGCCCGAACTGCGGTGATAGCCCGAGCGAACAGCACGATCGCTACCGAAACAGGCCTTGCCAGCCATTCGATCGGCGTACCCATTCCTTCCCCGAGAATGTTCTTCCGCAAAGCCTCCATGACAAAGAGATAGGCTCGTTTCGCAAACCCCGATAGCCGCTCACCCAGCTTATCCACAACCCTTGCAACAACAGAAAAACCCGGCGCAACTCATGTCGCACCGGGTTTCGGAGTTGGCTCTTGGGAGGAGCAAACCGGATGGTTCGACCGCCCCCTTAAAGGGGTGGCCTAGTCGACGTTGAACACCAGCGGCTTTGCCTGGCGGATGGCGTGATGCGCCGTCAGCTTGGCAAGCACGTCATCGCTGAGCGCGCCGTCGACATAGAGCAACGCAATGGCATCGCCGCCCTGCTTGTCGCGGCCGAGCTGGAAGTTGGCGATGTTGACACCGGCAGAGCCGAGCGTCGTACCGATGAAGCCGATCATGCCGGGAACGTCGGTGTTGGCGATATAGACCATGTGGTTGCCCACGTCGGCGTCGAGGTTGATGCCCTTGATCTGGATGAAGCGTGGCTTGCCGTCCGAGAAGACGGTACCGGCAACCGAGCGTGTCATGCTGTCTGTGGTGACGGTCAGCTTGATGTAACCGTCATAGACGCCCGTCTTGTCGCGCTTGACTTCGGCAAGCACGATGCCCTTTTCCTTGATCATGATCGGCGCCGAAACCATGTTGACGTCGGCAACCTGATTGCGGATGAGGCCGGCGAGCAACGCGCTCGTCAGAGCCTTCGTGTTCATGCCGGCGGTCACGCCGTCGTAAAGGATCTCGATTTCCTTGATCGGATCGTCGGTAACCTGGCCGACGAAAGCTCCGAGAACATCGGCAAGCTTGATGAAGGGCTTCAGGATCGGCGCTTCTTCAGCGGTGATCGAGGGCATGTTGATGGCGTTCGAGACGGCGCCCTTGACGAGATAATCGGCCATCTGCTCGGCAACCTGCAGAGCGACGTTTTCCTGCGCTTCCGTCGTGGAGGCGCCGAGATGCGGCGTGCAGACGACATTCGGCAGGCCGAATAGCGGGCTTTCCTTGGCAGGCTCCACTTCGAAGACGTCGAAGGCAGCACCGGCGACATGACCGGATTTGATGGCGGCGGCGAGAGCTGCCTCATCGACCAGACCGCCACGGGCGCAGTTGATGATGCGCACGCCCTGCTTCATCTTGGCGATCGCAGTGGCGTCGATGATGTTGCGCGTCTTGTCGGTCAGCGGCACGTGCAGGGTGATGAAGTCAGCGCGGGCGAAAAGCTCGTCGAGCTCGACCTTGGTCACGCCCATTTCCTCGGCACGCTCCTTCGACAGGAACGGATCGAAGGCGACGACATGCATCTTCAGGCCGAGTGCACGAGCGATGACGATAGAGCCAATATTGCCGGCGCCGATGATGCCGAGCGTCTTGCCGGTGATCTCGACACCCATGAACTTCGACTTTTCCCACTTGCCGGCCTGGGTCGAGGCGTCAGCGGACGGGAGCTGGCGAGCAACCGCGAACATCAAGGCGATGGCGTGCTCGGCCGTGGTTATGGAGTTGCCGAAGGGCGTGTTCATGACAATGATACCGCGACGCGATGCGGCGGGGATATCGACATTGTCGACGCCGATACCGGCGCGACCAACGACCTTGAGGTTCTTGGCGGCGGCGATGATCTTCTCCGTCACCTTGGTGGCGGAACGGATGGCAAGACCATCATAATTGCCGATGATTTCGAACAGCCTGTCCTTGTCCTTGCCAAGCTGCGGCTGGAAATCGACTTCGACGCCGCGATCGCGGAAGATCTGGACGGCGGTTTCCGACAGTTCGTCGGACACGAGAACGCGAGGTGCCATTGAGGCCTCCTGAAAAAAGGTCAGCTAAGACGAGCAATTCCACGAAAAATGCGAAACGGTCTTCCGGTCGGAATTGCGTGAAAACAACGAGAATTTCGGGATGCTGGGCTCCGCCCTATCGGCGGAGCCATGAACGCTCAAAGTCTCAGGCAGCAGCCTGGGAGAGCGTCGCCTTCTGCGTTTCGAAAGCCCAGGCGAGCCAGGGCATCAGCTTCTGCATGTCGGAAGCTTCGATCGTGGCACCTGCCCAGATGCGCAAGCCCGACGGTGCGTCGCGGTAGTGGCCGACGTCATAGGCGACGCCTTCTTTTTCGAGGAGCGCGACGAGACCCTTGGCGAAATTCGCCTGACCATCGGCGTCGAGAGCGACGACATCCTTGTCGACGATCTTCAGGCAAACGGAGGTGTTGGATTCCGTCTCGGCCTTGAGGGCAAGATTGGCGATCCAGTCGTTGGTAGCCACGAAGTCGTGAATGACCTTGGCGTTGGCGTCGGCGCGGCCGATGAGCGCCTTCAGTCCGCCGAGATTCTTCGCCCAAAGCAGCGCATCGATATAGTCTTCGACGCAGAGCATCGAAGGCGTGTTGATCGTCTCGCCGGAGAAGATGCCTTCCGTCAGCTTGCCGCCGCTGGTCATGCGGAAGATCTTCGGCAGCGGCCACGCCGGCACATAGGTCGTCAGACGCTCGACAGCGCGTGGCGACAGGATGATGACGCCATGCGCGCCCTCGCCGCCCAGAACCTTCTGCCAGGAGAAGGTAACGACATCGAGCTTGGCAAAGTCCAGGTTCTGAGCGAAGGCGGCCGAGGTGGCGTCGCAGATCGTCAGGCCCTCGCGGTCGGCCGGGATGAAATCGGCATTCGGAACACGCACACCCGAGGTCGTGCCGTTCCAGGTGAAGACCACGTCGCGGTCGAAATCGACAGCGGAAAGGTCGGGCAGCTCGCCGTAACCAGCCTCAAGCTTGCGGACGTCCTTGAGCTTCAGCTGCTTGACGACATCTGTCACCCAGCCCGCACCGAAGCTTTCCCAGGCGAGCATATCGACACCGCGTTCGCCGAGCAGCGACCACAGGGCCATTTCAACGGCGCCAGTGTCGGAAGCCGGAACGATGCCGATGCGATAGTCCGCCGGCACCTCAAGAATTTCGCGGGTAAGGTCGATGGCCTGCTTCAGCTTGGCTTTGCCGACCTTCGCACGGTGCGAACGCCCGAGGGGCGCGTCGGAAAGAGCATCGAGCGTCCAACCGGGGCGCTTCGAGCAAGGGCCAGAAGAGAAATGGGTATTATCCGGACGGATGTCCGGCTTGGCGAGCTTAGTCATGATGCTATCCTCTCAGATAGAAAGCCCTTCGTTGGGGAAGGGTGTCCCGCCGTCGGATATATGGGAAGCCGCCCACTCACGCAACAGGAAAGTACAGCTCCGGCATCATTTCACAAATTCGTGCGCAAAGTTTGATGCCGCAAGCCATCCGTAATGAAGCCAGGCTAAATCCGGCCTCACAAAAGCTGATTTCTGTAGCGAAATGCAATCATATTAGGTCGTGTGCGAGTTGATTCGCGCCGCCGGAAATAACAAGTGTGCTCGATGTTACTCACTGCACTCGCCGAACGTCCCTTCGAATTCCCACAACCCATTCCCGTCTATCTGATCAACATCGATCGAGCCGCGGACAGACTTGCAGAGATCGAACGACAGAGCGGCGAACTCGGTCTACGCTTCGAAAGGATCGACGGCGTCGACGGCGCGCGCATTCCTCGCGAGCAATGGATAGATGTCGATCATAGGCGCTTCCAGCGCCGGCATGGCAGAACCATCCTGCCCGGCGAGTACGGCTGCTACCGCAGCCACCTGCTCGCATTGCGCCGGCTTCTGGCCAACGGCGACAAAATGGCCATCATCATCGAGGACGATGTGGCCTTGGACAGAGATTTCCTGGATCGTGCCATGTCTGCCAAGGAAGCGTCGCCGACGGCGGATCTGATCAAGCTCGTCAATCACCGCTGGAGCGGTTTTCATGCCACGGCTGAGAGCCCGAAGGGTGACATCGTTGGTCGCTGCCTCTTCGGCCCTCAGGGTTCGACGGCGTGCTATCTCATCACTCGCAGGGGCGCAGAGAAGATCCTAAGATCGCTGTCGGTCATGTCGCTGCCCTGGGATGTCGCAATCGAGCGCGGATGGGACACGCGTATGTCCATCTTCACCACCCGCACCAACGTCGTCGGCTTCGGCCCGCTCCGGGGAAGCACGATGATCGGCTGGCGCCGCGACTATCGGGCAGCCAAGTCATCCGCCTGGCGGCGGATGCCGGCGCATCTGTTCCGTACCTTGGATTTCTTCAGACGCATCGCCTATGTTCTGACAACGCCGTGAGTTCCGAGATTACCAGGTGGTGATCCTGAGGCCGACCCGAATTTCATGGCGGGACAGCGCGCCGTCGCGACCCATAGCGCCGCCGGCACCCGCTGCCGAATCCGCAGCGGAGTAGTCGAACATATCGCCGCCGGCGATGTGCGAGAAGCGATAGCCGAGATCGACCTTGATGTTCGGCGAGACCTCGTAGGCGACACCCGCCATCAACGCATAGGTGAGGCGCCAATCGCTATCGCCGGAATAACGAGTGCTGACGGAAGCCGCGCCGCCACAACTCGACGTGCCGTCGATGCAAGAGCCGATGGCGTTGACGCTACCCCAAGAGACTCGCGTTGCACCGAGACCTGCGCCGAGATAGGGCGTGAAGCCGGCAACGGTTCCTAGATCGACATAGCCGTTGACCATCAGGCTCCCAGCGGTAAACGAAGAGCGTGCCTTGGTGGAACAACCGGTGCCCCCTGCCCCGCCGGGGCAGGACATGGCACTCGAAAGGCGACCGTTGAAATCGCCGCTGAAGATATCGCCCGTCACGTCGGCGCGAAACAGATCATTGAACTGGTAACCGATACCCAGACCACCGGAGAAATCGCCGCCGAAGCGATTCGAATCGAAAGAGCCTGATTGATAATCGCCACCGGCCGGATCGTAGGAACGAACCTTCATGTCGCCACGGCTGGCATAGACGGCATAGCCGACATCGCCGCGCACGTACCAGCCCTTCGCTGCCTGAACGCTGACTTCCGGCATCTTGATCTCGGGCGGAGGCGCGTCACCGGCAAGGGCTGCGCCGGCCGATGCGCCGGCCATCGCTGCGGCCAGCGCCAAAGCGTCGAAACGGATCATTACCCCTCGCCTTCCATCCTCGTATGGATGCCAGCCTTTCAACCGGCTGACCTTCCTGCCCTTGCAAAGACCCGAAGGGGGTCAATGATCGGGAACACGCTATTTTCATTTCATTAACCATAGGGAATTCATGGTTAATGAAGCTTTAAGGCCGGGGAAAATTGCTTAACGCGAAGACAGAAACAGCAAAAGCCGCCCGGGGGAAACCGGGCAGCTTTTCAATAACTTGAGAGACAGAGGCTTACTTGTAGACCGGCTGGACCGGGATGTCAGCCGGCGGCATGTAGCTCGCCGTCTGGCAACCGCCGAAGGTGTAGCGAGCGCCGAGGCGGGCTTCATGCAGGTTGATACCCTTGTCGTAACCGGGGCCGCCGTTTTCTGCGTAGCCGAACATGTCGCCGCCTTGAATATGGCGGTAGCGATAGCCGACATCAGCCTTGAGGTTACAGGTGAGGTCGATCGAGGTACCGGCCATCAGCGCGTAGGTGAAGCGCCAGCTGCCGCGGCCGTTATGATTGACGGATCCGTCGCAAGAGTCCGGATTGGCGTCCGAGCACGACGTATTGTTCAGCTTGTCCCATTTGACGTAGGTGCCGCCGATACCGGCGCCGACATAGGGCGTGAACACGCTGTACGTACCGAGATCGACATAGGCGTTGGCAAGCAAGCTGTAGGCCGTCAGAGACGAAAGATCGCGTGAAGTCGCAGGCACAGCGGTCCAATTCGGACCGCAGGCGCCGCAATCGCCCTTCGTCGAGCCCTTGAAGTCGGACTTGAAGAGATAGTCGAGCGTCAGGTCGGTGCGCAGATAGTTGTTGATCTGATAACCGACACCACCGCCCAGCGTAAGGTTGCCATCGAGCTTGGCGCTGTCGAAGTCCACCAGGCTGCCATTGGAACCCTGGAAGTAGTTCGAGCCGCGCAGTTTCGTAAAGGCGTAACCGACATCGCCGCGCAGATACCAGCCACTCGACTGGGCGACGACCACTTCCGGCGCCGGCTGCTGCGGCTCTGGTGTATAAAGATCAGCTGAGAAGGCTGACGTGCCGACAAGCAAGCTGGCAAGTGCGCCGATCACGGTTTTCATCATGGCTTTGGCTCCAAATTTCTTGCCATTGGCGCAGCAGATGCTTGCCAATCAAAAAGACATGACCGGGATAATGAAGAAAAGGAGTTAAAACCTGATTAACTACGAATGTTTACCCTGTTTTACTCGCGAGTTATACTCAAGCCATCATATTAGGTAACATTAAATCACCAACAAAGATAAAGAGATAGAGATAAGCTCTCCCTCTCTGGAGCCACCTGAAGCATAGAATCCAGCTGGCGGTATCTGCAAGACTTCTAAACCAATTGGCAAGATTCCAGCCATTACAGTGCACCCGCCGGGAGTTCACCAAGGGGGAGTCATTGACTTACCAACGAAAAATATACGCCGGCCTTTGCCTGACCTTGCTCTCCGTGGGCTCAATCGCCTTTGCCGGTGCACCGCCGGCAAGCCCTGCCGCCGTGACGGCGTGGAACAAGGGGCGCCAAACAGGCTTACCTATCCCTCGCTTTGCGTCCGTGAAAGCCCATAAGGCTCGCATGCGGGTCGGCCCGTCGACAAACTATGCGACGAAATGGATCTACATGAAACCTGGCCTTCCGATGGAGATCATCAACGAATATGGCCATTGGCGACAGGTTCGCGACGATACCGGCGTGACTGGCTGGATGCACAGTGCTCTTCTTTCCGGAACGCGAATGGCTGTTGTCGCCCCCTGGTTGACGAAGAACGCCATGCTGCGGACGGATCCGCAGTCAACCGCGGCGCTGATTGCCGAGCTGCAACCGCGCGTGCTGCTTTCACTGCATTCCTGCAGCGGAAGCTGGTGCGACGTTTCCGTCAAGGGACATTCCGCGAGAGGTTATGTCAGGCAGAGCAAACTCTGGGGTGCCTATCCCGGAGAGATGTTCCAGTAGATATCGGCAATCCATCACGGAAGCCGGAAAACATATGGCCGCCTTCAATAGAGGCGGCCATTGATCTGATATTCGCGACTACAGCCGGGCGACAGCTCAGGCGGCGGTACGCACGCTCGATATGACATCAATCAGGCCGCCGACAATGCGTTCGATCTGGCTGCGATCGTCACCTTCGGCCATGACACGGATCAATGGCTCGGTGCCGGATGGTCGGATCACCAAGCGGCCATTGCGGGCAAGCTCGCTTTCGGCATCAGCGATCGCCTTGCGCACCTGGCTGTCTTCCAGCGGTCTGCCGCCGGAAATGCGAACGTTGCGCAGCAATTGCGGAACCGGCTCGAAACGCCGGCAGATCTCGCTGACCGGCTTGCCTGTGCGCTTCACCGCAGCGAGGATCTGCAGAGCGGCAACGAGACCGTCGCCGGTCGTGCCGTAGTCGGACAACACGATATGACCGGACTGCTCACCGCCGACATTGAAATTGTTCTGGCGCATGTGCTCGACAACATAGCGGTCGCCGACCGCGGTGCGGGCGAGCGACATGCCGCGCTCTTCCAGGAAGCGTTCCAGGCCGAGATTGGACATGACTGTCGCAACAATACCGTTGCCGCGCAACAGCTGGCTCTCGGCCCAGCTTTCGGCGATCGCGGCCATCAGCTGATCGCCATCGATAATCGTACCGGTTTCGTCGACGATGATGACGCGGTCGGCGTCGCCATCGAGCGCAATGCCGATATCGGCACGCACTTCATGCACCTTCTTCTGAAGCGCCACCGGACTGGTAGAGCCGCAATTGAGATTGATATTGGTGCCATTCGGTTCATTGCCGATCGTCACCACATCAGCGCCCAACTCCCACAGAACGGCGGGCGCTACCTTGTAGGCAGCACCGTTGGCACAATCGATGGCGATCCGCAGCCCCTGCAACGTCACGTCGCGCGGCAGGGTCCGCTTGGCATGTTCGATATAGCGGTCATGTACGCCGTCAACGCGCTTGGCGCGGCCGATATTCTCGGATTTCACAAGGTGCTCCGACATGTCCTTGTCGAGCATATCTTCGATCTGCGTTTCTAGATCGTCGGACAGCTTGTAGCCATCAGGGCCGAAAAGCTTGATGCCGTTGTCCTCGTAAGGATTGTGCGATGCGGAAATCATCACACCGATATCGGCGCGAAGCGAACGGGTCAGCATCGCCACGGCGGGCGTGGGGATAGGCCCCAGAACGAAGGCATCGACACCTGCGGCCGTGAAGCCCGCGACAATCGCGTTCTCCAGCATGTAACCGGAGAGGCGTGTATCTTTCCCGATGACCACGCGATGGCGGTGGCTACCTCGATGGAAGATCGTGCCGGCAGCGATACCCACGCGCATGGCAAGATCCGGCGTCATCGGATAGATATTCGATTGACCGCGAATTCCATCGGTCCCGAAATAGCGACGTTTCATATGCACTCCTGTCGTTGCGGCACCTGAGGGATGCAGCGGCACCGAAATCGCTGCTCCGAATTCCGGAGGCATTACGAGCATCGACGCTTGTGGCTCATGCCACAAATTGCTGAAAGCGGCACTTAAATTACCGAGAACGCCTATTACAACCCGTTACCATTAATAAGCACTAAAAAACGTATCGGGAAGCAACAGGTAATATTCCGATTTCCCCAATCTCTCCTGCCATAATACTTGATTCCACGGCAGGATTGTCTTCTCGCAGCGTTTGCTCAACCCAAGTGAAAGGGCCGGCTGCCTCATCGAGGCAGCCGGCCCTTGTTCATTGATTGTGCGAGGCTTTGTCAGCGCGGCTGCGGCTCGAAACCACCTTCGGGTTCATCGCCCTTGGTCCCGAGCGGGCCATCCTTCTTCGCGCCGGTCTTCGGCACTGCCGAACCGCGGCTCGGCGGCGTGTCGTCACCAAGGTCACGCGCAGGCTTTTCGCCGCGGATGAGCGCCTTGATTTCCTCGCCCGTCAGCGTCTCGTATTCGAGGAGACCTTCGGCGATCGCCACGA
The DNA here is from genome assembly GCF_016429015.1 of Rhizobium sp. ASV20. Taxonomy (GTDB): domain Bacteria; phylum Pseudomonadota; class Alphaproteobacteria; order Rhizobiales; family Rhizobiaceae; genus Rhizobium. The sequence continues at coordinate 44,169 of NZ_JAELTU010000012.1, forward strand.
AGCCGTCATGCTGCTCCGTGAGGATATCCTTGGCCTGCCTGTAGGCCTGATCGATCAGGCGGCGGACTTCGTTGTCGATCGTCTGCGCGGTCGCTTCCGAAACATTCTTCGACTGCGAGACGGAGTGACCAAGGAACACTTCCTGCTGATTCTCGCCATAAGCAACCAGGCCGAGCTCATCGGAGAAGCCCCATTGCGTAACCATCGCGCGGGCAAGCTTGGTCGCCTGCTCAATGTCGGAGGATGCGCCGGAGGTGATGTTTTCCTTGCCGAAAGTCAGCTCTTCGGCGACACGGCCGCCCATCATGATGCAGAGGCGAGAAACCATCCACTTGTAGCTCATCGAGTAGCGATCGCCCTCGGGGAGCTGCATGACCATGCCAAGGGCACGGCCGCGCGGAATGATGGTCGCCTTGTGCAGCGGATCGGCGACGGCGACATAGAGCGCCGTAATGGCATGGCCAGCCTCGTGATAGGCAGTGAGCTTCTTTTCCGCCTCGGTCATGGCCGAAGAGCGGCGCTCGGCGCCCATCATGATCTTGTCCTTGGCGTCTTCGAATTCCTGCATCGTCACCAGACGCTTGTTGCGGCGGGCAGCCATGAGGGCAGCTTCGTTGACGAGGTTCATCAGGTCTGCACCGGAGAAGCCGGGCGTACCACGGGCAAGCGTCTTAAGATCGACATTCGGAGCCAGCGGCACGTTGCGGGCATGAACCTTGAGGATGCGCTCGCGGCCGACGATATCCGGGTTCGGAACCACGACCTGACGGTCGAAACGGCCCGGACGCAAAAGCGCGGGGTCGAGAACGTCGGGACGGTTGGTCGCAGCGATCAGGATGATGCCTTCATTGGCCTCGAAACCGTCCATTTCGACCAGCAGCTGGTTGAGGGTCTGCTCGCGCTCGTCGTTACCGCCGCCGAGACCGGCACCACGATGGCGGCCGACGGCGTCGATTTCGTCGATGAAGATGATGCAGGGCGCATTCTTCTTCGCCTGCTCGAACATGTCGCGGACGCGGCTTGCACCGACACCGACAAACATTTCGACGAAGTCGGAACCGGAAATGGTGAAGAACGGCACATTGGCTTCGCCAGCGATGGCGCGGGCCAGCAGCGTCTTACCTGTACCGGGAGGGCCAACGAGCAGCACGCCGCGCGGGATACGACCACCGAGACGCTGGAACTTCTGCGGATCGCGCAGGAACTCGACGATTTCTTCCAGGTCCTGCTTGGCCTCGTCGACACCGGCGACATCCTCGAAGGTGACGCGACCGTGCGCTTCCGTCAGAAGCTTCGCCTTGGACTTGCCGAAGCCCATGGCTCCGCGCGAACCGCCCTGCATCTGCCGCATGAAGAACAGCCAGACGCCGAGGATCAGAAGCATCGGCAACAGCGTGCCGAGATAGCTCAGGAAGCTCGAGGAGCCATCCGACTCAGGACGACCGACGATGTTGACGTTCTTGTTCTGCAGGCGCTCAAGCAGGCTGTCATCCACGACCGGAGCATAGGTCTGGAAGGGCGTTCCGTTTTCGACATAGCTGCCGACGACGCGGTTGCCGGTAACGGTAACGTCACGGACGCGACCGGAATCAACTTCCCGAAGGAACTGCGAATAAGGAATTTCCCTGGAGCCTGTTTGTGCCGGCGCGTTCTGAAACATACTGAACAGAGCAATCAACAGCAGAGCTATGATTGCCCACAGAGCGAAATTACGAAAATTAGGGTTCATCGAACTCCCCAGCACTGAAACTTCCGCCGCTTGAGCGACGGCATTACTTGATCCCTAACATAGGGTTGCGCCAAGCCGTTGCCAAGGCAAACAGCGTCAACACATGTTTTTTACGTCTATAGGACCGAAAGCGGCGGCCGCATATAGGCTTGACGGCCAAAAGCGACCGAAAGGCGATCTGCAAACATGAGGTCAAATCGTGTCAAAAAGCGGTCGAACGGCGCGAGATAAGGTGCAGCCGTCACGTCAAGCGCCATTCCGTCCGGATCCGAGGTGATCCGAGGCATGGCCGCGCGCGCGCGCCGCACTGCGCCTCTCGGCAAACTCGGCGGAAAAATCGACGCTTCATCCGCGCCGACTGCTCCAACGCAGACAGGTGCCGAACCTTGATTGACCACCTCCAGACGACCGTCCCAAATACCCCTTGCGCCAGGCAGAAGCGCAAGCGGCTCGATGTTGCGACTTTCCCGCATGAGATAAAGCGCCTCTCGGCGCAGATCGAAGACAACCCCGCCTGCCGTGCGCCGTCCAGGTACACCGCTCTTCACGAAAACGAGAATGCGGTCCATTGGGTCGCGGCCAGGCCCATAGACTTCACCGCCGAAGACGGCAGCAAGGTAGGAAAGCGCATATGCGACGACCGCCGCATCCTCCGACAATGCGGCCCGGCGGATCACACAGAGCGCAGCGGCGTGAACAGTCACATTTTCGTCCAGCCAAACCGCCGCTCTTGCGGCCAATGCGACACGATTCGCACCATTGTTTGTGGCAAGGGCATCGAGCGGCTGCGCGGCCAGACGCATACGTGTCCGCACGCGTTCGTATCGGGTGTCCTCGTTGCTGGGATCGTCGAGCCAGGATAATCCATGTGCTTCGAGATAGGCGCGGATATCCGCCCGCGTACAAGACAGAAACGGTCTGGCGATCCAGATGCGGCGATCAAACAGTATCGCGTCGGCAATGCCCGTGCCGGTCTCGTCCTTCGCCTTGGCACCGCGTGCGCCCCGCATGGCGAGCGTCTCGCGCTGATCGTCGGCCGTATGCGCCGTAACGATCACATCGGCAGAGATCTCATTCGCGCGGTCGGCCATCAGTTCATAGCGCGCTTCCCGGGCGGCGGCCATAATACCGCTCGTCGGCTTGTCGCCATCCCAGCGACGGGTGGCATGAGAGATCCCATGTTGAGCGCAGAGTGCGGCGACCGCCAGCGCTTCATCTGCAGCACCGGCACGCAAACCATGATCGATGGTTATGGCGGAAAGAGTGATATCGGAATGGGGAGAAGAGCGCAGATGCTCGGCAAGGGCGATCAATAGCCCGGTAGAATCGCTGCCGCCGGAAATGGCGACCAGAATATGAGCAGGCTTCGCGAGCGAATGAAGAAACGCGGCGGCGGCGACTTCGGGCGCAAGAGTTGCGACATTACCGGTCACAGCGACCTCAGACATGGCACTCAGCAGGCAAGACGCTTCTGTTCGCTTGCGACCTTGCTGGTAACGGCCTTGGAAGCCTTCGGGTAGCGTTTACCGACCTCGCGAAGCGTGGCGCAGGCGGTATCCTTGTTGTCGAGCGCGGCAAGCGACATGCCGAGCTTCAGAAGCATTTCAGGAGCTTTTTCCGACGTGCTGTACTTCTGATGCGCATTCAGGAAGGTCTTGGCGGCATCATTGTACTTGCCCTGCGAATACAGCGCCTCGCCGAGCCAGAAATTCGCATCGGCAGACCGCGAGCTGCTGGGGTAACTGTCGATATACTGACGGAACTCCCGTTCGGCGACGCTATAGTCGCCGGACAGGACATGGCCGTAGGCCGCCTTGTACTGATCGTTTTCGTTGCCGAGCGACGCCGTCTGTGCCCCCGAACCGGCGCTGGGGGCTGCACCGGAACCATTATCGGTTCCGGTAGACGAACTACCCACTTCGCCGCCGCTCTGATCGAACTGGATCGAGCCGAGCTGCGATGGCGGCTTACCCGTGCTGGAGCCGCGCTGGGGTGCAGCGCCCGTGTTTTGAGAACCGCTGATGACACCTGCAATGTCATCCTGCTTCCCGCTCGAGCCCTGAGCCGGCACATCGGCCTCGCTCTTCTTCATCGTGCCGCCTGCCGGCGCACTGCCGCCACGCTTCTCGAGCTGCTGGAAGCGGAATTCATTGTCTTCCTGCGCCTTGCGGATCGTCTCCTGCATTTGCAGCAACTGATAGCTCATTTCCTCGACGCGGCCGTTCAACTGGCGCATCTGGTCCTCCAGCTGCTGCAGGCGAACCTCGGCATCGCTGTTCTGAACCTTGATGACCGGCGCATTGCCGTATTGTGCTTGTCTCTGATACGCGTTGTTCGGCGCCGGCTGCGCGGAAGCGTCGCGGCTCCCGAGGTGGATTCCGAACAGCGACAAGGCAGAAGCATCGCGCTCACTACCGACAAAGGCAGCGAGACACAGCATGCTCGCCACGACAAGTTTTCTCATATGGATCGTCCTGTCTCATTGATTCTTCGGGCCAGGGGCTCGAACAGGAGATTTTTACAATTGCTCTCAAAAAGCAACGGAGTTCGGCCAAAGTGTGGTCAAAAAAACAAAGGCGGCCGCAAGGACCGCCTTATGCATTTCGACGGGCCACTTGACCTATCAGGAACCGGCGCCGTTGAGCACGGTAACAGCACGACGGTTCTGCGACCAGCAGGAGATGTCGTCGCAGGTCGCGACCGGGCGTTCCTTGCCGTAGGAGATCGTCTTCATGCGCTTGGCCGGAACGCCGCGCGAAGCGAGATAGTCCTTGGCAGCAGCCGCACGGCGAGCGCCGAGAGCAAGGTTGTATTCGCGCGTACCGCGTTCGTCGGCATGGCCTTCGACGGTGATTGCGTAGTTCGGATAGCGAGCGAGCCACTGAGCCTGACGATCAAGCGTCTGGGCGGCATCGGCGCGGATCGAGGTGCTGTCCGTGTCGAAGAAGATGCGGTCGCCAACGTTGACGGTAAAGTCCTGCGGCGAGCCAGGAGTAGCGGCGCCGGCACCACCGTTCAGGCCAAGCCCGTTGGCATCATTCGGCAGACCCTTCTTGGAGGCGCAGCCAGCCAGAGAAAGGCCGACGAAAAGCGCGATCATGATCGGGTTGCGAGCGAGGTTCTGCATATGGCCAACGGCCGGGGTTGCGATGCGGCTCATTGCCGGTCTCTCCTTAAGTCTTTATCAGGGTTGCCAGACTGTAACCGGGTTCGGTTAATCCGATTCCAACGAATATGGTTAATGATGTCCTAAAATTGTCCGGAAACGGTCCACTCACAGGACTTTGCGGCGATAAAGTGGCGAACCCTCTATTACTCGAGCAAGGGTGACCAGGCCGGGTCGGAACCAAAGCCCGGAGTCGGGATCTTCTGCTCGTTGTAGCCGGTCAGATCGATCGAGTAGAGTTGCGGACCACCCGAGCCGGCAGGCTGACGGAAGAACATGATGACACGGCCGTTCGGAGCCCAGGTCGGGCCTTCGTTGTGGAAGCCGGTGGTCAGCAGGCGCTCGCCCGAACCATCGGTCTTCATGACGCCGATAGAGAAGGTGCCGCCGGACTGCTTGGTGAAGGCGATAAGATCGCCGCGCGGCGACCAGACCGGCGTGGAGTAGGTGCCATCGCCGAACGATACACGGCGCTGGTTGGAGCCGTCAGCATTCATCACGTAGATCTGCGGCTTGCCGCCACGATCGCTGGCAAAGGCGATCTGCGTGCCGTCAGGCGAGTAGGAAGGCGAGGTATCGATCGCCGCCGTCGAGGTCAAACGAGTTGTCGTGCGCGAACGCAGGTCCATCGTGTAGATGTTGGCGTTACCTTCCTGCTGAAGGCTCATGATGACGCGCTGGCCATCCGGCGAGAAGCGCGGCGAGAAAGTCATCCCCGGGAAGTTGCCAACCAGCTCGCGCTGACCCGTCTGCAGCTGCAGCAGATAGACGCGCGGCTGCTGATTGGCGAAGGACATGTACGCCACTTCCTGCCGGTTCGGCGAGAAACGCGGCGTCAGCACGAGATCGCTGCCGTCGGTCAGCATGCGAACATTGGCGCCGTCCTGATCCATGATGGCAAGCTGCGTCTTGCGAGCCGTCTTCGGGCCGCTTTCGGCGACGAAAACAACGCGGGTATCGAAGTAGCCCTTTTCGCCGGTGATCTTCTGATAGATCGCATCGGCGATGATATGGGCGACGCGGCGCCAGTTATCCGGCTGCGCGTAGAATTGCTGACCGATCATCTGGCTGTTGCCGAACGTGTCCCACAGGCGGAATTCGGCGCGGAGACGGCCGCCTTCCTGCGTCACGCGGCCCGTCACCAGCGCCTGCGCATTGATCGCGGTCCAGTCGGTAAAGCGCGGGGTCGAATCCGGATTGCTGATCTTCTCGATGAAGGCCTGCTTGTTGATCGGGGCGAACAGGCCGGAGCGCTGCAGGTCGGCGGCAATCACGCCCGAGATCTGCGGACCGAGACTGTCATTCGACAGAAGATCGGTGATCGCGATCGGCATGGGCTGGACATTGCCCTTGTTGATGTTGAGCTCGACCACGGCATAGGCCGGAGTGGCGAAGGCTGCCGTCAGGCCCGCCAGCACCAGCAGGAGACGAACGAGGGAGTTTCTGATCATATGTGCCAAGCCTTTCAGCATTAAAGCGCCATGTCGCCGGGTTCGAAGTTCAAAACAACTCCGACCGAACTAGTTTCATTGTCGAATTGAGCCCGTGGCAGACCCGTGAAAGGCGCCGCCCTGAGGAGAGCACGCACCGCACTTGCCGCCACAATTTTTTGGGTCTTTTCCGGACCGCCGCGCGCAACGACTTCCGGTTGACCCATAATGTTTCCATCGCGATCGAGCTTCATGTGGACCTGAACATGAACCGCGTTCACGCCGGGCAGGTCCATCGGGCGGAGCCAGCTCCTCGTAACCTTGTCGCGGATACTATCTGCAGCCGCATGCTCAAGCTGACGTTCACCAGCGCCGTTCGCATACTGGGCTGACGCCGATCCCGCGAACATGACAGCCAGGGCCATGAGCAACGACGGGGCGATACGCGGACAGTGGTTCGTCGAATGCTGCATTCCCCGCATCACATCCCCAGATCCGCTGCGCTGAAGTTGACGACGACTTCCTGCCAGTCGTCATACTTATCCGCCGGAAGAATCGTCATGAACTCCGATTGCGCGCGCAGGACCGCGCGTACGGCAGCGGATTGCATGGCACCCTGTGTCGAAGCCGGTCCGCCGCTCGTCGTCGCCTCAGGCTGACCAACGATCTGCCCGGATTTGTCGAGCTTGAAGTGCACCTTGATTCGAACGTCGCCCGCGCCCTCAAGTCCGGGAGGAAGGTTCCAGTACTTCTGGATCAGGTCACGCAAGCCGTCCTGTTGGCTCTGGCTAAGCTTGCCTGCGCCGAGCGATTTCATCCCGCCGCGCGAAGCAACCTGGGTATCCGCACCGGCAGAAGCCTGCTTGGACGAGCGTGCCGCACCGCCCTTCGACGATGTATTGTTCAAAACGTTGGCAATCTCATCGGCGAGACCATCATCCAGTCCCTTGTTTGAGGCTTTGGCAGTCTGGCGCTTCTTGTCCGCATCCTTCTTGCCGTCGTCGTTGGATGTGGTCTTGCTGGTGCTCTGCGTGGTCGTCTTGTCCGTCGGCTTGGCGTCGGCCACCTTCACGTCCGGCTTGGGCACCGGCTTGACTTCGGGCTTCTGTTCGGCGGTCTTGGGCGGCGTCGGCTGCGGCTTTATGTCCGGTACGGGGACATTGTTCGGCAACTGGATTTCAGCCTGCTCCGTCGGCTGTTGAGCCGGTGGCGGAGTCGGCGTCGCATCGGCCTTCGGAGTGGGAGGCGTCGGATCGGTCTTAGGCGTCGGAGTGGGCGTCACATCCGGCTTCTGCTGCGGAACAGCAGCCACTTCCTTCGGCGCAGCCTCGGTGTCCTTCTGCTCCACTGTCTTCACGTCGTTCGGACGCGGATCATTCTGCGGAACGGGTGCATCCACCTTCTTCGGCGCCAATGCCGCCGTATCGCTCTCCGGCCGCTGGGTCGGCACGACAGGGTTCTTGATATCCACCTTGTTCTCGCCAACGTTCTGGGCGTTGGCGACCTGATCCTGCTTCGTAGTCTGCTTGCGCGAGACGTGGTCCGTTACCGGCGCCTTCTTCTCACCCTGCTGGAGCTGGTCTGCCGGTACGATATCGACATCCATCGCCGTGCTTTCCGGCGTCTCCAGAGGCGCCGGCGCACTCAGCGTCACCATGGCGCCGATTAGCACCAGGACGTGAAAGATCGCAGATGTGGCAAGACTACGCTTCATGGCGATTCGTCAGTGGTCCGTTATCTGCTGCGTTACGAGGCCGATATTCTTGTAACCGGCTTCCTGGATGCGCGACATGACGTCGGCAATCACGCCATAGGGCGCCTTGCCATCGCCACGCACGAAAATGCGTTCGTTGTAGCCGGTCGTCGCGATCGCCTGCAGCTTGGCGGCGATCTCGGCCACGTCGATCTGGGTCTCCTGCAGGAAGACCTGGCCGTCGGCCTTGATCGAGATTGTGATGGGTTGGGTCTGGGCGTTGAGCGCGCCTGCCTGCGTCTGCGGCAGGTCGATCGGCACACCCGACGTCATCATCGGCGCTGCAACCATGAAAATGATCAGCAGAACGAGCATGACGTCGACCAGCGGCGTTACGTTGATATCGGCGATCGGACCGCCGCGGCCACCGCCACGACGACCACCCCGACGGCCACCGCCGCCGCCCTTGCCTCCAACAGACATTGCCATATGAGCTACTCCGGTTCTGTCCGCGACTTACTGCGCTGCCTGGCGCGGCTGCAGCTTCTCATCGATCTGGCGCGAAAGGATGGCGGAGAATTCATCCGCAAAGCCTTCCATGCGCCCCGAAAGCTTGCCGGCATCGCCAGAGAACTTGTTGTAGGCGATAACGGCGGGAATAGCGGCGACCAGACCGATGGCAGTCGCAAGCAGCGCTTCGGCGATACCCGGCGCAACGACCGCGAGGTTGGTCGACTTCGAACCAGCGATAGCCTGGAACGAGGTCATGATACCGACGACCGTACCGAACAGACCGATAAACGGGCCGGCGGAGCCGATGGTCGCGAGCGATGCGAGACGGGCGGTCAGATGCTCCGACTCACGCGCCAGCGTCACGTCCATGGCGCGATCTATACGCATCTGCAGGCCGATCGGTGAACGCGCACCGCGCTCGAACGACTTCTTCCATTCCCGCATGGCCGAGACGAAGATGGCGCTGAGGCCAGTGTTGTTGCGCTCCGAAAGCGTACGGTAAAGTTCTTCGAGCGACTGGCCAGACCAGAAGACCTGCTCGAACTGATCGAATTGCCGGCGCGCTCGCGCATAGCTCAGATACTTGTCGATGACGATCGCCCAAGTCCAAACGGACGCGGCCAGAAGGCCGATCATGACGAGCTTGACCACCAGGCCCGCCTGCATGAAGAGCGACCAGAGCGTGATGTCCGGTGTGGTGGCCGCTGCCAATGCTACTTGTTCCATTGATCCAAAATCCCCGAATCCAAACGCCCGGCGCTAGACCGGGCGGCTAAAAGTGATCTCACAAGAAATGTTTGGCAGCCGCCGCTGAACGCCCTGGTCAAGCCTTCCAAGCTTACAATTGCCTTCTTGCCGTCAAATTTGGTCAAAGGAAGGCGTGCACCGCACAAACTCCGACTAAAGCAGTAAGACACTATTATGGTTAAAAGAATGTTAGCGTCGAACCATGAAGGATTTAGCGGCGGCGAAGGCTATTCTAGCTCCCGGGAAGAACTGACCGGACGAAACCGGCGACAAACGCAGACATGACTTGCGCGGAAATTCCTTCACATAAAACTCAAGTTTTGGCAAGCACCCTCCGGCAATTGGTCATATCTTTGCGCGCCGCCGATGGTTCCCGCCCATCAAAACACCTTGCTAGCCAGCGGATTCCGATGCCGTCAGCATCTGCGCAGCGAGCTTTTCCGGCAACCGGCGCGGCCGTCCTTTGGCATTGATCACTGCGATGATAACCTTGGCGGCGATCAGCAAAGTATCATCGCGACGTATTTCCTGGGACAATACCATCTTCGCGCCGCCGGCTTTCTCGGTGACGGTCCGGATCGTCAGCACGTCATCCATGCGCGCCGGCCCCTTGAAGTCGATCTCCATGCGATGAACGACGAAAACCAGTCCCTCTTCGTCTGCATTCAGCAGCTCACGCTGTTCCACACCGAGACAGCGCAGATAGTCGGTGCGGCCGCGCTCGAGGAAATGCAGGTAGCGCGCGTGATAGACGAGCCCGGAAAAATCCGTATCCTCATAGTAGACTCGCTGCACCAGCCGGTGGCTTCCGGCTTCCAGTTCCCCAGCTATCAGAAAGGGGCTGTTCATCGTTGCCGCATCTCCTTGAATGTCCGGCACCTCTTTGGCCGAACTTCCGCCATCAAGCAAGCTTTGAACAATTGTCATAAACTCCGACTATCCGGAATGATGCCGGGCAGCGGATCGGCGCAGAAGGAAAAACCTCATGAAAATAGCGGTTATGGGTGGCGACGGATTCATCGGTTGGCCAACCTCGCTCCATCTCTCCGATGCCGGTCATGAGGTCCACATCCTCGACAATCTCTCCCGTCGATGGATCGATACGGAACTGGGCGTTCAGTCGCTGACGCCGATGGATTCGATTCAGGAACGTACTCGCATCTGGCACGCCGAAACCGGCCGCCGCATTCATTTCAATCTCATCGATCTCGCCAAGGATTACGAGCTCCTGAAGAAGTGGCTCGCCGAGCATCGCCCCGATGCCATCGTGCATTTCGCCGAGCAACGTGCCGCCCCCTACTCGATGAAAAGCGACCGCCACAAGAATTACACGGTCAACAACAACGTCAACGCCACGCATAATCTCCTGAACGCGCTGGTCGAACTCAATCTCGACGCACATCTCGTGCACCTCGGCACTATGGGCGTCTATGGCTATTCCACGATCGGCGCTGCCATCCCCGAAGGCTATCTGCCCGTCGGCATCGATACGGCTGACGGTCGCACTGTAAGCCAGGAAATACTCTATCCCGCCAATCCCGGCTCGATCTACCACATGACGAAATGCCTCGATCAGCTGCTCTTCCAGTTCTACGCCAAGAACGACGGGCTCAGGATCACCGATCTGCATCAGGGCATCGTCTGGGGCACGCATACCGAGCAGACGCGCCGACACACCCAGTTGATCAACCGCTTCGACTACGACGGCGATTACGGAACTGTGCTGAACCGCTTCCTCATTCAGGCGGCAATCGGCTATCCGCTGACCGTACACGGCACCGGCGGTCAGACCCGCGCCTTCATCCATATCCAGGATTCGGTCCGCTGCATCGAGTTGGCGCTGAAGAACCCGCCTGCCCGCGGCACTCGCGTCGAAATCTTCAACCAGATGACAGAAACGCACCGAGTACGCGATTTGGCCGAGATGATCGCCAAGATGAGCGGCGCCGAAGTCGTCCGCCTGCCCAATCCGCGCAAGGAAGCTTCCGAGAACGAACTGATCGTCAAGAACGACAAGTTTCTCGACCTCGGACTTGCGCCGATTACGCTGGAGGCCGGCTTGCTCAGCGAAATCGTCGATGTCGCCAAGAAATATGCCTATCGCGTCGACCGCTCGCGCGTCCCCGCCGTCTCGGCCTGGACGAAGGATCTTGCCGCGACAGTCAACCATGATCCCGAAGGCAAGAGGTTGAAGTCCGTGTCATGATGCTCGGAAGCGAAATGCTCCAGGGGTTGCGTCCGCATAGCCGTCCCCGCGCCAGACAGGCATTCGTGACCCTCGTCACGAATGCCGACTATAGCATGGGCGCGCTCGCGCTCGCGCGTTCGATCGCTCGGACCGGAACCAGGGCCGATATCGTCGTGCTGCATACCGCCGGCGTGCGTGAAAGCGACCTCGCTTCGCTCGCAGCACTCGACTGCCGCCTCATCGAAGTCGAACATCTACCCCTGTCGGATGGCTTCAACGAACGACATGCGCGCGGCAATCTCCATGCCGCAGCGCCGTTCACCAAGGGCCGCAAGCCATCCTTCCACACGCCGCTCGACAATTTCTGCAAGCTGCGGCTCTGGCAATTGATCGAATACGATACTTGCGTCTTCATCGATGCCGATGCGCTGGTGCTGAGGAACGTCGACAGGCTCTTCGACTATCCCGAATTTTCGGCGGCACCGAACGTCTATGAGAGCCTCTCCGATTTTCATCGGCTGAACTCCGGCGTCTTCGTCGCCAAGCCATCGCTTGCAACATTTCAGGACATGCTGCACCAGCTCGACCGCCCGGATGTCTTCTGGCGCCGGACGGACCAGACTTTTCTCGAAGCGTTTTTCCCGGATTGGCACGGCCTGCCTATATTCATGAACATGCTGCAATATGTCTGGTTCAGCATGCCCGAACTCTGGAATTGGAGCAGCGTTTCGATCCTGCACTATCAGTATGAGAAGCCTTGGGAGGAAAACCATCCCAAGGCAGAGCTGCTGAGGCCGCTGATCGACCTTTGGCACTCCTTCCATACGGGGCAAGGCGTGCCCGATATCGCGACGCTCGCCAATCCAAAAGAGGCGGCATGAAGGTTCTCATATCGGGAGGAACGGGTTTCGTCGGCCGATACATCGCCGAGGAGCTGCTTTCGGCTGGGTATAAGGTCGCGGTGGGTGGTCGCAACGAGCCGCAGGCAGGCTTTTTCTCACGGCCGGTTTCCTTCGAACCGCTGAGCCTCGACCCCAAAGAGGACCAGAGCCAAGTCTTCGACGACGCCTATATCTTCGTGCATGCTGCGTTCAGCCACATTCCTGGCAAATATCGCGGCGGCGAGGGAGACCACCCCAACGAGTTTCGCCGGCTCAATCTGGACGGCACGGTCAGACTTTTTGACACGGCCCGGAAGGCGGGCATCCGCCGCTGCATCTTCCTGTCCTCGCGCGCCGTCTATGGTGATCGGCCTGCCGGAGAGACGTTGACCGAGGCAACCAAGGCGATGCCGAACACGCTCTACGGCGAGGTAAAACGCGACGCCGAGCATGCCCTCTTCTCCCTGTCCGCACTTGGCTTTGCCACGGCAAGCCTCAGAGCGACCGGCGTCTATGGCGACCTGCGTCCGAACAAGTGGGATGGGCTGTTCGACGATTATCTGCACGGCAGACCGGTCGCCGTACGTGCGGGAACCGAAGTTCATGGCCGTGATCTGGGCCGCGCCGTTCGTTTGCTATTGGAAACAGAAGCCGGCCGGATCGACGGTGAGGCTTTCAATCTGTCCGATATTCTCACCGACACCCATGAGATTCTCGGTCATCTTCAAAGCGCGACAGGCTGTCCCCATCCGTTACCGGCACCTGCACCTCAAGAAGCGGTCAACACGATGGATACGTCGAAGATCCGCGCACTTGGATGGCAGGGCGGCGGCAAGACCTTACTCAGACAAACCATAGAGAAACTGGCTGATCGACGTCATGCGAACTAGCGCATCAGCTTGGTCTCATCCCAGCCGAGCGCTGATAGCTCCCCGCCCCTGAACCGCGCATCGTCGGCAACGACGAATTCGTCGAGCTGTGGCGGCGCAACGCTCGTTCCGGCCAGCATGGCATGGACCTGACCGCGATGATGCGTCTGGTGCTGAAACAGATGGTTCAGCACATCGTCCACCCTCTCCTGTTGAACGCGGCCTGTGCGCTCGATATCGACGATCCGCACTGCCGCATCCGGCGTCAATCTCTCGCAGAAAGCAACCAGCCTGCGGTCGACCTCCACCTGCCGCGCCGTCAATTCATCCAGCCGGTCATAAGGCTCCTCGATGTTGAAGGCTTTGAGGCCAAGCGCCCCACCTTCCAGCGCATCGACATAGAACCAGTCAACCGTCAGGATGTGGTTAAACGTCGACTTGATCGACGGAAAGAAGCTGACGCGCTTTGCCCCGAACTCGCCAGGCTGCAATGCCGCGCAAGCACGATGCAGCCGGATATTCGCCAGCGCATTGTTATAGGCAAGCTTTCTAAAGCTCCGAACAGGGTCGAAGTCAGGCATCGAATCTTCTCCCTAGCCTTGGTCGAGATCGCCGTCGCGCCAGACGAGATGACGCGGCGCCAGCGGCAGATCTTCGATCTCCCCGGCAATGAAATAGGGCGGGATATCGAGCGCAACCAGCGCCTCGCGCGTCGCTCGCACCCATTTGAATTCCAGATCGTTGTCGTCGTCCTGGACCCGATGCACGATCTCCTGCGGATCGAATGGAAAGCTCGCAGGCAGCTCCATCAGGTAGTAGAGGCCGAGCTCGTGCCAATCACGCTCCTCGTAATGAAAGAAGTTCTCGACCGACCAGAGAAGCCGCACGACCGTGGCGTCTACACCAAGCTCCTCCTGCATTTCCCGCCGCAGCGTGTCCTCGGAGGTCTCTCCGATCTCCGCCCGGCCACCGGGAAAGGTCCAGAAACTCTCGTGCACAGCCCTATGAACCAGCACATGGCCATCGCGAAAGGCGAGGCCCGCCACGCGCATCTGGAAGCGCGAGCGCCCCGCATTCAGTCTGATCAGCTTACGTTTCGACATGATCCCTCAGCCAACATCGATGACGACGATCTCAGGTGGAACACCGAAGCGAACCGGCATGATGGAGCAGCCAAGGCCGCCGGAGACGATGATGTGACGCTCCTCCTCGATGATATGGCCATAAACATATCTGTCGCCATAGCGCGACGGCGAATAAGGCGACCAGCCGAAGACCCGCACCTGCCCGCCATGCGTATGCCCTGACAGGGTCAGCGACACCCTCGACGGCACATCCGGAAAGACATCGGGCTCGTGTGCAAGCAGGATAACAGGCGCGTCGTCGGTAACTTGAGCCAGCGTACCGCCGAGATCGTGAAGCCCTTGGGTGAAAGGCCGCTTCCAGCGGATGCTGCGCCTCAGCGCCAGCTGATCCTCAAGGCCGGCGAGCCAGAACCCATGCCCGTCCTTCTCCAGACGCGCCGAGCGGTTCGAATAGACTTCGATCCCGACGCCGCCGAGCGCGCGGTGGCTGAATGTAGGGCCATGGCCGCTCCTTTGAGCGGCGGCATCGTGCCACCAGTCGTGATTACCGAGGATGGCATGAACGCCGAGCGGCGCCTTCAGGGTGGCAAGTTGCGCCGCCCACACGCGATGATCGACCCTGCCCATGATCAGATCGGTCCCGGACGTATAGTCACCAAGCAGGACGATGATGTCGCCGCCAAGCTCGTTCGCATGGGCACAGATCGAGCCGATGCGCTCGGCCGTCATCCACGGTTCGCAGGCATGGAAATCGGCAAGCGCCACGATCCGAAGCTTCAAACCCGGCGTCCATCCCGGTGGCGTCAGCGCATAGCGGGTGACATCCAGTCTGATGACGGGCTCATATCCGAGGGCATAACCCCCGAGTGCCATCAAGCCGAATACGCTGCCGCCGAACAGCTTCAAAAATGCACGACGGCCGAGCAACTCAGTCCCCCTCCTGGAACAGCCGGAACTGGGCCGCCTCCAGATCCTTGGGCGGCTGCATATCAAGATGCTTCCAGGCGATTGCGGTCAAGACGCGGCCGCGGGGTGTGCGCTGAATGAAGCCCTGCTGGATCATATAGGGCTCGATAATGTCCTCGATCGCATCGCGCGGCTCGGAAAGACCCGCCGCGATGGTTTCGATGCCGACAGGGCCACCGCCGAAATTGACGGCGATCATGTTGAGGTAGCGCTTGTCGAGCTGATCGAAGCCGACATTATCGACGAGGAGCCGTGTCAGCGCTTCGTCGGCAACCTCCCGCGTCACCGCTTCCACCTTGGCCACTTCCGCGAAATCGCGCACGCGGCGCAGCAGCCGGCCGGCGATACGCGGCGTCCCGCGGGCCCGGCGCGCAATCTCGCGCGCACCCTCATCGGTCATGCCGAGGCCCATTAGCCTCGCGCCACGCCGGACGATCAGTTCCAGTTCCTCGACGGTATAGAAGCTCAGCCGGACCGGAATACCGAAACGGTCGCGCAGCGGTGTCGTCAGCAAGCCAAGACGGGTCGTGGCGGCAACCAGCGTGAACTTGGCGAGATCGATTTTCACCGAACGCGCCGCCGGGCCTTCGCCGATGATGAGATCGAGCTGGAAATCCTCCATGGCCGGATAAAGGATTTCTTCGACGGCCGGGTTAAGGCGGTGAATTTCGTCGATGAATAGCACATCGCGTTCTTCAAGATTGGTCAGCAGCGCCGCCAGATCGCCCGCCTTGGCGATGACCGGGCCGGACGTGGAGCGGAAATTGACGCCGAGTTCCTTGGCCATGATCTGCGCCAGCGTCGTCTTGCCGAGGCCCGGAGGACCGACGAACAGCACGTGATCCAGCGCTTCGCCGCGCCCCTTGGCGGCCTCGATGAAGACCTTCAGATTGGCGCGCGCTTCCGCCTGGCCGGTAAACTCGTCCAGCGATTGCGGCCTGAGCGTCGCATCGATGTCTTCGCCCCGCTTTTCCGGCGATATCAGACGTGCGGCTTCACTCATGTCAGCGGTTCCATTCCAGATATGCGTTTCCCGGCGCTCCTGCCGCGCTCAAGATAGTCTTCGACGAGAAAGCGCTCCATGGCGATCTCGCGATTTTGAGACAATAGTAAGGAACGCGGTAGGTGCAAAGCCTCAACGCGACAGTTCCTTGAGGCCGAGACGGATCAACTTGGCGCTATCGGCGCCCTCTCCCGCCGTCTTCAAGGCTGCTGCAACGGCGTTGGCGGCCTGATCGCGGGAATAGCCGAGATTGGTGAGCGCCGATACGGCATCCGCGACAGGCGCTGCGGCAACGCCTTCACCCAGCTCCTGCTTGAGCCCGATATTGGCGGCATCGCCGGCAAAGGCCGGCGCCTTGTTCTTCAGTTCCGTGACGATGCGCATGGCGACCTTGGGGCCAACGCCCGGCGCCCGCGAAACGGCGACACGATCCTGAAGCGCGATCGCATTGGCAAGCTCGGCCGGCGTCAACGTCGACAACAGCGCCAGCGCCACCTTGGCGCCAACCCCCTGGACCGTCTGCACGATATTGAACCACTCGCGTTCCAGCGCCGTCATGAAGCCGAACAGCCGGATCTGATCCTCACGGACATAGGTCTCGATGAAGAGAATGCAGGCCTCGCCGACGGAACCAAGCTTCGACAATGTCCGGGCGGAACAATAGGCGACATAGCAGACGCCATGCACATCCACGAGCACATAGTCTTCGCCGATCTCTTCGATTGTGCCTTTCAGCTTGCCGATCATGGATGAGGTCCGTCAGGGGTGGTTTCAGCGAAGGGGGTGAATGCGGTTACGACGCCTTTGCAGCGGCAAGCAGCGACGCTTGACGCAGACGGCTGGCGCCGCGGTTATGGGCATGACAGACGGCAATGGCGAGCGCATCGGCCGCGTCATTGCCCTTGAATTCCACTTTGGGCATCAGGATCTTCAGCATCATGTGGATCTGCTGCTTCTCGCCGTGACCGACGCCGATGACGGCCTTCTTGACCGCATTCGGCGCATATTCGGAGACCGGCAGGCCTGCCCGCGCCGGAACCAGCATCACGACCCCACGGGCCTGGCCGAGCTTCAGCGTTGCCACCGCATCCTTGTTGACGAAGGTCTGCTCGACGGCGGCCTCATCCGGCTGGTAGCTGTGAACGACTTCGGCAAGCCCATCGTGAAGCTGGCAGAGACGGGATGCGAGATCCATATCGCCATCCGACGTCACGGTTCCCGAGGCGACGAAACGCAGGGAGTTGCCAAGCGTGTCGATGATACCCCAACCGGTGCGTCGCAGGCCCGGATCGATGCCAATGATGCGAATCGTATTCTGCATAAGCCAACCTATCTTTCGGGCCGAAGATGTGCCAGCAAAATGTGAACAAAACAAAAACAAGACACAGTTTCGACCGTCAGCACCACGCTGAAAACACAGGGACGAAATTGCGGCGGCGGGGTTTGGAATAGGCGCACCGCGCTCCTACATGTGGGTGCGACCCTCCCTTCCACCACGCAGGTTTCTTGCCATGGTTCCTTTTTCCATCCTCGATCTTTCGCCCGTTGCCGAAGGCAGCACCATTCGCCAGTCCTTCGAAAGCTCGAAGCGCATGGCGCAAAAGGCGGAAGAACTTGGCTACAACAGGTTCTGGCTCGCGGAGCATCACGGCATGCCGGGCATTGCCAGCGCCGCGACTTCAGTCGTGATCGGCCATATCGGCGCGGCGACGTCGCGCATCCGCATCGGTTCGGGCGGCGTCATGCTGCCGAACCATTCGCCGCTCGTCATTGCCGAGCAGTTCGGTACGCTGGAGGCGCTGTTTCCCGGCCGCGTCGATCTCGGCCTCGGCCGTGCACCCGGCACCGACATGCGCACCGCCCAGGCCCTGCGCCGCAATATCGATGCCGGCGCCCAGAACTTCCCGCAGGATATCGTCGAGCTGCAGCACCTCTTCAGCCCAGCGGATGACAACCAGATCATCCTCGCGGTTCCCGGCCATGGCGCCAACGTGCCGATCTGGCTGCTCGGCTCCAGCCTCTACAGCGCCCATCTCGCCGCCATGCTCGGCCTGCCCTATGCCTTCGCCTCGCATTTCGCACCGGACTCGCTGCTGGACGCGATCGCCATATATCGCGACCGCTTCACGCCTTCGGCCACGCTCGACAAGCCTTATGTGATGGTGGGCGCCATGGGTTCGGTCGCAGATACCGATGAGGAGGCGCAATATCATTTCACCTCTGCCGAGCAGCAATTCGTCAATCTGCGCCGTAACGTGCGCGGCGCCTTCCCTCGGCCGCGCAGCGACATGGACGATTTCTGGACGCCGATGGAAAAGCTGAATGTGGAAAATACGCTGCGCTACGCCGTGGTCGGCTCGCCTGCGACGGCGGAGGCAAAGCTGTCGCGTTTCATCAAGGACACGGAGGCCGACGAAGTGATCATTTCGATGCCGATCCACGATATCGAGGCACGCCTGGGGTCGGTGGAACTCTTCGCGACGCTTCCAAGCTTCAAGAAGGTCTCCTGACTTTTAGGAGCAGACAGCTATGCGGTGAGCCGATCTCGTCTATCCGGCTCACCGAACGACCAACGGGCTCAAGCCACGAGCCTCGTGTTCCAATGACGCCGGACGAGCATGTCGAGCGACAGCTTGCCGGCGCCGGCGACGATCAGCGCGAACATGCCGCCTGCGATTGCCAGATCCTTTTCGAAGTGCAGCAGCTCATTGTGGCTCGCGAAGTTGGTGTGAAAGAGCAGCGCCGTCAACACGCAGAACAGGCCGAGGCCAAATGCCGCCAGCCGGGTCATCAGCCCAAGGGCGATGGCAAGGCCGGCGCCAAGCTGCAGCAGAATGGTTGCAATCGCGATGGGGGCGGAGACGCCGAGCCTGGCCATGGCCTCCAACGCATTGTCGAGATTGCTGGCAAGTTCGATGCCTTCTTCCAGGAAGAGCAGCGATAGCAATATGCGGCCGAACAGCAACGCCATGTCGGCCATATTCACAAGAACGGCATTTTCCTCTTCGAATTCCATGGCCCTTCTCCTTCCCGTCGAGATCCGCGTGCTTTCCGGTCCTGCCCGGCGGCATCCTCTCGATCTGGTCGAGGAGATGCCGCCGGATCGGTTGAAGCTGCGGGCTAGTTGCCGCCCTTGGCGGCGATCGCCTTGGTGAGATCTTCAAGCTCTTCGCATCCCGCCGGGCAAAGCTTCGTCAGCGTTGCCAGCTGCTCGCGGGCCTTGGGCATGTCGCCGGTCTCGACATAGAGTTCGCCGAGATATTCGTGCGCGCCCTTGTGATCCGGCTGCAGCTCCAGAGCCTTGGTGTAGTAGGTGAGCGACGTCTTGAAATCGCCGGTCTTGCGCAGGGTGAAGCCCATCAGATTGTAGACGTCGGCCTGCTGATGTTCCTCGGCGATGTCGCGAAGCTCGGCAAGCGCCCCGGTATAGTCCTTCGCATCGATCTTGGCGCGGACCGAGGTGAGATCAGGCGCATCGGTCGATTCCATATTGTCGACGGCAAAAGCGAAACCTGCCGTGGCAGCGGGCAGGATGGCGACGGCGCACAGGCCTGCGATCCCGAAAATGGCGTGTCTGAACATGGTACTTGCTCCTGTTTTGGCCACTCAGGCCTGAATGATGGGGGTGAATCCGTAGGCGTTGCCGTCTTTGACGAAGGTGCCAGAGCCCGGGAATGGGAAATGCGATCCGCAGATCCTGATCTTGTCGGCAATAACGCGATCGATCAGCCTGCGGCGCGTTGCGACGGCCATCGGACCGTCCTGATCGTAGGTGCCTTCCCATTCCGGATGGGGGGCGAGCAGCGCCGGCACATACATGATGTCTGCCGAAACCATCAGCTGTTCGCTGCCGCCATCGATGAGGAAGACGGAATGACCCGGCGTATGGCCGTAAGCAGCCAGCATGTGCACGCCGGGTGCCACTTCGGCATTATCGTCGACCAGCTTCCAGTTCTTCCATTTCGGGAAGACGGAAGCGATGCGCCGGCCGGCCTCCTTGCGTCCCTCCGCCAGCTTGTCGACGCGGCCGGGATCGGTCCACCAGTTGAATTCGGCAGCGTTGACGATCAGCTCGGCATTCGGGAAGACGGCGGCGTTCGTTCCCTTCTCCATCAGGCCCCAGACATGGTCCGGATGGAAATGCGAGATCATGATCGTATCGATCTTCCTGTAGTCGATGCCGGCTGCGGCCATGTTGGCTGGCAGATGCGTGGCGTTGGTCTGCCACTGCCCGACACCCGAACCGGCATCCATCATGATCTTGCGGCCACCGATATCGAGAACGACGACGGTCAGCGGAATCGGCATGAAATCCGTCGTCAGGCCGGCCTTGGAGAGCGCGTCCTTGGTGTCTTCGACGGACGCATTCTTGATGAAGGCCGGATCATGCGGCTTGCGCCAGATGCCATCATAGATGGCCGTGACCTCGATCGAACCGACCTTGTATTTGTAGAAGCCGACGGTCGGCTCCAGCGGCGTGGCGGCAAAGGCTTGCGGGATGAATTCGAGCTTCGACGACAGACCGAAGGCTGCCGCAGCTACAGCCGTACCGAGAACGGTGCGGCGGGTCATATCAAACATCGCAATATCTCCTCAGGGTTATGGCTTTCGAGCCAAATGGAGGACGCTTCAAATCACGGCCGTCCACTGAGGAAGAAGATCGATGGCGATGAGCGCTTATTCCCAACCGCGCGAAGATTTCTCACAAGCCATTGAAATATATGGAGTTATTTTTACCGACATGGATTGAAACGGAGGAACCGCCGGCGTCCGCATCCGGGATCTGCAATTTTTTGCATCCGATCGGGAATAAAACCCGCGCGAGCGCGATCTAGTATCGCAGGCAACATTGCAAGCACCGTATCCGAGGCTTACAGTCGGCATCGGCGTTTTGCGGGGATCATGATGACAGACGCCCGAATGATGACTTCGATGACGCTCGGCAACCAACTCCACGCATGGACCTGGAATTGGTCGCAAACGACCGCGGTGCGCCGGCTGGCGCAGCTTCTGGCCCGCCTCCGCGCCTTCTTTGCGCGGCCGAAAGCGGCCCATCATGCCACTCTCATGGTGGTGGCGGGACCGACCGCCAATGCCGGGTCGCAACATCTCGCGATCTCGTCTCCCGACGAGACCATGCGCCGCTTCCAGCGCACCATCATCCCGCATCTGGACGCCGCCTATAATTTCGCGCGTTTCCTGAGCCGGGATGCCGATGCTGCCCAGGATATCGTGCAGGAGGCATATCTGCGCGCCTATCGCGGCTTTGGCGGCTTTCGCGATGGCGACGCCCGCGCCTGGACCTTCACCATCGTCCGCAATTGCTACCATGCCTGGCTGCAGGAGGGCCGGCGCAAGACCCGCTATGAACAGCCGATGACCGACGAAAGGGATCGGGAGGACAGCTCGCCCTCCCCCGATCCGGCCTCGGAAGAGGATACGCCGGAGGCCGCCTTCATCCGCAAATCGGAAACGCAGCGGGTGCGCGCGGTCATCAACATGCTGCCCGATGCCATGCGCGAGGTTCTGGTTCTGCGCGAACTTGAGGATCTTTCCTACAAGGAGATTGCCGACATTATCGATGCACCGATCGGCACCGTCATGTCGCGCCTCGCCCGTGCCCGCCGCGATTTCGGCGAAGTGTGGCGTACCCTTGATGAGAAGGGAGCGGCGCAATGAGCAGCAGAGAGCACGATGATCACAGCGACTGGACGAACCTGCTGCACGGCTTCATCGACGGGGAACTGGACGCCGCCAACGCGGCGCGTTTCGAAGCCCATCTGGCGACTTGCGTCGAATGTGCCGGGGAGATGGAGAATGCCATGATGGTCAAGCGCCTGTCGGCCCGCGAAGGCGTCAAATGGCAGGCGCCGGACAGCGTCCATGCCCGCGTTCAGGCCGCCCTCTCCCTGGAACAGGCGATGACGAGGCGCGCAACGACGTCGGCGATCCAAACGGAAAGCCCATGGCGGCGCGCTTGGCGATTGGTTCGCGAGTGGAGCTTCGTACCGTCGCTTGCTGTTTTGGGTGCAAGCCTCATGCTGGTGCTGAACGTGCCGCAACAGAACCAGACGATCGAGGATCAGCTTCTTTCAAGCCATATCAGTTCGATGCTGGCAGATCACCTGACCGACGTGTTGACCTCCGACCAGCACACCGTCAAACCATGGTTCAACGGCAAGATCGATTTCTCGCCGCCCGTGGTCGACCTCGCTAAAGAGGGCTTCCCTCTCGTTGGCGGCAGGGTGGATTATCTCGATGGCCGGGTGGTCGCCGCGCTGATCTATCGCCGGCACGGCCACATCATCAATCTCTTCATCTGGCCCGCCACTTCGAAAACCCGCAGCAATGCCGAGAAGGACGGCTATAATTTCGTCGAATGGCATGCGGACGGGCTGGTCTTCTGGGCCGTATCCGATGTCGCCGCACCCGACCTTGCCGCCTTCCGCGACAGTTTCACCCGCGCCACAAACCCATAACGCAAAAGGCCGGCCGCATCGCTGCAGCCGGCCTTTTTTGATGGATCTCGATATATCAGGCCGAAAGCTTGGCCAGAACTTCTTCCGAGACTTCGAAGTTCGAATAGACATTCTGAACGTCGTCGTCGTCTTCGAGGCTATCGATGAGCTTCATCAGCGACACAGCCTTTTCTTCGTCGACCGGCACGTTGTTCTGCGCGCGCCAGATCGCCTTGACCGTCTCGGCTTCGCCGAGTGTAGCTTCGAGCGCCTTGGCAACTTCGCCAAGGGATTCAAAACCGCAGATGATCACATGGCCTTCTTCATCGCTCTCGACGTCATCGGCGCCGGCTTCGATCGCCGCTTCCATGACCTTGTCGGCATCGCCAACAGTCGGCTTGTAGGTGATTTCGCCAACGTGATCGAAGGAGAACGACACCGAGCCGGTTTCGCCGAGCGCACCGCCGGCCTTCGTGAAGATCGAGCGGACGTTGGAAGCCGTACGGTTGCGGTTGTCGGTCAACGCCTCAACGATGATCGCCGTGCCGCCCGGGCCGTAGCCCTCGTAGCGGATCGCGTCGTAATTCTCAGTATCGGCACCCGACGCCTTCTTGATGGCGCGATCGATATTGTCCTTCGGCATCGACTGCGCCTTGGCGTTCTGGATAGCCAGACGCAGGCTCGCGTTCATCGTCGGATCGGGCAGACCCGTCTTGGCGGCAACGGTGATTTCGCGCGCCAGCTTCGAGAACATTTTCGAACGCACGGAGTCCTGACGACCCTTGCGGTGCATGATGTTTTTAAACTGTGAATGGCCAGCCATGGCACCCCTGTTCACGTCTTTTGTTGGGAATGGCTGCCTTATAAGAGCGAAGCGGCCTTCATTCAAGCAAAAAGCCGGGTAATGGCGGCGTTAGAAGCACTGCGCCACCATTCCTATGGCCTGACGGTAAGCCTGCCCGACTGGATAACCGCAACGGTTTCCATTGCCTTGTTCAATCCTTCGAGCGAGGCGCGTTCGTCCTTGATTACCGGTCGTAGATCGGGCGACCAATCATTGATGGCGCCAACGCGCGCCAGGAAAGTGTTGCCGCTTCTCATCTGGTGAATGATCCTGCCTGCCGGAACGCAGCCCTGCGCATCCGTAGCAACGGCCGGATGGCTATCAACCCTGACCAGCGCAGTCATGCCCGGTGCATCATGCGACAAGGCACAGACGCGTTGGGGTGTTGATGAACTACCGTAATCAATAAACAAGCCGCCCGACAGGGACGTAATGCTGCAATTGCGTTTATCGGTCATTGCATCGGTTGGGCATGACACGCTCCAATTGCCAGCGGCCAATAGGTTTGCGCTTTTGCCAACAGAAACCGTTCCCTGACTGAATTTTTCGATGCGGTAGCCATCCGATGTGGTGCTTATCGGATTCGGAGAGACGCAGCCCGATAGTGTGGCAGCTACGATTGCAGTCAAAAGAACCCGGTTCATGCGCCTCCCCCAATGGTATAACGCAATCAATCACAACTATCATAGATTGCAAAGATGGAAAACACGTTTCTCGGCTGGAATCGTCCAAGATCATCGGATTTTTCGTCGAACCGACTGAAGTATATCGGTTCGCTAACGAAAAACGGACACGGTTAGCGCCAGAACTCCGGTATGGTCTCTGCAAGCCGCGGGCCGAGCCGCAGCGGCGCGATCTTTTCGGCCAATCCCGTTGCGTCGGAAATCTCGACGCCGACGCCGCAGATGGTCGCAGGCCCGGACGCCGCTTCGAACCGTCCCTTTGGCATCTTCGAAATGAACCGGTTGAGCGGCTCTTCCTTTTCCATGCCGAGCGATGAATCGTAATCGCCGCACATGCCGGCATCCGACATATAGGCCGTGCCACCATTCAGGATCTGGGCGTCCGCGGTCGGCACATGCGTATGCGTGCCGACGACGAAACTGGCGCGGCCATCGACGAAATGGCCGAAACACTGCTTTTCGCTGGTCGCTTCCGCATGGAAATCGAAGATGATGGCGTCGGCCTGTTCCTTGAGCGGGCAGGCATCGAGAATAGCTTCCGCCGCCTTGAAGGGATCGTCCAGCTCGGGATGCATGAAGACGCGGCCCATGATGTTGGCCACGAGAACACGCGCACCGTTGCGGGCATAGTAAAGCCCCGAACCGCGGCCCGGCGTGCCGGCCGGATAGTTGGCGGGGCGCAGGAACTGGTCGTGCCGCTCGCAGAAAACGACGGCTTCTTTCTGGTCCCAGACATGGTTGCCTGTCGTCACGACGTCGGCGCCGGCATTGATCGTCTCAAGGAAAATGTCCTCGGTGATGCCGAAGCCGCCGGCAGCATTTTCGCCATTGACGATGACGAAATCGAGTTTCAGGTCGGAAACTAACCCCGGCAAACGGTCCCATACCGCAACCCGTCCGGTCTTGCCGACCATGTCACCCAAAAAAAGCAGCCGCATTCGCTATCCAATCGCTTCCGAAACGAAATTGAGTCCGCTCTCGGTCAAAATCGCGTCAAGACGGACATCATGCGGCTCAGCCGGTACTGATGGCACTTCTTGGCAATCAAATGCAATGCCGATAAGGCGCGGATTCAAGCCTTTTTCATGCAGTCGGGTGATCGCGCGGTCGTAATAGCCGGCTCCGTAGCCGATGCGGTGGCCGGTTCCGTCGAAAGCCGAAAGCGGTATCAGCATCACCTCGGGGTCAAGCACCGCCGCATCGGGACCTGGTCCGGAGGTCCCGAAACCGCAGGGAACGAGCGGCGCGCCCGGCACGAGTTCACGAAAGACGATCGTGCTTTTATCGAGGATGATGGGGACGCAGAGGCGCGCACCGCGCGCTCTGAAGTGCGCCATCAGGGGCCTGACATCCACTTCGGATCGGATCGGCAGAAAACCGGAAACGACCGTGCCGGGCCCGATGTCGATCGCGTCGCCAGCATGGGTGGCCATGGCCAGTCCTTTTTCGATGCGCTCCTCGGCGGGAATGGCGTCACGCGCCGCCAGACGCTCGTTGCGATATTGGGCTTTCAGCTCTTTCGGGGTCATCGGATCTTCGCAAAAATCTATGATATCACGAAAACATAATGAGCCGGCAGCCCAATGCAATGCGCGAAAGCGACATGCGGCAATCCCGCGGTCAATCCGGCATGTCAGCCGTTGCGAACTACCGACAGCTTGCCGTCACCATCCACATGCGCATGGACGTTTTCATAGTTCAGCAAGGTCGTGTGCTCGGTTTCAACGGGATGCGAATGCGTCGCGGTAATGACGAGCACATCGGCGCCGGCGGCTTCGCCAGCCTTGATGCCGGCCATCACATCCTCGAACACCAGGCAATCCGAGGTGCGCAGGCCGAGGCGCGAGGCCCCAAGGATATAGCCCTGCGGATCAGGCTTGCCGACCTTGACGTCCTCGGCGGTCACGATGAAACGCGGTACCGGGATGCCTGCGGCATCGAGGCGGGCCATCGCCAGACGGTATGGGGAGGACGTCACGATCGCCCAGCGCTCCGGCGGCAGGGAGGCGAGGAAATCGACAGCGCCAGGCAGCGCTACCACACCCTCGATGTCGGCAATTTCCGCTTCCATGATCAGCGTCGACTCCGCAACCGGATCGACGCCGGGCAGGTTCAGCTGGCCGATCGTATCGACGCCCCGCTTGCCATGCATGGTCGGCATGAACTTCTCGACATCGAGCCCCTTGCTGCGGGCCCAATTGCCCCAGACACGCTCGGCAGCGGCGATCGAGTTGATGATCGTCCCGTCCATGTCGAAGAGGAAGCCGGAATAGGATTTGCTGAAAGCGGAAGACAAGGCAGGCCCTTTCTAGAGCAATTCCAGCAAAAATGCGCAGCGGTTTGCCGGAATTGCGTGACGATAAAAATAGAGCATTTCCGCGACACCGTTTGAAACGGAAATGCTTGAGGCGTGAAAGCGAATGGCGATGCCAGCCGCACTGCTGGCGATAGGTACGTCTTCCGACTAAAGGCAGCCGCAGCAAGAAGCAAATGATTGCTGGGCGGCAAACCCAGGAAAGGTCCGCTCGCCGCGTTCGACTGCCTCCATATCGGAAGGAGGTGCCGGCATTATGGGAAAATATAGAGGCGGAAGCGGGCGGCTGCGCAAATCAGCCGCCCGCATCGATCTGTCATTCGCCGAGACGGCTCTTCAGACCGTTGATGATATGGTTGGACAAAGCCTCATAGTCATCATCGAAGTGGTGGCCGCCGCTCATGGCGATGATTTCGGCACCGGTGTCCTTGAGCAACGGGCACGCGACATCTTCGTCATCGTCCTTGCCATAGACGCACTGAACCATTTTCGGATTGATCGACTTGAGGTCCTTGACGGGATCTCCGCCCTTGCCTTCGCTCGATGCACCGAGCCAACCCATGACCGAAATCACATAGTCGACCTTCTGCGACAGCGACAGCAGCGACATCTGGACGATCTTGTCCTTTGCCGGCTGCGGCAGGCGATTATAGCTTGCCGGCAGCACGTCCGCACCGAAGGAATAGCCCACCAGCACCACATGCTTGACCTTGAAGCGCTTGGTGTAGAAATCGATGATCCGGGCGAGGTCATTCGCCGTCTGCTGCGGATCCCGCTCGGTCCAGAAATAATGCAGGGAATCGACGCCCACGACCGGAATGCCCTGATCCTGCAGATAGCTGCCGACTTCCTTGTCGATGTCGCGCCAGCCACCATCGCCGGAATAGACGATTGCAAGCGTGTCTTCCGTCGGTGTCGTCTCCATGACATCGAGCGGCAGGCCGAGCGGCGACTTCGAACTGTCGATCGTCTTCATCAGATCGGCGAGTGAAGCCTCAAGCGTCGCATAGGTGTCCGTATTGTCGGAATCCGTGGCCTGGACTTCGGGATGATCCTTCTGGATGTCGGCGACATGGTCGCGGCCATCCTTCGGTGCATTTGCCGTGTAGGTCACGAGAATAGGATTGGGCAGAGCACCGTCCTGCAGGCCGAAGGACACCATGTCGCCATCGGTCTTCTTTTCGGCCGGCGTGCAGAGTTCCTGCTTCAGGCCAATACCGGCTGTCGGATCGACCGCCAGCGTGCCGGCAACCGTCGCATCCGGCGTCTGGGCCGCGATCGTCAGCGCCATCGCGCCGCCGGCACCGACGCCGGCGATAACAGGCAGCTGATAGGTGCTGTCGGCAAAGGAGCGCTGCACCTGTTGGCTCAGCGATTCCAGATCCGCGACAATGTAGATGCAGCCGTCGTTTTTGCTGACGTCATATTTGTTGAGCGAGGCCAGGAATGACGGATAGTCGATACCGATGACAAGCGAACCGTTCGAAACGAGCTTGTCGGCAACCGCCTTTTCCTTGTCACCCCAGCCGGCCAGGTCCGAAATCAGCACGACTTCGTTCGATACCTTGCCCTGCGGGCGCATGATATGCGGCGCCGGGATCATGCCCAGATCGTATTTGGTATCGTCAGCTTCCGCCCGTGCCTGACCCGACACCAGCAGGCCCGCCGACAACATGCATCCGAAAGCCAATGACATTGCGTATTTCAAGATCATTTCCTCACGACCCCCTTAAGTCCGCCCCCGATGAGGAATGTGGCATCCATCAACGCGATAATTGGACTCACACCGCCCGAAACAGCCAGATAGCGCGGCTGCCACTCGGGATGAAACTTGGATTTGAAGGCACGAAGCCCTTTGAAATTGTAGAAGCGTTCGCCGTGTTCGAAAACCGTTCCCCCGACCCTGTCCCAGACAGGCGCCGATTCTCGCCTCGACATGCCCGATAGCGGCGCCATGCCGAGGTTGAAACGGTGAAAGCCCTCGCCCTTTAGGTATTCGAGGACCTGAACGAACAGAAAGTCCATCGAACCTTTCGGGGCATCGGGCGAAAAACGCATCAGGTCGACGGATCCCTCTTCTTTGGTCTCCGTCATCAGAATATTCGCAAAAGCGACGATCTTCCCATCCTTCTTCAATACGCCAACCGGCTGTGAGCTCACATAGTCCGGATCGAACGCGCCCAGCGAAAAGCCTTTTTCCTTGGCATTGTGATCAGCGAGCCATGTGTCCGAGACATGGGCCAGCTCTTCCATCACTTCGGGTATATCTTGCGGCTGGATAACGGCAAATTCTAGTCCATCGCGAACTGCGCGGCTTGCCGTCTGCCGGAGATTGGCCCATTTGCCGCCTTTCAGCTCGAAATTCGAGAGATTGACCACTGCCAGCTCGCCGAGCTTGAAGGCGCGCAAACCGGCATCGGCGCAATAGGAAAGCAGTGCCGGCGAGATCTGATAAAACACCGAGCGGCAGCCGGCAGCCCGGGCCGCTTCGACAAAACGCCAGATGAGGTCGGGGAGCGCATGGCGCGGGCCAACAGGATCGAAAAGGGCGATCCAGGAGCGGCCCTGCTTGCCGTACATGATGAAAGCATCGCCCTTTTCCGAGAACATGATGCCCTTGTCGCCCATGCGGACGAGATTGGCGTCGGCGATGCCTTGCTTGCGAACGATTTCGACCGCGCGCGCCACGACATCGCCCGTCACCGGCTCCAGCCGCTTCGCCGCCGGTCGCAGCAGGCTGAAGATCGCGATGGCCGACGACAGGATGGAAATGCCGAGCGCGGCACGAAGGCCGCGCGGCGCTTCGTCGGCAAACTCGAACTGCCACCAAAGCTGGCTGCTATATCCGACATCGCGATAGACGAAGAACAGCACCACGATGGCACCGATGCAGATCACCGCCATGGCCGTCAGCCAACCGGCCGTCAGCGTCTGGCTCAACAACGATGCCGGTCTGTTAAAGAGCCGGCGGCTGACCACGAGGCTGAAAATAAAGAAAGCCAGCAAGCCGGCTTCGACGATGGCGATCGCCTTCAGCAGCGATAGCAAGAGGGCGAATGCCGCCGAGAAGATCGACACCCACCAGGCGCCATCGAGCCGTTGCCCGAGGCCGCGCGCCGCAACGACGACGGTCAGTCCGAGAAGGCTGGAGAAAAAATGCGCGCTTTCGACGACAGGCAGAGGCAGGTAGTCGGACAGGACGATCAGATTCTGGTCCGGCGTCGGCGTCACGCTCGAAAAGATCAGCATCATGCCGAGCAGCAGCGCAAAGGCTGACAGCAATTGCGGCATGAGCCGACCGCCGACGCGACGCATGCTGGATGCGGCGGGATGATCGACGAAACGGCGCAGCTCGGCGACCGAGATCGCAGCAATTGCGATGACGAGCGGAATGACGTTGTAGATGACGCGATAGAGAACCAGCGAACTCAGCACCGCGTCTTCGTTCACCGAGCTGCCGAGCCAGGCGATGATGATCGTCTCGAAAACGCCAAAGCCAGCCGGGACGTGGCTGAGGACGCCAAGACCGACGGCAATGGCGTAAATGGCGAAAAACCCCGGCCAGCCGATCGAGGATTCCGGTAGCAGTACGTAGAGCACCGAGGCTGAGGCAGCGATGTCGAATGCGGTCACCAGGAACTGTCGCGACCATGTGCGCGAATCCGGCAGACGTACGGCAACAGGCCCAAGCCGTATCTCGCGGCCGTTGCGACCTGCGAAGACCACAAACGCAAGCGCTACGAGAATGGCGACTGCGACAAGCCGCAGCCAAAGGCCAGCGACATTGATCAGCGGTCCGATTTCATCGGCGATCACCAAAAGCGCAACGGCGCCAACGGCGGCGAGACCGAGACCGAAGGCCAGCGTGACGAATGCGATGACCCGGGTGATATCGTCGGGCGAAAGGCCCATGCGGGTATAGGCCCGATAACGGATCGCGCCGGCGCTCAGCGCACCGAAGCCTGCGGTATTTCCCACGGCATAGGCGCTGAACGATGTAAGCGCCACATGCGGAAACGGCAGCTTCTTGCCGATATATTCGAGCGCGTTCTGATCGTAGAAGATCAGGGAGGCAAAGCTCAGGCCCGTGAACAGCAGAGCCAGCAGCACCGAGGAGATCTTTGTCGTCGTCAAGGCATGCACGACGTCGTCGTAACGGACTTCGTTGGTCAGATCGTAGATCGCGTAGGCTGCGATGCAGAAGACTGCGACGGTGAGAACAGCAACAATGAGCGCGCGGAAGCGATTGAGGAAACCGACGATGCCGCCACGCTCTTCCAGTTCCTCATCGGCATTTTCCAGATCGATTGGACTCGACATGCTCTACCCGCTTGTTGACCGTCGCCAGTCCTGATTGTTCGAACATTGAGTAACACCGACAATATGTCTTTGTGTTACAGCCCTGCATTTCTTGCACAGGCCCGTTATGATGCGCGCCCCCATCATTCTAAATTTAGGCAATTTTGGCGCAGGCCCCGATCCACAAGCAATGAATCTGTCATTATTCAAATGATTTCGTCATTCCGCTGGCTTTTGAGCCTCGCCCCATGCACAAAAGTCACCTTTTAATCTCATCTTGACTGCTGCTCCGTATCAGGAATCGACTGCCCGGTCACCTGCCGTTCCACGCCTTTCGAAATGAGATTTGCACGCGGCGGAAAAGACGACGAGCAACAAAGTCCGGGGCATCTACTTCAACAGATCACAACGACAGATAGCGCGCGCAGCCGATCGATCAACCAAGTTCTGCAATCGGGGGATTAGCACCAGGCTGCAAACAAGCATCGGCTCGTCCGCATGCTTCTGCGGGCGAGCCGTGATGACATCTTCCTGAGGTTCACGACCGTCAGCGATCTGGCGCTCCAGCCGGTTCGCCGCGCATCTCACTCCGGAAGAACCCTTCGCGCAGGTTGATGCCATATTCGACAAAGGCTTTCATGCAACAAAGCATCTGCGTCCACCCCTCGCAATTCAGATAGGTGCCGCGACGGCTCGCTTCGTCTTCACGCCAACCGGATTCCTCGATGATGACGAGCGTACCACCATCATCCAGCGCGTCGAATGTCATTTCGACCTTGGTCCTGTAGCGGGCACCATCCTCTGCGGTGCCGCCTTCCCAGTGAAACACGATGCGCTTGTTGTCCTCTACTTGGTTGACCTCCACCGGCATATTCTTCCACCAGATGACGGTCGTTCCAGCCACGAGCGGGGCACTGGCGCCGCCGACAGTCGTGAAATAGCTCGAAAGCTTCTTTGGATTGACGACGGCATCGAAGACCTCCTCGACCTTGCGGCCGATCCGTCCTGAGATCCGAACATTCAACGTCATGACATCTCCTCCGTTATCATTTTTTGACCATCGCTCCATTGCGAATGGCCTCATTATGTTATAAAAATATAACATGTCAATCGAATCGGATAGCGATCTCATTTTCAAAGCCCTCGCCCATCGGCGGCGGCGCGAAATTCTGGACATGCTGAAGGACGCACCGCGCACGACCGGCGCGCTCTGCGAGGCCTTTACGGATATGGATCGCTGCACTGTCATGCAGCATCTGAAGGTGCTGGAGGAGGCGGATCTCGTCATCGCCAGGAAGGATGGGCGCGAACGCTGGAACCATCTGAACAGCCTGCCGATCAAGCAGATCCACGACCGCTGGATCAGCGCCTATGCCGGCCACGCCCTCACAATCCTTGACCAACTGAAAAGCGATCTGGAGAGTTGAGGCACAGCATCTGCCTCAC
>NZ_JAELTU010000948.1 GCF_016429015.1 Rhizobium sp. ASV20
ACCGGCTTCGGCGTGCTGGTCATCCTGGCCTTCTTCTTCGTGTTCTGGCTGAGGGCACGTTATCAGCGCCGCAGGGATCGGTAAGCCGTCCTTAATTCTGCAGTGAAGCGCCGAGCAGAATGATGCCTGTCTCTTATACACATCTGACGCTGCCGACGAAATTCTTGGAGTGTAGATCTCGGTGGTCGGCGTGTGATTAAAAGGGGGGGGGGGGGGGGGGGGGGGGGGGGGGGGGGGGGGGGGGGGGGGGGGGGGGGGGGGGGGGGGGGGGGGGGGGGGGGGGGGGGGGGGGGGGGGGGGGGGGGGGGGGGGGGGG
>NZ_JAELTU010000949.1 GCF_016429015.1 Rhizobium sp. ASV20
TGAGACCGAGAGCGATCCTCGGGCGGCACGTGATGTCATTGCCCGGTATGGCATAGCGATACCCGCAGGAGCGCTGGCCTTGCTGGAGGCGCGGATCGAGGAGCCAGCAGCCGAACAGCGTCATGCCTGTCTCTTATACACATCTGACGCTGCCGACGAAATTCTTGGAGTGTAGATCTCGGTGGTCGGCGGGTCATTAAGAGGGGGGGGGGGGGGGGGGGGGGGGGGGGGGGGGGGGGGGGGGGGGGGGGGGGGGGGGGGGGGGGGGGGGGGGGGGGGGGGGGGGGGGGGGGGGGGGGGGGGGGGGGGGGGGGGG
>NZ_JAELTU010000950.1 GCF_016429015.1 Rhizobium sp. ASV20
TTGCGCCGGCTGATTGTGAAAACGTACGGATAGATATGGAGGCGATGCCCTTGCCGGGCGGCTTGACCGTGGCCCGGGGGCTCTACGCGCCCATGAGCGGCGCGCGCACGCGCGATCTGTTACAAGACTGTCTCTTATACACATCTGACGCTGCCGACGAAATTCTTGGAGTGTAGATCTCGGTGGTGGGCGTATCATTAAAAAGGGGGGGGGGGGGGGGGGGGGGGGGGGGGGGGGGGGGGGGGGGGGGGGGGGGGGGGGGGGGGGGGGGGGGGGGGGGGGGGGGGGGGGGGGGGGGGGGGGGGGGGGGGGGGG
>NZ_JAELTU010000951.1 GCF_016429015.1 Rhizobium sp. ASV20
CCCCCCCCCCCCCCCCCCCCCCCCCCCCCCCCCCCCCCCCCCCCCCCCCCCCCCCCCCCCCCCCCCCCCCCCCCCCCCCCCCCCCCCCCCCCCCCCCCCCCCCCCCCCCCCTTTTTAATGATCCGCCCACCACCGAGATCTACACTCCAAGAATTTCGTCGGCAGCGTCAGATGTGTATAAGAGACAGGTATGAAGGCTGCGTTCGACAAGGGTGTTGGACACCTTGCCGATGGGGGCATGTGGGCGGAAATCCCGCGGGCACGATCGGGTGGTTTCCCGACCGGGTGCTCGTTGTCTTCGCCAGCGTTAAGTTT
>NZ_JAELTU010000952.1 GCF_016429015.1 Rhizobium sp. ASV20
CCCCCCCCCCCCCCCCCCCCCCCCCCCCCCCCCCCCCCCCCCCCCCCCCCCCCCCCCCCCCCCCCCCCCCCCCCCCCCCCCCCCCCCCCCCCCCCCCCCCCCCCCCCCCCCCCCCCTTTTTACTGCTCCGGCGCCCACCGAGATCTACACTCCAAGAATTTCGTCGGCAGCGTCAGATGTGTATAAGAGACAGGATCTGACCTGTTCCCGCATAATCAGCGCGGATGCTGCGCATAATCCTCGGATAGAGAAAAGAGCCGGACGCGGCCGCGCCGAAGCCGATCGTGCCCATAATCATCAAATTGCGTCTGG
>NZ_JAELTU010000130.1 GCF_016429015.1 Rhizobium sp. ASV20
GGCTCATGCTTACCGTCAATTCCGCCGATATCGTCGCCCTCCCATCGAGATAGCACAGGTTGAGACTATGGAACGTGTCGCCCCGGAAAAGTGGTATCAGCTGAAACGACTGGCTGACGACATAACGCTTATTTCCGAGCCTTTCATTCAGGAATTCTACCGCTGCAACGTCTGGCACGTGCGCGGACGAGATCGCGATATGTTGGTTGATAGCGGCATGGGCGTCGTGTCGCTGCGCGAATGGGTGCCGCTTGTCACGGAGCGTGATCTGATTGCCGTCGCGAGCCACACTCATTTCGACCATATAGGCTGCCATCATGAGTTCCAGTACCGCGCGGTGCATTCTGCGGAAGCCGATCTGCTCGCGAACCCGACGCGAGCCAACACGCTCGCCGACCCCTACGTCACCGACGATATTTTCGATGCGTTGCCGCCCGCGCCGTATTGCTCAGAATGCTACTGCGTCAGGAAGGCCCCCGCGGCACGTATCCTGGAGGACGGTGACATCATCGATCTCGGCGATCGGACCTTCGAAGTGATCCATACGCCAGGCCACTCGCCGGGCGGCATCGCACTTTGGGAAGCGGAGACGGAAACGCTCCTTTCCGGTGATATTCTGTATGACGGGCCACTGATCGAGGATACCTACCATTCCAACGCCGCCGACTATCTTGCCTCGATGAGACGGCTGTTGACTATTCCGGCCCGCGTCGTGCACGGCGGGCATTTTCCGAGCTTCAGTGGCAAGCGATACCGCCAACTGATCACGGACTGGCTGAACGACAAGCGAATGCAGATCTGACGGGAGCGACAAAATGTTCGACAAGCGCAAATTCTACATCAATGGCGAATGGGTGATGCCGCTGGCGGTGAATGACCTTGAGGTTATCAACCCAGCGACCGAACGGCCCGTCGCCGTGATTTCGATGGGTACGGCTGCTGATATCAAGCGCGCCGTCGCCGCTGCGAAAAGAGCCTTTGTCACTTACAGCCGAACAAGCGTCGAGGAACGACTTGCGCTGCTGGAAAGATTGCTTGAGATTTACAAGCGCCGCTATGAAGAGATGGCGCAGACGATAACGCTGGAACTCGGCGCGCCGATTACCATGAGCCGCGAACAGCAGGCCGACGTCGGGGTAGGGCACCTGCAAGGATTCATTGATGCGTTGAAGCGGTTGAAGACGCGCGATATGTTGCCGAATGGAGACGTGCTCCTGCGTGAGCCGATCGGTGTTTGCGGCCTTATCACGCCCTGGAACTGGCCAATCAACCAGATTGCCTTGAAGGTGGTTCCCGCGCTCGCGACAGGCTGCACCTGCGTGCTGAAGCCTTCCGAATTCACACCGCTTAACGCCATGCTCTATGCTGAAATGCTGGATGAAGCCGGATTCCCAGCTGGTAGTTTCAATGTCGTGAACGGCAACGGCCTCGAATGCGGCGCCGCGCTCTCGCAGCATCCCGATGTCGAGATGATGTCCTTCACCGGCTCCACGCGCGCCGGCATCGCCGTCAGCAAGGATGCGGCAGAGACGGTAAAACGCGTCACGCTTGAACTGGGCGGCAAGTCGCCGAACCTGATCTTCGCCGATGCAGATCTTGAAGAGCGCGTGACCGGCAGCGTTCTCGAATGCTTCAATAATTCCGGCCAATCCTGCGATGCGCCGACCCGCATGCTGGTCGAACGCTCGACCTATGACCGGGTGGTCGAGATCGCCGAACGCGTCGGCAGAGAGGCACGCGTAGGCAATCCGCAGCTGGAGGGTACGCATATCGGCCCTCTTGTGTCGCACATTCAGTTTGCTCGCGTCCAGGCGCTGATCGAGGCGGGCGTGGCGGAAGGTGCACGTCTCCTCGTCGGTGGTCCGGGTAAGCCTCAGGGTTTCGAGAATGGTTATTTCGTCAAGCCGACCATTTTCGCCGATGTCGACAACACCATGCGCATCGCCCGCGAAGAAGTGTTTGGGCCTGTCCTGTCGATACTACCGTTCGATACCGAGGAAGAGGCGATCGCAATCGCCAACGACACGGCGTATGGTCTCGCCGCCTATGTGCAAACCGGCAATCCGGAGCGAGCCGAGCGGGTCGCTGCGCGTCTGCGTGCCGGGATGGTGCATGTCAATGGCGGACCGCATC
Source organism: Rhizobium sp. ASV20 (assembly GCF_016429015.1). Taxonomy (GTDB): domain Bacteria; phylum Pseudomonadota; class Alphaproteobacteria; order Rhizobiales; family Rhizobiaceae; genus Rhizobium. The sequence goes on from NZ_JAELTU010000130.1 coordinate 2,134, forward strand.
GCTACGGCAGCCCGTTCGGGGGCTACAAACAGTCCGGCAACGGCCGTGAGGGCGGCGTATTCGGATTAGAGGACTTCCTTGAGGTGAAGACCATCCACCGTCCCGATCCAGTCTAATTCATTGTAACGACGTCCAAGGACCATCTTGCATAGGAGAATACCGGAGTATGTCAGATTTCAACCAGCCGCTCGGCGGCAACGAGATGCCACGGTTCGGCGGCCCTGCAACCATGATGCGTTTGCCGACGCAGTCGAGTGCCGAGGGTCTTGACGCCTGCTTCGTGGGGATTCCGATGGATATCGGCACATCCAACCGGCCAGGCACGCGCTTCGGGCCGCGCCAAATCCGCACCGAGTCCTGCATGATTCGTCCCTATAATATGGCCACCAGAGCGGCGCCCTTCGACAGCCTGCAGGTCGCTGACATCGGTGATGTCGCGATCGACACATTTAATCTTCCAAAGTGCGTCGACATTATTACCGAAGCCTATCGCGACATCGTCAAGACCGGTTGCCGGCCGCTGACCCTCGGTGGTGACCATACGCTGACCTATCCGATCCTGCGGGCAATCGCGGAAAAATATGGGCCAGTCGGGCTCATCCATGTCGACGCCCATGCGGATATCAACGAACACATGTTCGGCGAGCCGATTGCACATGGCACGCCGTTTCGGCGGGCCGTGGAAGCTGGCGTGCTTGATACGAGCCGCTGCGTCCAGATCGGCCTGCGTGGCACCGGTTACGCCGCCGACGATTTTGACTGGCCGCGCGAGCAGGGGTTCCGTGTCGTGCAGGTGGAGGACTGCTGGCACAAGTCGTTGACTCCATTGATGGAAGAGGTTCGGGTTCAGATGGGCGACGGACCGGTCTATCTTAGCTTCGACATCGACAGTCTCGATCCGAGCATCGCTCCGGGTACGGGTACTCCAGAGATTGGCGGTCTGACTACCATTCAGGCGCTCGAGATCATACGGGGGTGCTGGGGTCTCGATCTTGTCGGTTGTGACCTTGTCGAAGTATCTCCCCCTTACGACCCGTCGGGCAACACGGCAATCACCGCGGCAAATCTTCTGTTTGAAATGCTCTGCGTCATGCCGAGCGTCAAAAGACGTTAAAGGGTTCTGTCGCAACACGGCATCGAGGTCACGGATGGAGAGCCATGCATCGGGGCTCAGGCGGTAATCAGCTCGAATTGCTCGGCGTTTGACGGGCGTGGATTGTCGGCCAACCTCGTCTGTCGCTTGCGCATCATGTGGACCATCTCGATATCGGGGAGAATGAGGTCAGCGTTTGCCGTCGATTTGAAGCCGGGCATGGAGCGGATGCGACGCCTGATGCGCCAATGGCCCTGCTCGATCCGGTTGTCGAGATATTTGCTCCTGCGGATGCGGGTCGGGTTCAATAAACACCGCGATCGGTCGCGCCGGCGGTCTTCGGCATCGCTGTAAATGACCGCCTGGTGATTGGTCCGGCTGCCGTCGATGATGATGCAATCCGGCCGGCCATGATGGTCCAACGCCCTGCGAAGGAAGCGCTTGACCGCCGGCAGGTCACTGCTTCAGCTGACGAGAAACTCGACTGTGTCGCCGAACCTGTCGATGGCGCGGTAGAGCTACATCCACTCGCCGTCGACCTCGATGTCTGTCTTGTCCATTTGCCACTTGCGAGTAACGCAGCGCCTACGACGGTTAAGGCGCGCCAGTAACGAAGGGGAGAAGTGGACGACCCCATCGCTTCCAGGTTCCTTGGACTCAAATTGTAAGGCAGATACCACCATGCGCACAGCAGGATCATACCGATCGACGTGGCGGCTGTTGAACATTACAAGCTTCCCTGAAAACCAGAGGGCTTAATGCCGGAGATCGGTTACCATTCCGTCTTGCGACAGAACCCGCTAGACCTCCATGACATCGTCGAACGCTTCCGGGAAACTTTCCCGCGCCACCTTTTCGTTGATGATCAGCATTGCTTCATAGGAGAGAGGATCGAAATCCTTGTCTGCCGGCAGCACCTCACGCCCAAAGAGCAGGTTCAAGCGAGCGGCGTCCAAATTGCCACGCTCGAAAGGGCCGGGGCCGAAATAGTGCCAGAGGGCATGCAGGAATGCCGCGTCGATCCGATGTTCGGCCGTGCCTGGCCGGGCACGCCGGGGAAGGATCTTGATCGGAGTGACGCCCTTGTGATTGGCGCGGCGAATGGTGAACTGAACGCCCGTTCCCGGCATGCCGGAAGGGAAGCCACGGTGCTTGGTCATATCGGAAATCTTGGGCATGCCTATTACGTCTCACTCACCATGGGATCGGGTCGATGCCGCTTCCGCTGTCGGATGATTTGATGGGAAGGACGACGAAATCGCACCTTGTCGTCATTTTTATCTCGTCGTCAATCCGGCTGTCGACCTTTTGCTTGTCGCCAGGAATTGAAGCACAGCCCTTGCGCGACGAGAAGTGCCGCCGCGGCCTTAAGGTATCTCGGTAAGGGCAAGCGATTTACCCAGTGGTCACCTTCCGTCCTATCTTGCGGGCGCATATTGTTCAGCCAGCGCTCGTCCAGCGGCGCGGCCGGAGAAAATGCAGCCCCCCAGGAATGTGCCTTCAAGCGCATTGTAGCCGTGTACGCCGCCGCCGCCGAACCCGGCAACCTCGCCGGCCGCGTAGAGCCCGGGGAAAGGGTTGCCGTCCGGACGCATGACCTGCGAATGAAGGTTGGTTTCGATCCCGCCAAGCGTCTTGCGGGTGAGAATGTTGAGACGAATGGCGATGAGCGGCCCGTGCCTGGGATCAAGCAGCCGATGTGGCTTGATGATGCGCAACCGATCACTTAGATAACGCCGCGCATTCGCAATGGCCATGAGCTGAGCGTCCTTGCTGTATTTGTTGTGGCACTCCCGGTCACGTGCTTGCAGCTGGCGCTCGATATGATCATATTCCAGCTTCGGCCCGCGGGTGAGCTCGTTCATGCCGGCGACAACATCCTGCAGGGTGTCACGCACAACGAAGTCGACGCCGCTGCGCTTGAATGCTTCGATCGGTTCGGGTGCGTCCCTGGAAAGCCGGCTACGGAGCATCAGCATGATGTCCTTGCTTGTGATATCGGGATTCTGCTCGGAGCCTGACAGTACGAATTCCTTGCCAATGATCGACTGGTTAAGGATGAACCAGGAGTAGTCGTAGCCGGTCGAAAGGATCCGCCTCAGCGTACCGAGCGTGTTGAATCCGGGAAAGTTCGGCGCTTGCATCCGCTCACCATTGGCGTCGAGCCACACTGCGGATGGTCCCGGAATGATCCGGATCGCGTGGTCGGGCCAGATCGGATTCCAGTTGTGGATTCCCTCAACATAGTGCCACATCCGGTCGCGATTGATGATGTGGGCGCCCGCCGTTTCGGCGATCCCGAGCATTCGCCCGTCCACATGTGCCGGTACACCGGGGATCATGTGATTGGGAGCCTTGCCCAGCCGATCGGTCGGCCAATTTCGGCGGATCAGCTCGAGGTTGTGACCGATCCCGCCGGTGCCCAATAGGACGGCCCGGGCGCGATGCTCGAAGGAACCGATACCGGTGCGTGGCGACTTCTCACCGCGCTTGAGATCATCGCACGGCTCGAGAATCGTGCCGCGCACCCCGACGGCGGCGCCTTGCTCGATGATCAGCTCATCCACCTGGTGGCGGAACGCGAAGCGCACCAGGCCGTGCTGCTCGCCCTCAAGCACAGGCTCGCGGAAGATACGCACCAACTCCGGCCCCGTTCCCCATGTCAGGTGGAATCGAGGCAGCGAGTTGCCGTGCCCGAGTGCGTTGCCATCGCCGCGCTCTGCCCGGCCGACGGTCGGAAGGAACCGTAATCCGAGGTCATGCAGGTAGTTGCGTTTCTCATCGTTCGCGAACCGGATGTAGGCTTCGGCCCATTTGCGGGGCCAGTAATCCTCGGCGCGGTCGAACTGCGCGGAACCCATCCAGTCCTGCAGCGCCAGCTCGAAGGAGTCCTTGATCCGCATAAGCCGTTGCTCAGGGCTGTCGACGAGGAACAGTCCGCCAAGCGACCAGAATGCTTGGCCGCCGAGGTTGTTGCGGTTTTCTTGGTCGATGATCAGGACCCTCCGCCCGGCCCTCACCAACTCGTAGGTCGCTACGAGACCGGCAAGGCCGGCGCCGACGACGATCACATCGACTTCGGTGGCCTTCATGTGTGATCCCCCATTGTTGCGGAGCTCTCAATTGCTCGCGCCGGGCAAGTTGACATTCGCGCGCACGCTAAGCTAGCGGTTTGTCGTCATTCGGCCTCGGCTCTGCGAAAATGATTTCAGTTGGAGATCTGAAATGGCATTCAAGAATTGCCCTAAAGAGATCAACACGGATGCATGGTCATGAATTATACGATCAAGTGCCTTATCATCCTTTTGTTATTCCAATGCATCTTTCTGCCGGCAGTCGCCGGACCTTTGAAGGATCCAACTCGGCAAAGCCTTGATTCTTGCCTGCAGGATCCGAAAAATGGTTCGACCGGTGACCAGATAGCCTGTGAAACGAAAGCGCTGGCATCGTACGACAGGCGGATGAATGTGGCTTATTCGAAGCTCCTGAAGGAGCTTCCGACGCAGGCGGGGCAAGACCTGCGGGTCGCTCAGCGCGGTTGGGTCGCATATCGGGATATGGAGGCCCGGGCTCGTGGAAGCCTGTTTGCCACCACGCAAGGAAGCATGTACGCACCTATGCAAGCCGATGCCGAAAGCGATCTGACACGGGACAGGGCACTTCTCCTCGAGAGTTATATTCGTGTCCTGGAGATCGATGGACGCTGACAAAGCGGCTCATTTCGCAGTCGGCGGGCGCGTGAAGCAGAAGACGCGCAAGTGCGAGCCTCTGCTTTTCGCCACCCGCTAGTGTCTGATCCCATGGCGCGCCCTCCTCGATCTTGTCGTTCAGACAGCCAAGGCCGACCGTCTCAACTGCAGTCTTGATTTCGTCCGGCGTCCAGTCGCTTGTTGCGCGGGGACATGCGACGGGGCGGCGTGGCTGCAGCCACGTAAGTCGTTGTGACGGCGTGAAACAATCGGCTATCGATATGGACGTTGACGCTGCCATGACCAGAGACCGGCAATGCCCGTATCAGCGTGTTTTGGCCGTGCCGGACTCTCTGGCGGCCAAAACGGGCTCGCCGGGATCGATCTCGACTCCCGTTTCACCGTGCTTGATGCGTTCGAGAGAGCCGCTCTCTTCTGCTCGCTCCGAACCGCCGAGCGACGCCATCAGTGAGGCGAGGTGGCGTACGGAGGCGAAGGAGGGGTGTGCACCCAGCCGGTCCGGGGCCCCAATCGCTGCCAGATCGGACGCATTTGCTTCATTGGCCTTTGGGGCGGCGGCCGGCGCCAAACACAGGATGCGACGGTTGGCTGGTCCCACGGAACCGTTGACTGCGAATGACGTTTCAATGTCAGGAGGAATTCAACATGTGCCCGCAAACGCCAACCACGCGCCCAAACTTCGCACCTGCCCTTGGGCTCCCGAACCCCATACAATACTATCCAGAGCAACCCCCCCGTCTCCCGGCTTCTGAAAGCGAACAGGAAGCATATGAGACAGGGGTTAAGGCCGGCAGATGCGAAGCGGAGAATGGACGAAATCCCTATCCTGCCAACAGCGCACAGGCCAAAGCCTTTGATCATGGCTATCTGGATGGTCAGAAAATCAGGTGTACAGATAAAGCGTAGCGCTTGATGCTGCCTGCTCGCCCATTCGGCGGTAGGACCTGGCGAATCCACGTTTCCGACCGGAACCATGGATGTCAGCGCTCGTTCCTCTCGGTAATGGAGGAAATTCATGGCCCCTCGCACTTTCTGGAAAGGCTATCTCAAACTGCCGCTGGTGACTTGTCGGGTCGCCATGGCGCCGGCGACGAGCGACAGTGAGAAGGTTCGCTTCCACACGTTTAACCGAAAGACGGGCAATCGCGTCGTTAGCCAATATGTCGATTCCGTCACCGGCAAGGCGGTGGACGAGGTCAACGAGGTAAAGGGATACGCGCGCGGCGAGAATGACTTTGTCATGCTCGAAGACGACGATCTCGACGCTGTTGCGCTCGAAAGTACCAGGACGATCGATATTGAGATGTTCGTGCCGCGCGACAGCATCGAATGGATCTGGTTCGATGCGCCGCATTACCTTACGCCGAACGATGCCGTCGGGGAGGAAGCTTATTGCGTTATTCGCGATGCGATGGCTGCGAGCCGGATGGTCGGAATATCCCGGCTGGTCATGTATCGTCGCGAGCGCGCCGTTCTGTTGGAGCCTCGGGAGAAGGGGATCGTGCTCTGGACCCTGCGGTTCGGCGACGAGATCCGCGATGAGCGGGATTATTTTGCAGATATCGGCTCGGATTCCTTGGACGCCAAACTGATCAGGTTGGTCGGAGAGCTGATAGGCGAGCGGACGAAGCCATGGAGCCCGGACATGATTTCGGACCCCTTCAGGAAAAGCTGCTCGATATCATCGCCGCTAAGAAGAAGGGTCACAAGCGCCCGGCCAGAGCAAAGGCCGAAAAGGCACCCCCTTCGAGCAATGTCGTCAACATCATGGATGCACTCAGGAAGAGCCTCTCCAAAGAGAAGGGCGTGAAGAGGCGATAGCCCGACATGGTGAGGGATTGATAATCGGCACATCGTCATTGTGATCCGCGTCCGCGTCTCGTATTCGGTTGAGGCAGTGGTTCGGCTGCCTTCCTGAAATCCGCCCAGGGGTCGGAACGGATGGCTGCGAGGCGCGCGGGCACGTTGAACACGGTAAAATAGTCCGGACTGATGGCGGGGCTCAATTCCTCCCAGGACAGCGGCATTGAAACGGCGGCTCCCGGACGCGCGCGGGTCGAATAGGGTGCAACCGTGGTCGAACCGCGCTGGTTTCTGAGATAGTCGATCAGAATCTTGCCACGGCGCTTCGATTTCGTGATGGCCGAAACATAACGATCGGGGCTATCTGCCGCCATGGCCACGGCGATATCCTTGGTAAAAGTCTTGACGGCTGGCCACTCGGCCCTGGCGGTCAGTGGGCAGACAATGTGCAGGCCTTTGCCGCCCGAGGTCTTGACGAAGGGAACAAGACCCGTGCGTCTCAGTCGATCGGCCGTCTCTTCGGCAGCAGTGACGACCTCGGTCCATGAGACCTCCGGACCGGGATCGAGATCCATGACGATCATGTCTGGCCGCTCCCAATCGCCGACCATCGATCCCCAAGGATGAATTTCGAGGACAGCGGCCTGCACCAGGCCGATCAGCCCGTTCGGGTCATGGATGCTGACATAGGGCTCCTCATCCAGCGGATCCTTCGCCAAGGAGATATTCCGGTTCATGCCGTTCCAGGTGTGCTTCTGGAAAAAATGCTGCCCGGCAATGCCAGTGGGACAGCGCACGAGCGCCAGCGGTCGCCCCACAACAAAGGGCCCCATATAGCGCCAGACCTCGCAGTAGTAATCGGCGAGCCCAGCCGTGGTAACGCCTTGTTTCGGCCAGTAGAGACGATCGCCATGGGTCAGGGACACGCCGCTTTGCGTGGTTTTTCAGCTGAAGTCTTCGCCGTGCTCCTCGGCGTTTCGCAAACGACGTCGAGCGGGTTCTTGTCATCTCTCAAGCCCCGGAAGAAGGACGTTGTATGCCGCCGCTGACAAAGCGCTAATCCGTTGCTCTTAGAACATCATCGAGGCGGCCCACGTGAGAGCGGATCGAACCTGAAAACTGAACGGTTGGGAATTGGATCATGCGCTAAGATCGAAACTGGTCTGTCGGAACAGTTCCACGCCGATGCCACATGAGAATGGCTTGCCTAATGTTACGCAGCCATTTCGCAAGCGAGATCGTTCATTTGGGTCGAGATCTCATTCAGCTTTGTGTCGCGTCGTGACACTTCCTGTATGCCGATATCGGAAACTCTGCAATGGTACCTGCGCGACAGAACGGATTAGCCTGAAATGTACATCTCGATTAAAGCGTCGTGAAACTGAAAGGGCTCACTGATGTTGGTGTCTATTGGCAGCTGTACGAGTGTTGCCCATTCTGCAACGAAAACTCCGAAATATGGAACTTTTTCCTTCTTTTCCAGCTGAAACACTCGCTTCAGCTGTTCCGGACGATGAAATAATCGCGCCCGTGCATAAGTCGATCTATCTATTGTCGTTTGGCGGCTTCGTGCTTGGCTTTGATTCATGCGTGGTGGCAGGGCCGGTGCCGCAGATTTCCGAGGTCGTTGCTATTCCCGTGCCAGCGGAGGGGGTGTCCGTGGCAGTCTTTACCCACTCCTGCGCCCTGGCGGCGCGTATTTTCGCGACCGCGCTGGCGGGAAGTTCAGCTGAGACCATCTTACTCATCGCGCTCCCTCCTTTCCGTAGATGTCGTCGTCAGCTCGAAGGAAGGCACTGAAGGTGTCGTGGCTCGACAATATCGTTCTGGCTGTTCTCAATGCGAACCATATTTCCGTCGGTGATAAGATACAGCTTCGCGCAACATCCATCATACGTAAAGCGATCACTCAGGGTGATGTGGACATCTATTGGAAATACACAGGCAACGCAGCCATCTTTTTCAACAAGACCAACCTACCAATATGCAGTGATCCCGGCGCAGCCTATCAGACAGTGCAAAAATCGGACTACGATGTGAACAAGATCGTTTGGCTTAAGCCGGCCGGCCCAATAACACCGGCGGGATAGCTTTGCGTAAGGAGCTTGCCGACAACAACAAGGCGTTCGCGCGTCAACTAATATTGTATCGAGCGACAATTGGCTCTGCTCTCGGGCTATGCTGCGAGAGGACAATAGCCAGTCAACGATGGTGGGCGTGGACTTGCCGTATTCTTCAATTGAGGACTTGCCTACGCCAGATGCTTGGATTGACACCGACGATTGCCGTAAAGACGCGTGAGAAGTGGGCCTGGCTTGCGAAACCGCACAACGTCGCTACTTCGAAGATGGGTTTCGTGGTTTGCCGCAGCAGCGCTTTCGCGCGCTCTACGCGCTGGTGGCGCATCCACCGATCAGGCGGCTCTCCTGTCGTGCGTCGAAACGCCTGCGCGAATTGGCGGGGCGAGAGTTCCATCTCGGCGGCAAAAGCGGACAGGGAAATATCAGCATCGAATTGTCCGAGCATCAGATCGACTGCGCGAGTGACCTGCGCTGTGGTAAGACGAAGTCGTGCGCCCGGCGAAGGTCGCATGCCGCCGAAGATGTGGGCAAAATAGGTGGTACTGGCGAGCAGCACGCGTTCGGCATACATTGATCCCACTTCGTCTGGACGCTCAAGGGCGGGCAAGAGCGACTGGGCAAGGTTCCAAACGGTCTCGTCGAGGCGGCCTTCATTCTCACAGACCAGCGCCTCGACGTGCCGCACACCTTGATCATCCGCGGCTTCGTTCAGTGCGGCCTGCGGCACTGTGAAGATGATGGTGTCGAAGGCGCTCAACAGATTGGCCTTCGGACGCTGCCAATGATTGACCACTGAAACAGTGCCCTTTTGGAACGAGCCCTGATAAACCAGCTTGTCTTCGAGATAGAGCTCGCGCTTATCCTGTTTGCGCAACTGGACCAGTACTGAGAACACAGCATCGGGTCTGACCGGAGTCGCGAAACCATGATCGGGAGCATCACGCCGAATGCGCGATACAAGAAGTCGCGAGTTCTTTAGTCCGGGCGTCACAATCTGTGAAAGTGAATCAGTTCGGAACTGTCGGACTTGCCTGCGCGCATATTGTTGGTCGGATTCCACGTTTCGGCTCCGCAAGGTTCGGTGTTCAACTGCACATTTCAGGTCTTTATTGCCCGTCGCCAGGCAGCGGGGCTGCCGCCGACAAACGCTCGGAAGACGCGCGAAAAATGGCTTTGATCCGCGAAAGCGCAGGTCATTGCGATGTCTGAAAGGGTTGCATCCGTGTCGGCCAGGAGCGATTTTGCACGTTCCACGCGATGGCGCATCATCCAGCGATGAGGTGGATCACCGGTTGTGGCTTTAAACGCGCGAATGAAATAGCTGACCGAAAGTCCGCAGGCAGATGCGATTTCCTTCAAGGAGACATTGGTTTCGGCTTGCGACATCATTGCCTCCTGGGCGCGCCTCAGCTGCCACGGAGCGAGCGTGCCCAGACGGTTTTGAACAGCGTTCATGCCGCCGAAGGCCTGGGCAAAATAAGTATTTGCTGCAAGCATGATCTGCTCTGCATAGATCGAACCGACTTCGCGAGGACGTGCAAGTGCCGGCAGCAAGGCATTGCCGAGGTGCCAAACGGTTTCATCCAGAACGCCGCCAAGCTTGCAACGAAGCTGGCTTACGCGTGCAACGCCACGGTCATCGGCGATCTCGTTGAGCACGCTTTGCGGAACGATGAAAATCAGGTTGTCGAATGCGCTGCGCAGATTGGCGCACGGCTTCTCAAGATGATTGACGATACTGGTGGTCCGGGCTGCATATGAGCCACGATGGACGCATTTTTCATCGAGAAATAGTTCCCGATCTGTTTGCTCGCGCAATTGCAACAACACGGAATAGACTGCGTCGGCCTGATGCGGCGTTGCCAGGCCATGGTCCGGTGTATCCCGGGATAGTCGAGAGACAAGCAGCCGACTGTTCTTCGGTCCAGGAGTTACCAGCTGAGCAACTGAATCCGCTTGATATTGGCGGATATGGCTGTGGCAATAGGCAAGATCGGATTCCACGCATCGCCCTCCACTGGAAAATCGCGGCCGGGGTTAATCCACCGCCGTCGCGTCCAACGCCCATGCAACAAGCAAGTGTCTCGCCTTAAGCACGAGCAAGCATATCCTGGCCATTGGTTCGGGTCATGAACATTACGATCTTTTCTTGTCTAATTCTGTCGCGCCGCACGGTTGATCGGATCGCAGGGCTGATGTTGCGCGCTTTTTCTACCAGAAACGCTCCAAACGCTCAAGAATTCCGGCGAAGGCCGACAGTATATTCCCACATGTGACAGGAGGCAGACCCAATGAAACCCTTAGTCTCGGCAGTCGCCACGTTCGTTTGTCTTTCGCAGCCGGTTTGGGCGGACACGACGGATTTTCCCAGTGCGATTCAAACAGAAGAGATCAAGACCAATGGAACGACGATCCACGTCCGCGTCGGGGGTAAAGGGCCGCCAGTCGTCTTGATACATGGCTTCGGGGACACGGGCGACATGTGGGCGCCGTTGGCAGCCGAGCTGATGCGCGACCACACCGTTATTGTGCCAGACCTACGGGGGATGGGATTGTCTGCGGTCGCCACCGATGGCTTTTCCAAGAAAAATCAGGCGGAGGATATCGCTGGGGTTATGGACGCACTTGATGCGCCGCGGGCCGATGTGGTTGGCCACGACATCGGCAATATGGTTGCCTTCGCTTTTGCGGAGGCGCATCCCGATCGCACCACGCGCCTGGTGATGATGGACGCACCGGTCCCCGGGGTGGGGCCGTGGGACGAGATCCTCAAGACACCACTGCTTTGGCATTTCCACTTCGGTGGTCCCGACATGGAACGCCTGGTTGCAGGCCGTGAGCGCATCTATCTTGACCGGTTCTGGAACGACTTCTCTGCCGACAAAACCCACTTTCCCGAAGCGGATAGACAGCATTATGCGGAACTCTATTCAAAGCCGGGCCGTATGCACGCCGGCTTCCTTCAGTTCGCTGCATTCGAACAGGACGCAATCGACAATCGTGCCTCGGTCTCTCATGGGCGTCTTCAGATGCCCGTACTGGCAATCGGCGGCGATCATTCATTTGGTCCGACGATGGCCTTTGTCATGCGCTTCGCAGCTGACGACGTACGCCAGGTCGTTATTGCGAATTCCGGTCACTGGCTGATGGAGGAGCAAACGCAGCCGACGGTCGCAGCTATCCGTGCCTTTCTAGGGAGCCCGGTCCCGCACACGCTAAAGCAGACGCGGCTGAGCGCTGATCAGATCTCCGCCCTTTCACACGATCAAGGCGGTGCAGGTACCTCTGGGCTAAAGGGGGTGCAAATGGTCGTCCTTTCCGGCGATCCGAAAGAGCCTGGACCATACGCGATAGAGCTTCGTGTTCCCGCCGAGACCCGGATAGCCGCCCACACCCATCGTGACGACCGCACCGCGATCGTGATCTCGGGCGAATGGCATTTCGGGTATGGGACCGAAGCAGATGATAAAGCGACCACTGTGCTTGGGCCTGGTGGATTTTACACCGAGCCTGCGAACGTCGCCCATTTCGCCTTCACAGGCAAACGGCCGGCGGTGGTCTACGTCACGGGCGAAGGTCCAACCGACACCGAATATGTCAACGCCAGCGACGCGCCTTCGGGACAATAGGGAAGAGGGACCATGACATCCTTCCTTCACAAAAGAGACCCATTTGAGGACGATCTCCTCAGCCCGGAAAACGCGGCCGTCGTCATCATCGACTTTCAGCCCGTGCAGGTGTCATCGATTGCGTCTCGCCCAAAGCGTCAGCTGGTAGAAAACATCGTCACGCTCGCTCGGATCGCCAAGCTCTACGAGATACCGGTCATTCTATCGACGGTAAACGTGACATCCGGCCGAAACCAGCCCACCATCCAACAGATTACGGAGGTGCTACCTGACGTTAGGCCGATTGACCGGACGTCGATCAATGCGTGGGAAGACGAGGATTTCAATCGGGCCGTAAAGGCGACGGAGCGCAACAAACTGATCATGGCGGCACTATGGACGGAGGTCTGCCTAGTCCATCCGGCGCTCGATGCCATTCGCGAGGGCTTCGATGTCTATCCAGTCGTTGACTGCGTTGGCGGCACATCATTGGAAGCGCACGAAGCTGGCCTGCAGCGGTTGGTTCAGGCTGGAGGTATCCCGATTTCGTGGGTTCAGCTTATCTGTGAACTCCAGCGCGACTGGAACAGGGAGAGGACGGTGGTGGGTTTCTCCGAGATCCTGTTTACTGTCGAGGGCCACTAAATTGCGCGTCGCCACCGTTGCCGGTGGTTACGAAACCTAACACCCACTCAAGAGGGAACGTGCACTTTGAGCGCACCATACCTCTTCTGTCTTTCATTGGAGACGTATCATGAACCTTGAACTCAATGGTAAGCTTTGTCTCGTCAGCGGCAGTACCGCCGGCATCGGCTATGCAATCGCCGCCGCCCTGGTTCGCGAGGGCGCCCAAGTCATCGTCAATGGGCGAACCCAAGATGCCGTTGATCGGGCTGTCAGAGAATTGGCGGCGCTTGGAAACGGCAGCGTATTGGGGTTTGCCGGCGATCTGGGAACGGCGGAAGTGGCCGATGCAATCGTCACGCACTTCCCGAATGTCGAGATCCTGATCAACAATCTCGGGATATTTGAACCCAAGCCTTTCGAGGAGACCCCGGACGCCGATTGGCGCCAGTTCTTTGATGTCAACGTGCTATCAGGTGTTCGTCTCGCGCGCCTCTACCTTCCATCAATGCGCCAGCGCAATTGGGGGCGCATCATCTTCATATCCAGCGAGAGCGGTCTTCATATCCCAGCCGAGATGGTACACTACGGTGTGACCAAGGCAGCGCAGATCGCCGCGGCGCGCGGCATCGCCGAATCCGTGGCCGGCACAGCGATTACTGTCAACAGCGTGTTACCAGGCCCAACGAAGTCACGCGGGATCGTCGATTTCGTTGCCGCGCTACCCGGATCCGATGGGAAACCTTTCGCGCAGTTCGAAACGGAGTTCTTCGAAAAAGTCCGGCCTACGTCTCTGATCAAGCGTTTCACGCAGCCAGAGGAAATCGCGACCATGGTCGCCTATGTGGCAAGCCCGCTGTCTTCGGCGACCAATGGCGCAGCTTTGCGGGTCGATGGCGGTGTGGTCAAGAGCGCCTTCTAAGCCGGATGGCTAGGGCGCCAGGACACAGAAAAAGTATTGTGAGCGGCGACGGCAAAGGCGAAGAGTTCGAGGGTGAGTTAGAGAACTCGTCCATCTGCGAGGGGCGCTGCAATTGCTCCTCGCAGGGTGATCGAGATGGCGATGTTGGGAACAATTGTCCGACACGGATTGCTGGTCGCTTGCGATTGCGACGGAAAACTCCGCTTGCGCGCGAGCTTCTGTCATGCCGGATGCAAGTTCAACCAAGATCATCTCCGGTGTGCCGCGCTTAGCCACAGCGAAGGCGGCAAGGTCCGTCGTCAAAGGATCAACGACGCGGCTGCCGGTGAAAGGCAAGCTGCACTGCCTTAACACTTTGGACCCACTGTGGGCCTCGTGCTCCATGACGACTATCACGTGCTTGACACCGGCAAGCAGATAGCTGGCACCACCCGTGCCCCTGATCAGTTTGCCGGGGATCGTCTAGTTGGCGAGATAGCCATTTGGGGCCACTTGCATCGCTCCGAGAAATGGAGAGATCGATATGACCACCGCGGATCATCGCAAAGCTGTCGGCGCTGAAAAAGAACCTGCTGCAGGGAAGTGCTGAAATCCTCTGCTTGCCCGACATTGATCAGGCCGGCATCCTCCTTGCCTTCAAACGGGAGGGACCCCATGCCGAGCATGCCACTTTTTCTCTGCAAAGTGACCCGGATCCCATGCGCGTCTTAAGGGTCGTCGATACGACAATGAAGATCCGCCTCATGGTGCGATCGGCAATAAGGTGCCGATCTCGCTGATAAAATCGGAAAGCGCAACCAGGCGGCCTTCCTGAATGTAGCCGGAAAAATCCAACCTCCGCCGGTCCAGAAAACTGGCGCGGTTCATTCAGATCGGATCGCGCTTTCCTCTCAGCATCGTAAAATATTCTCGCATTCGTCATCCAACTGTCACCCGGCGCGACTACTCATTCGAATGGCTTTATTGGACGTTCGAATGAGTATCGGCGATGAGTAGAAATCCTGCAATTGGGTGGCAAGATCTGGCCGAGAGGCTTCGGGCCGACATTGAGGCCGGCATCTATCCTGTTGGAAGCCTGCTTCCGAGCGAACCCAACCTGATTGAGCGTCTGGGCGGCGGGCGCCATAGCGTGCGCCGGGCCCTCTCCGAATTGTCGGCGCATGGGCTTATTCGGACTGAGCGCGGCAAGGGTAGCTTCGTTCAACGCTCAGATGTCATCGACTACAAGATCTCGCTGCGGACCCGGGTATCTCGCAACATCGGCGAACAGGGGCGTGCTTCAACCGACCAACCCGTCAGCGAGGAGGTCGTTGACGCGTCGACAAGCGTTGCGGAAGCTTTGATCATTCCGGAAGGTGCCGCGGTCTATCGGATCGTACGCTATGGCTTTGCCGACGACGTTCCGATCAGTATATCCACGGCCTACCACCCCGTAGATCGCTTTCCCGATATCGACAAGGCACGACGTGGCCTTAGACGGTTGACCGAGATCTATGCAAGCTATGGGGTCCATGACTATTTTCGACTGAAGACCATCATTTCCACCCGCATGCCGACGGCCGAGATGACGCGCATCCTGCGCCTGCCGCCACAGCAACCGGTGCTGATAACCCACAAGATCGACGCAGACACCAAAGGCATCCCGATCGCCTATTCGGAGGTGGTCTGGGCCGGAGACCGAGTGCAATTCACCATCGATAACACGCTGGAGATCAATGAGATGACAGCGGGAAACGCTGCTGACGAGCACATGAAATGAGCCGATTTGTCCAAGAGAGTTCTCCCGATTGTCGATGCAGTGGCACCGACACCCGGATTAGAGAGGCGGCGATCTGATGGGCGACCTCGTCATTGCCGGTCTCAGCAAGAGTTTCGGGGGAAAATGTGCGGTCGCCGGCATCGATCTCAACATTCCGAAGGGACAAATGGTCGGTGTTATCGGTCGTTCCGGCGCCGGCAAGTCGACGCTTCTGAGGATGATCAATCGCTTGACCGAGCCAACGACTGGCAGTGTCGCGTTTGGCAGCCGCGACATCACGAGGTTGGAAGGCGCGGCACTGCGGCAATGGAGAGCCGATTGCGGCATGATCTTTCAGCAGTTCAATCTTGTCGGCCGGCTGGATGTATTGACCAATGTTTTGCTGGGCCGGGCAAGCCAAGGTGGTCTCTTGCCGCTCATATTCAAGCATTTTGGCATGCGCGAAAGGGTGCTTGCCGTTAAGGCACTGGATCGTCTCGATATGGCCCATGTGTGGACCCAGCGCGCCGACAGTCTCTCTGGAGGTCAGCAGCAGCGCGTTGCCATTGCCCGAACGTTGCTGCAAGAGCCCAAGCTCGTTCTTGCCGATGAGCCGATCGCCTCGCTCGATCCCAAGAGCGCGACAGTCGTCATGGACGCGCTGAGATCAATCAATCGCGAGGACGGGATCACCGTCCTTTGCAACCTGCATACAATCGACACGGCGCGTAGATATTGCGACCGCGTGATTGGTATGGCGAATGGCAGGATCGTCTTCGATGGTCCGGCCACAGCTCTCGACCGCGCCGCATTGCGCCTGATCTACGCAGGCGGCGAGGAGCATGACGTCAACGAAGCGGTTACATCCGTCGACATTCAAGCCGCGTCCGGCTGACGTTTCATTTTGGAAAACATCGCTGTTCACCGACACAGGAGTTACTGTAATGATTTCGCGCGCCCTACGCATGGCCGCTACAGCCCTCATCAGCCTGGCAGGCATTACTTCTACCGCATCCGCCGCCGATCCCAGCTGGAAGGCGCAGGTTCCGGAAATCCGCATCGGCATTCTCGGTTCGGAAAATTCCGGTGGCGGCCTTGCTGAATATAACGGCTTTAAATCCTTGATTGAGAAGACTTTCAATGTTCCAGTCAAGCTCTACCCGTCCTCCGACTATGCAGGCATTATGAATGCCATGGCGGCAGGCCAGGTGGATATATCGCTACTGGGCGCGTCGAGCTATGCCGGCCTCTGGCTGGATTGCAAATGCGTCGAGCCGATGGCCGTGTCGATCGAAAAGGACGGTACGCCCGGGTACTATTCGGTTCTTTACGTCAAGGCGGATTCGTCCCTCAAGACACTCGAAGACCTTAAGGGCAAGTCTTTGGCCTTTGGCGATCCCAATTCCACATCGGGGTATCTCATTCCGAACTTTGACCTCAAGGAGCAGGGTTACGATCCGGCAAGCTTCTTCGGCTCGACGGGGTTTAGTGGTGGTCACGAGCAAAGCGTTATTGCCGTCCTCAAGGGGCAATATGATGCGGGCGTTGGTTGGAGTTCGCAGCAGGGGGATATCGCCCAAGGCTTCACCACCGGCGTGTTCCATAGCATGGTCGGCAAGGGCCTGCTCGACATGAAGCAGATCCGTATCCTGTGGCAATCGGGCCTGATCCCAAACAGCCCCTGGACCGTGCGCTCGGCTCTGCCGGCAACATTCCGCAAGGACTTTACCGACTTCCTGATGGCTCTGCCGAAAGACCATCACGACATCTACATCGCAGTGCAGGAAGGCGATGGCCTCGGCTACAAATCCGTCGGCCGTGACTTCTTCGACGGCATCGTGAAGATGCGCGAGGCGCAGATGCAGGCTCGTCGCAAGTCCTAAATCGATAAAGGCGCTATTTCCGATGGTTATCATGAATACGCAGACGGCCGGAAATGGTGGCGACAGTCTCGATGCGGTTGCCCGCGTCGAGACTGAATACCGTGCGCTTCTTTCACGCCGGCGTCTTTACAGCGGTCTGGTTTGGACGGCGTTGCTATTGGCGGCAATGCTGGCGGGTTACGAAGCTGATTTCTCGCTGGCAAGATTGATCGCCGGGATGCCGCATATCGGCGATTATGTACAGCGGACCTTGCCCGATCTTACTCTTGCCCGGCTCTTTGATGATAGCGAGACAAAGGGATCCGTTGCCTATTGGTTTTATCGCGCCGGCGACTATGCAAGGCTCTTGCTGGACACGGCGGCAATCGCGCTGATCGGGACGGTACTCGGGGCAGGGGCTGCCTTTGCGCTCTGCTTCGGCGCAGCGCGAAATCTCGCGGCGTTGCCCGTTTTTCATCTGATCCGCCGCTGTCTCGATCTATGCCGCAGCGTGCCAGACATCGTCTTCGCACTGTGCTTCGTCTGGGCTTATGGCGTTGGACCTCTTGCCGGCATTCTGGCAATCGCCGTTCATACGACGGGGTCCCTTGGCAAGCTCTTTTCCGAGGCCAACGAGGCGGTCGATCCGCGCCCGCTGGAGGGGTTGGAAGCTGCGGGCGCAGACTGGCTCTGGAAGGTGCGTTTTGCGGTCCTGCCGCAGGTGTTGCCGACACTTCTGTCCTACACGGTGATGCGGCTTGAGATCAATATTCGCTCCGCGTCCATCATCGGCCTTGTCGGGGCCGGAGGCATTGGCCAGGAACTCTACTATGTGGTCAGCTTCAACTACTATCAGGAGCTTAGCGCGATGGTGATCATGATCGTCGGCGTCGTCTTCATCGCGGACCTGCTCTCCGAGCGGCTGCGCCATGCAATTCTAGAAGGAAGTAGAGGATGAGCGCATCGCATCAAAAGCCGATAGGAGCCATCGACATGGAGGAGGCGGTACGACTTTGCCCCGAGGTGTTCGCGCCGCAGCCGCTCACATATCTCGTGCGCGCCGTCCTCGGACTCGTTATTTGCGCGCTCACCGCTCTCCTCTTTTCGCATTATGGCCTTACGCCTGCTCGTCTCTATGGAGGGTTGGTGTCGGAAAACGGACTTTTGCTGATCCTCTCGCAAATGTTTCGATGGCATGATGTCGCGACATGGTCTTTTGCCGCTCTTTTCGCCGCTATGCAGCAGACCGTTGCCATAGCCTTTCTCGGCACGTTGGCCGCGGCGCTCATAGCCGTGCCGCTGTCATTCTTCGGTGCGCGAAACGTGGTGTTCTTCGCGCCGTTGCGCTTCGGATTCCGTCGCCTGTTCGACTGCTTGCGCGGCATAGATCAGTTGATCTGGGCCGTCATTCTGGTGC
>NZ_JAELTU010000953.1 GCF_016429015.1 Rhizobium sp. ASV20
TTCAACGCCTCGACATAGCCGTAGCGCTTCTGCAACCCCTTCAATTCCAAGATGGGTGAGCCGGCCGGAACACGGCTTGCCTCCGTCTTGGTGCTATCGTCGTGCCGATGGCTAATCTCTTCAAGGCCTGTCTCTTATACACATCTGACGCTGCCGACGAAATTCTTGGAGTGTAGATCTCGGTGGTGGCCGTGTCATTAAAGGGGGGGGGGGGGGGGGGGGGGGGGGGGGGGGGGGGGGGGGGGGGGGGGGGGGGGGGGGGGGGGGGGGGGGGGGGGGGGGGGGGGGGGGGGGGGGGGGGGGGGGGGGGGGGGG
>NZ_JAELTU010000954.1 GCF_016429015.1 Rhizobium sp. ASV20
GTCCATGGTGAAGATGATGTCGTTCGATGTTTCGACGAACTGGCCCATCAGCGCCAGGTTGGTGCATCCGGCCGGCACGACATGCGGCCTGTCGCCCGCGGCGCGCGGCATGAACATGGCGGTGATGCTGTCTCTTATACACATCTGACGCTGCCGACGAAATTCTTGGAGTGTAGATCTCGGTGGTGGCCGTATCAGTAAAAGGGGGGGGGGGGGGGGGGGGGGGGGGGGGGGGGGGGGGGGGGGGGGGGGGGGGGGGGGGGGGGGGGGGGGGGGGGGGGGGGGGGGGGGGGGGGGGGGGGGGGGGGGGGGGGG
>NZ_JAELTU010000955.1 GCF_016429015.1 Rhizobium sp. ASV20
ATACAGGAATTCCTGCAGCTCTATCCTGACATGCAGATCCAGCTCATCCTCGACAACGAGGAGTTGGATGTGAACATGCGCCACGCGGATTGCGCCATTCGTCTGCGCCAGCCGCAGCAGTCTGACCCTGTCTCTTATACACATCTGACGCTGCCGACGAAATTCTTGGAGTGTAGATCTCGGTGGTGGCCGGAGCATTAAAAGGGGGGGGGGGGGGGGGGGGGGGGGGGGGGGGGGGGGGGGGGGGGGGGGGGGGGGGGGGGGGGGGGGGGGGGGGGGGGGGGGGGGGGGGGGGGGGGGGGGGGGGGGGGGGGG
>NZ_JAELTU010000956.1 GCF_016429015.1 Rhizobium sp. ASV20
AACCTCATTCCCGTCGAGCATCTGGACGGCGACGTCAACGATGTCACCAAGGCGCTGGAGAGGCATACGGTGTTCGATCTCGCGGCCGACGGGAACGCTACTTTTTCGCCGCTCGTCGCTCCGGTACCTGTCTCTTATACACATCTGACGCTGCCGACGAAATTCTTGGAGTGTAGATCTCGGTGGGCGCCGGATCATTAAAAAGGGGGGGGGGGGGGGGGGGGGGGGGGGGGGGGGGGGGGGGGGGGGGGGGGGGGGGGGGGGGGGGGGGGGGGGGGGGGGGGGGGGGGGGGGGGGGGGGGGGGGGGGGGGGG
>NZ_JAELTU010000131.1 GCF_016429015.1 Rhizobium sp. ASV20
GCGACCGCCGATCGGCGCGCGCATCTTGGTGTAGTCGAGATTGATGCGTGCCGTTTCAAGGGCTGCTTTTGCGGAAGCCACGTCGGCATTCGCCTGTGCCAGGGTGGAAATCGCATCGTCCAGGTTCTGCTTGCTCACCGCATCCTGCTGCGTGAGGCTTTTGTAACGGTCCACTTTCGACTGAGCGCTCGGCACCGCGCCCTGCGCCTTCTGCAGGGCAGCGGCTGCGCTGTCATAGGACGCCTGGTAGGAGGCCGGATCGATTTCGTAGAGAACGTCGCCCTCCTTGACCTCGCTACCTTCCTTGAAATTACGATTGCGAATGATGCCGCCGACCTGTGGCCGCACTTCTGCGACGAGGTAAGCGCTGGTGCGCCCGGGCAGCTCGGCGGTGATGGCGACCGATTGCGGGTGCAGCGCCATGGCGCTGACGTCGATCTTTACGACGGGTGCATTGTTCTGTGCAGCCTTCTGGTCATTGCAGCCGGCCAAAAGCGTCATGGCGGCAACACCCGCGGCGATCAGCGCCGTGCGGGTGGACAGAAGGCGAGTGGATACCGTGGGAGATACGGATGCAGAGGTGGAAGAGGCAAGCTTTCGCACGTTGCTATTTCCTGTTGCCTTATTTACAGTACGGGGTCGTACGGAAAATATTTGTATTGGTTGAAATGTCAATCGCATTCAGTCGTCGAGGTTAAGATGGAGGTACGGACAAAAGAGCGGGGAGGTATGGCGGATCAGGCCGCGATACGCCGCCCGCGCGGCCGTCCCAAGACCGTGAGCGACGACGCGCGGCGGGCCGAGATCGTCAAAGCGGCACGCGACACATTCTACGAACTCGGCTACGGCGGTACGACGATGGATCTCGTCGCTGCGCGCTGCAAGATCTCGAAGCAGACCCTTTATCGCCTGTTTCCCGGCAAGACAGACCTCTTCATGGCGATCGTCGCGGAACATCGCGCTTCCATGCTGGCCCTGCCGCGCGACCCGAGCGAGAATCTGCCGCTCGACGAGGCGCTCGAGCAGATTTTCATGATTGACATCGACGAAGCCAGGGAGCGCGAGCGCGAAGCCTTTGTGCATCTCGCCATGAGCGAATCCCAAAGATATCCGGAGGTGGCGATGCTGCTGCACACCTACGGGGCAAAACAGTCGCAGCAGATGCTTGCCGACTGGCTGGACCAGCAATGTCAGCGCGGTTTGATCGAGATTGACGATGTCCTAAGCGGCGCGCGTATGCTGATGACCATGATTTTCGGGGCGATGATTTCCAAACCTGGCCATCCCGACGATTGGCCGGACCGAGATACGCGCTTGCGGCATTTGCGTCAGTGCATCGCAATTTTCGTGGCAGGTGTTCAGCCGCGCGCGAATGGCAGTTAGGTAATCTCGGAGTATTTTCGCCCTTCTTCTGAGAGCGAGAACACTTAGTCTTTTGTTTCTTCACGCAGTCCGTACGGACAATCGCTCAGCACTTTTCCTGGAAATGCTCCGTCTTATGGTCCCGATGCATTCCCTTGGTCCAGGGAGAATGCCGATAGGGTACTCCAACCATACCGGCATTTTACGCACTTCCCCTCAAAGTTTGCTGCGGATCGATCAATGCGCCATGGCCAGATTCGCCGCGTCTGCGCCCTCTTCGAACAGGGATGCCTGCAGGCCGTTTGCATACATTTCCTGCAATACCGCCCCGAGTGCCAGATCCAGGCACCAGACCGGAAACTCCGCATTTAGGTTTTTCGCGCTCTGACGCGCATACGTGATAAGTCGAGCGATCGACGCCAGTTCCTTGAGAGAGTCCGGATCCTGGTCTGCTGCTCCGATCGGAAATATTGCTGTCATGCTACACCCTCTATTGCCCCCCCAATTCCGGGCGGATGAACCTATCCGACCGAGAATATGAGCAAATCATAACGAGTGTTTCACGACTTGGCGCGTGACATAAAGCGTGACACTATTTTTGGTTGTTCATAAAGTATAAATGCAATCTTTTATACGCAAAAGAAGGGAGCTTGATACCAGATCGGCAAGCAAAATAGCTCTTTCGCGATTGATGACGGCGTATGAACGTCGAAGCTGAAAGAACAAAGGCGCGCATCGGGCCGATGCACGCCTTTGTTCTGTTCTATTCGGTCATCCGAATCTCAGCTGTGAAGGCTGATCGAGGTGTCGGTAGCTCGTGGTGAATGGCCGGTCTGTGGTTCGGACGCACTCGCCAGGGATTTGACCAACGTTAGCACGGATTGGCGGATACTCGGATCGGTGATCTTCATGAAGGCCTTGTTGAGGTTCAGGCCTTCCTTGGAAGTCAGGAACTCCGACAGATCTTCGAGACCGTTGATCATACCCAGGCCGTCCGTGTTCAGCGGCTGGTTGCTATCCTGCTGGAAGAAGAACGCAACCGGGATGGCGAGCACACCGGCAATGGCCTGCAGCCGGCTGGCGCCGATGCGGTTGCTGCCCTTTTCGTATTTCTGCACCTGTTGGAAGGTGACACCGATCTGTTCGGCGAGCCGCTCCTGGCTCATGCCGAGCATTAACCGCCGTGTGCGCACACGGGAGCCGACGTAAGCGTCGATCGGATTCGGTACTTTTGCACTCACTGCGCAATCTCCTTATCAGTATAGGGGGCCCCGGTGGACGCCACCTTACCTACGACACAATAGAGTAAGCGGCATGTGCGTAACCTGCCCGCAAAATGTGTGTTAAATATGAGAGGAGTTCAACCAAAAGTCTTTTTCTGTAAGGCCTTGTGCCAAGGCGGGTGAATAGGCGGCGGAAAAGCCGATTCGCGTCAATGTGGATTGAAGACCGAAGACGGCCTGCAATTGTAGACCGGGCAAAGCGGGTTGTCCCTGGTCGGAACATAGGCGCGTGCTGCATAGTCGGACATACCGCATTGAGTACTGTCGGCCACATAGCGATCATAGAGGATCAGACGGTTGCTGCGTGCGGGATAGCGCAAAATGACGGCGCGCTCTCTTGCAATAAGCTGCTGCACGGCGGCGCAGTCCTTGCCCGGCGATTCGTAGCGTGAGATCGCCGCAGCCGGTCCGGCGATCATGATTGTCGTTAAAATGAGAGCTGCAGCTGCCGTTTGCATGGGGCGTCCTCTCGGCGAAAGCGATAGATTTTAGATAGTCGCCGAAGGGAAATTGCCAAGACCGGCCGATGCCTCCCGTTGCAAAGTGATCCGGCTCTACAATGCGATGGCGATAACGACCATTGATGTCATCGGACTATCCGCTCCAGAATAGCCGCGGGAGCTCTTTTCAGCTTAATGAAAGATTGGGTGCGCAAGTTGATCGACCTGTCGAAGAGCTACAGGACGGAATTCGTGAAGACGGCCAAGTAGCTCCAGTATCGCTTCCGGTTTTGACCGGATG
Organism: Rhizobium sp. ASV20; assembly: GCF_016429015.1. Lineage (GTDB taxonomy): Bacteria > Pseudomonadota > Alphaproteobacteria > Rhizobiales > Rhizobiaceae > Rhizobium. The sequence continues at coordinate 3,387 of NZ_JAELTU010000131.1, forward strand.
CTTCGAGGCCTCATCTCCGAGCCCGAAGTAGAAGGCAGCGCCAGCGGCCATAATCGCGCCGCCGGCACCACCGAAACAAAATTGCAATGCTGCCTTACAGGGATTGTGTGCTGAAAGCTGACTGAAAGGTTGCTCACGTTAGGTTCGGCGAGCTTCGTGGAGGAAGCACATTTTCGCAGCGTCGTGTGGCGCAGCCATTCAAACTGGAGGAGACATTGATGCGTCCATCGCGCAGCCTTTTTCATACCGTAGCCCTTTCCCTCGTCATCTCAGCTGCCTCGCTTGCGGCAACGGCCGCCAATGCGGCCGACAAGATTTCCATCATGGTGGGCGGCTACGAAAAGCAGATCTATCTGCCGGCAAAGCTCGCCGAATCCCTCGGCTACTTCAAGGATGAAGGCCTCGAGGTCGAGCTTCTCAACGAATCCGCCGGTGTCGACGCTGAAAACCAGCTGCTGGCAGGCGCCGTTCAGGGCGTCGTCGGTTTCTACGACCACTGTGTCGACCTGCAGGCCAAAGGCAAGTTCATCAAGTCCGTCGTGCAGTTCAGCCAGGCACCTGGTGAAGTCGAGCTGGTGTCGTCCAAATATCCTGACATCAAGTCCTTCGCCGATCTGAAGGGCAAGCGCGCCGGCGTCACCGGCCTCGGCTCGTCGACCAACTTCCTGACGCTCTATATGGCGTCGAAGGCCGGCCTGTCGCCCGCAGACATCACTCCAGTTCCGGTCGGTGCCGGCCAGACCTTCATCGCCGCGATGCAGCAGGATGCCATCCAGGTCGGCATGACCACCGAGCCGACGATTTCCCGCCTGCTGAAGACTGGCGAAGCCAAGGTTCTGGTCGATCTGCGCACCCTCAAGGGCACCGAGGAAGCGCTCGGCGGCACATATCCGGCCGCTTCGCTCTATATGGATGCCGCATGGGTCGACGCCCATAAGGAAGAAGTGCAGAAGCTGGCGAATGCCTTCGTGAAGACGCTGCGCTTCATCAACACGCACTCCGCCGCCGAGATTGCCGACAAGATGCCGAAGGACTTCTACGTCGGCGACAAGGACGGCTACATCAAGGCTCTCGACGCCGGCAAGGAAATGTTCACGGCGGATGGCGTGATGCCGGAAGATGGTCCGAAGACCGTTCTCGCCGTGCTCTCGCAGTTCTCCAAGAACGTGAAGGGCAAGACGATCGATCTATCGAAGACCTACACGACGGAATTCGTCAAGAACGTCAGGTAAGCAGTCTTAACGCCGCTTCCGACCGGTGTCGGAAGCGGTGGTTCAAAGGACTTCGCAGTTCACTGGGCTTTGCGTGCACGCCCCGAAGGCACGCGTCAGGATCAGCACCATGCAACAGGATGAACGCCGCACCCCGGCGATCGAGCTCATCAATGTCAGCCGCCGCTTCGTTTCGCCGACCGGCAAGTCGCTGACCGCACTGCGCGATTTCAACATGACCGTCGAGCGCGGCGAGTTCGTCGCTGTTGTCGGACCGACAGGCTGCGGCAAGTCGACGACGCTCAATCTCGTCACCGGCCTTGCCAAGCCAAGCGCTGGCGAAGTCCGCCTGATGGGCGGCCCGGTCAACGGCATCGACCCGCGCGTCGGCTTCGCCTTCCAGACAGATGCGCTCTTTCCGTGGAAGAATGTCATCGAGAATGTCATGGCTGGCCCGCTGTTTCGCGGCAAGTCGAAGGCCGAGGCGGAAAAGAGCGCCAAGGACTGGCTGGCTCGCGTCGGCCTCACGAAATTCCTGCATCACTATCCGCATCAGCTCTCGGGCGGCATGCGCAAGCGCGTTTCGCTGGCGCAGACCTTCATCAACGAGCCGGAAATCCTGCTGATGGACGAGCCTTTCTCGGCGCTCGACGTGCAGACCCGCACGGTCATGCACGAAGAACTCCTGAAGCTCTGGGCCGAGCGTCAGGCGTCCGTCGTGTTCGTGACGCACGACCTCGAAGAGGCGGTCGCACTTGCCGACAAGGTTTATGTGCTGACGGCTGGGCCTGCGACGGTGAAATCGGTCTACAAGATCGACCTGCCGCGCCCGCGTGTCGTCTCTGAAATCCGTTACGAGCAGAACTTCATCGATTATTGCAAGACGATCTGGGACGACCTTCGCGAAGAAGTCGAAACCAGCTATCGCCGTGCCGCAGAAGCGGCATAAGGGGAGGATTGATCATGGCAAACACAGCTCTTGAAGCAGGCAATGCCCCGATCTTCCGCGCCGGCACCTCGGACGCGGAAATCGAAGCCGCAGCACTGAAGGCGATGACTCGCCGCAAATATGTCGTGCTGTTCTGGCAGGTCGCCATTCTCGCCGCCATCCTTGGCCTCTGGCAGATCGCTTCGGACCTTCACTGGATCGATCCCTTCTTCTATTCCAGCCCTTACGGCATCGCCATGCGCATGTGGGAGTGGATCACCGAGGGCACCGAGAGCGGTTCGCTCTGGTACCATCTCGGCGTCACCATGGAAGAAGCGCTGATCGGTTTCGTCATCGGCTCGGTCGCCGGCGTGCTCGTCGGTGTCGCTCTCGGCCGCAACAAGCTCGCTTCGGATATCCTGTCGATCTACATCAAGGCGATCAACTCGATCCCGCGCGTCGTTCTCGCGCCGATCTTCGTGATGATCATGGGCCTGGGCCTGCCGTCCAAGGTGGCGCTTGCCTTCATCATGGTGTTCTTCGTCGTATTCGCCAACGCTTTCCAGGGTGTGCGCGAAGCCGATCGCAACATGATCGCCAATGCCCGCATTCTCGGCGCCTCCAACTGGCAGGTCACCCGCAACGTCATCCTGCCGTCGGCGATGAGCTGGATCTTCGCCAGCCTGCACGTATCGTTCTCGTTCGCCATCATCGGTGCGATCGTCGGCGAGTTCGTCGGTTCGCTCGCTGGTATCGGCTACCTGATTTCGATCGCGAAGGGCACCTATGACGCAGCCGGCCTCTACGCCGCGATCATTCTGGTGATGATCGTGACGCTCGGCGCCGAATACGTGATGACGCTCATCGAGAACCACATCACCCGCTGGCGTCCGCAGCAGAGCCTCGACACGCATTAAGCCACCAATTACTGGCACCTCCCAAGGCCGGGGGCCGGGCATCTTGCCCGGCCTTTTTTTGTTGCGCGGGCGTAATAAACCCCTTCTCCTTGCTGGCGGGGGAGATGAGTGGAGCACTCCGAATTTGCCGCATGTCATGCGGCGGGCAGTCGTACCTTCACCAGCAGTCCGCCGCCGGCGGCGTCGCCAAGCGTGACCGAGCCACCCGCTCCGTCGACGACTTCGCGGACGATGGCAAGGCCGAGGCCGCTGCCTTCGGGTTCCGTACCCATGATGCGATAGAAGCGTTCGAACACCTGAGCGCGCTCGGCCTCCGGAATGCCCGGCCCGTTATCCTCGACCCAGAGCAGCGCGGTGTCGCCTTCCCGGCCGATGCCGACTGTTACCCGCCCGCCGGCCTGCGTATAGCGCAGGGCATTATCGACGAGATTGACCATCATCTCACGCAGCATCGTGCCATCGCCCTCGACGTGCACCGGCGTTTCGTCCGCTTCCAACCCGAGGTCGATATTTCGGCGCAATGCCTCTTCCGCCAGGATCTGCAGCACCTGCCGGGCCGTTTCCGCGAGATCGATCGTGTCGTTTCGCGGCCGGCGGCTGCCGGGCTCGGCGCGGGAAAGTGTCAGCAGCTGGCTTGCGAGCCGCGTCACATGCCGCGTGCTGGAGCGCAGGGCGGCGAGCGCCTCGTCGCGGCTGCGGTCGTCCGTTTCGCGCGCGGCCACGCTTGCCTGCGTCGAGATGAGGGCAAGCGGCGTGCGCAGCTGGTGGGCGGCATTGGAGACGAAGCGGCGTTGCGCCGCCATCTGGTTCTGCACCCGCTCCATGTGATCGTTGAGGGCGTGGACCAAGGGGCGCAGTTCACTCTGCACCATATCCGGTCCGAGCGGATCCAGCCGCTCGCGGCCGCGTTCGCGTACGGCGTCGCGCAGCCGCAGCACTGGCGACAGGCCGCGCTGGAGGCCGAGGATGGTGACCACGCCGGCGATGAGTACGAGCACGAGCTGCTTGGTAAAATCCGAGAGCCATAGTCGGCGGCGCATGGCGTACTGGCTATGGTGGGTGACGGCGACCGTGACGGAAATCGTGCTGTCCTGGCCGAGACCTACGATCGGATGATCCAGCATCATCAGCCGCATCTCGTCGGTGCGAAAGATCATGTCCTCGGCGGCCTGCTGCCGTGTCGGCCGAGGCAGGCCCGGATAGCCTGCTATGAGGTTACCCCAGGCCGTCACCACCTGATAGAAGACGCGGTCGCCATAGCCCGTATCGAACATCTCCAGTGCAGATGGCGGTATATCGAGCTGGACATTGCCATTGGGATCGACATGTACGGCCTCGGCAATGACGCGGGCCGAGGCGAGCAACATGCGGTCGGTGACGAGCTTGGCGGTGACATCGGCCGAACGGAAGCTGAGATAGAGATTGACGCAGATCGCCCCGATCAATGTCAGCACTACCCAGGCAAACAATTGGGCGCGCAGGCTGCTCGTCAATGCCCGAATGGTTCGGCTGAGGTGTCCTTTTGTCCGGGGAGCGTCCTCATTGCGCATGGCGAAGGAGATAACCCAGCCCGCGCAGCGTCGCGATCTGCACGGTGCTGCCTTCGAGCTTCTTGCGGACGCGGTGGACGTAGATTTCGATGGCGCTGGTATCGGCGAGATCGTCGAAGCCGAAGATGCTCTCGGAGAGGGTCGTTTTGGTCACCGTCGTTCCGGCCTTCATGACGAGGTGCTCGAGCACGGCATGTTCGCGCGGGGTTAGCGACAGTGCTTCGCCGGCAAGGTAGAATTGCCTGGTTCCGCCATCGAACAACAGGTCACCGATAGCGATTTCCGGCGCGGCGCGGTCGTGTCCGCGGCGCACGGCAGCGCGTATGCGCGCCTCGAGTTCGGCAATCTCGAAAGGCTTGGCCAGATAATCGTCGGCGCCACTATCGAGACCGGCAACGCGGCCATCCAGGCTGGCATTGGCCGTCAAAATGATGACCGGCACCTTGTTGCCGCTCTGGCGCAGGCGTTTCAACAGCGTCAGCCCATCCATTTTTGGCAGCGACAGGTCCAGAATGACGACGGCATAGGCTGCGACCTTCAGCATGTGTTCGGCGTCCTCGCCGTCGTAGGCGATGTCGACGACATATTGCGCCTGACGCAGCGCCTTGCCGAGCCAGGACGCCAGTTCGCGGTTGTCTTCGACGATCAGGAGCCTCATGGGCTAACTATACAACAACGGCCTGAGATGGCGAGTATTGCGGGCGACGATCTCAAACGAGATTCACGCCTTTCCAAGCCTCAATCCCATTTCCTTCACTTCCTGCAGATAGATCCTGCGCGCATCGGGTGGAGTGAGATTGTGATCTGCCTCGGCAATAAGAGTAAGACGTATCTCCGGGAAATGCTTCAGGCCGGAGACATCTTGTCCGAACTGCTCATGGAGATGATCGAGACCGATGTCGTGGGCACTATAGATCAGCGATATGTCGACCCGGCGTCTGGAGAGCGCGCGGAAGCCGTTGATGACTGGCCCTTGGGTGCCGGCGAGGAAGGGCAGGATGCCGAGCAGCCTGCGGGTCGAGCGCGTCGCGCGGCGGCTCAATACCGTGGCAAGGTTACGCAAGGCGCTTTTCGCGTCGATCTGCCCGCCGACCAGCCGCTTCAGCGTATCCAGTTGCAGGAATTTACGCCCGTAGGTTTCGAGGGATCGCGGTGCGAAGCGCAGGGCTTCATCGACTGATCGGCTTTCGTCCCAGGAGAAGCTGTAGGGGTTGGCCGTCACGAGGCCCCGGCATCTGGCATCGTGCACAGCGGCCTGGAAGGCCAGATAGCCGCCGCTGCAGCGGCCGACGACAAAGGTCGGCAGAAGCTTGCGGGTTTCCAGCAGGTCGAGTGCTTCCGCGACGTCGTGCTGCTGCTCCCTTGAATAGAGCACCTGCTCCGGTGCATCGGGAAGCGGTGGGCTATCCCCGACATTGGCGGTATCGAAGCGCAGCGAGGCAATGCCATCGCGGGCAAGCGCGCGGGCCATGATTACCGACATGCGCCCCCAGCCGGCACTTCTGTCATAGGCGGTGGTCAACAGCAGCGCCGTAGCGCCTGTCCGTTTGCCCTCGGGCTCGCAGAGAATGCCGAAGAGACGCTGGTGGTTGCCAAAACGCAGCGGCGTCTCGACAAAACCGTCACCGACGAGAGGCGCAGCGCTTGCTGCCTCGGAACGGATCGATGCCGTGGCATGGCTTTTGCCGGCGAGCGCTCCTGTCCATTCCACGACCGCACGGCCCGTCTCTGCCGGCATCACGGCGATAGTCGGGTTGGACACCAGATCGTCGTAGCCTTCATATACAGCCTGATCGACATGCGGAGCCAATGTTTTGAGATGATGGGCAAAGTCCGCGTCGCCGGGGCGATTGGGCCGCGTCAGCACCAGGCAGTTCGGCGTCGCGAGCCCGGCAAGGCTCATCAGATTGAGTTTCTTGACGGCGTCGGCAACAGTATCCGGCATACGCAGGCCGGCAACGGTAACACCTTCGGTCTGTCGTTGCGTTTCAGAAAGCCCCATGCTCTCGTCGATCATCTTCGACCAGATCGCCAGTTCGCGCAAATGCGCCCGCCCCGAGATGACCGGTGCGAGAAAGGCGATCCCGTCGATATTGGAAAGACGTTCCGCCAGCGGAGCGGCGAGGGTGCTGCCGAGTCCCTGGCTGATAAGAATCAGCCGGTCGCAGCCGGAGAGTGACGTCAACTTTGTCGCCGCGGCAAACGCCGTGTCTTCCCACGACGACAAACCTTCGCCGCCATCGGGGACGTCAAGCGCATCGCCGGTGCCGGCATAGTCGAAACGCAGGCTGGCTATGCCCATATCCGCGAGATCTTCCGCCAGAATGCGCCAGAACTTGCGGACGCACATTTCTTCGAAGCCCCAAGGGCTGAGAAACAGCACTGCAGTGCCTGTCGATGGCTTGGTGGCGGCGGTGAACAGCCCGACCGTGCCGGCGAAGGTGATGGGCATTGCTGCCGATCTTATGCTTTTCGCTTCACTTTGATCTTCGGCGGCTCCCCAACCAGCCATTATCTTCTCCTCACATTCGGCGCGGCGCCAGCAACGCCAGAGCATGAACAGCAATCGGATGCGCGCGGGCGGGCAGGCGCGTCGCAATTTTCTGCAGGACGTCGATGTCCTCGTGCGGCACTGCTTTCAACAGCCTGAGAGCGATGCCATAGGCGAGGGCACCCGCAATGATGGCGCCTACCAGCCCTGCAATACCCGGCAGGGCTTGAACGAAGCTGTAGGCGGCAGCGGCGCAGAAAATGGCTGCCATCGTCACTTTCGCAAGGTTGATCATCATGTCGCGCGTCGAACCCTCGAACTCCATGCGCCGTACCATCAGCAGGCAGATGGCGGTGAAGGCGAGGAAGCGGACCAGCGCGGCGCCTTCGCCACCATAGAAGGGCACGGCGATAAAGCAGCCGCCGACCATGACGACGCTTCCGACGAGGCCGATCACGGTGCGCTCGCGCACGCGATCGAGCGAGTAGAGATATTGCGTGCAGATCTGCATGACGACGTAGGGTGCCGCGGTCAGCGACAGCAGCGCTACCATGCTGCCACTCGGCTCAAAGGGCTTGCCGAAGATCGTCACCACCAGCTCGGGCGCGATGGCGGCAAGGCCGAAGCTCATCGGCAGGGTGATGTAGGCCAGGCTGCGCGCCACGCCGGCAAAGACGTGCACCGGCAGCTTGTCGGAAGCGCGGGCATGCATCTGCTCGGAGTAATAGGGCAGCAGGCTCCCGCTTAGCTGCACCGGCAGCTGCAGCGCCAGATTGGCGAGCGACAGGCCGACGGCATAGAAGCCGACCGCTTCGATGCCCCAGTAATGCTGCAGGAACAACAGCTCGATGCGGTTGAGGAAGATCGAGCTGTTGATGAGCTCGATGGAAAGAACAAGCGAGGAGCTGACGAGGGAGGCAAGGCCGACGCCACAGCTGTTCTTGCGGGCGATGGCGATCCTGAGGGTTGCGAAGAACATCGGCAGCTGACCGATCGCATAACCGGCAAGAGCGCCGCTGACTCCGTAGAAGATCGCGCCGATAAGCACGGTTACGAGCTGCAGCCCCGAGCTCATCAGGGTTAGACGCAGGAACACGCCAAGCTGCTGCTCGCCGATCAGATAATTCTTGCTGTAGGCGCCGAGCGACTGGAGAACGAAGAATACGCCGGTGATGGCGACGACGGCGGACGCGTCGCCTGCCCAGTGCAACCGCTCCGTATCCCAGTAATAAGCGGTGTAGCCGACGAGCAGGACGACCGTTGCAAGTATCGTCGGCTGCAGGAGATAGGCGGCAAAGCCAAGCCTTTCCTCCGTCGAATAGCCTCGCCCCTTCAATTGGGGCAGCAGGCGCAGCAAGGTGACGCCGGCGCCGAGCTCGGCAACCAGCGCTCCCGTCGTCGTCAGCCACAGTGAGAAGGCGATGATACCGTTGGCTTCCGGGCCGAGCAGACGCGCGGCAATGATCGAACATGCAAAGCCGGTCGCGAGCAGGCTCAAACCCGCTACCGCGTTCAATACCGAATTTGCCATGATGCTCTTCGTCATGAAGATGACCGTCCCTCAATTCGCCGAAACTCAATGCACATATCGGCTCTTCGTGGAGATAGCGGCAGCTTTATTTCATATGCCTTAATATTTAGGGTTTAATGCTGCACCAAGTTCACTTTTTACTTCGGCTAATATTCGTTCCTCTGATGTTGGCCGCATCGGACTTGCCCGGAGGGTTCCGTTGTTCAGCCTCGTCGTCTGTACGGTCGATCGCTTCGACCAGCTGGAACGCCTGTTCCACTCGCTGGTCGGACAGCAACATCGGAATTTCGAGGTCATTCTCGTCGACCAGAATGTGGATGGTCGCCTTGACGAACTCGTCGCACGATTTTCTTCTGAGTTCCTCATCCGTCATATCCGATCCCCGAAAGGACTTTCGCGGGCACGCAACAACGGCATTGCGGTCGCCAAAGGCGATTATGTGTGCTTTCCGGACGACGATTGCTGGTACGAGGCCGATACGCTCGTCACCGCTGAGGCATTGTTGATCGCGCATCCCGAGCTTGCGATCGTTACTGGCCGCACATTGGATGCCGAGGGCATAACCTCCGTCAGCCCGACAGGCGACGTCCAGCTTGAATTGACGCGTTGGAACTATCTCAAATGCGGCAACTCGAACGGCATCTTCGTGCGCGGCACTGCGCTTGCCGAGATAGGCGGCTTCGATGAAAACCTCGGTGTCGGCTCGGAATCGCCCTTTCAGAGCGGTGAAGAGGCAGACTTTCTGTTACGGGCTCTCGCCGTTGGCAAACGGGTTAGGTTCTTTCCGAACCTGATCGTCCATCATGACCGTGTCACCACCGACTATGGTTCGAAGCAGGTGGAGCGGGCGCGCAAATATGGGCGTGGATTCGGTGCGCTCATACGCAAGCAGGCTTTCCCGCTTCCCTATGTGGCATACCGGCTCTTCAGGCCCATCGTAGGCTGGCTTTTGGCTTTGATCAGCCTCAAGCGCGATGCGGCGCGCTACAAGCGTGCGTGGCTTCTCGGGATTCTGGAAGGCTATGCGGCCTGGCCGCGCTGGCGCAGCAGCTGAGGCGACTTGCCCTTCGGAGCCAGGGTTTCAGAATAGACATCCATATAGCGTTGCGCCACTTCGTCCCAAGCATAGGCGCGGGCATCGCGCAGCAGTTCCTGCCGCAGGGTCAGGTCGTCGGCCTGAAGTCGCTCGAAGGCGGCGGTCAGACTATCGGCGGCAGCTTCCGGATCGGAGAAATCCGAGAGCATCAGGGCCGGATGGGTTTCAGCCATCGCCTTATAGGCTTCGTTGATGTTCAGAACGGGCAGGAGACCGGCGCTCATCGCCTCGATTGCCACGAGGCCAAAGCCCTCATATTCGGAGGCCGAGGCAAAGAGTGACGCGCGGGCAATGATGTTGCGGATCGAGCATTCGTCGATCGACACATGCAGGGAGACGTTGCGCTCTAGGCCACGAACGGCGATTTCCTTTTCAAGCGTCGGTTTGTCGAGATCGGAGACTGCGCCGATGATATCGAGGTGCCAGTCGGCGTGGCGGGCGGCCAGAACCTTCATGACGTCGAGCATGCGATCAAGGCGCTTGTTGACCGAGAAGCGACCGATGGTGACGATGCGCCGGCGCGCCTCGAGGGCGGCGCAATTGGCGAACTTGCTGACATCGGCACCGTTTTCGATGAGACGAACACGGCTCTTGGCGATCTTGGAGAAGAGCTTGGCGTCGGACTGACTGCAGCAGATGACCGAGTTGTAGCCGAGCGCCGACAGCCGTGTTGCCGTATTGAACCAGATCTTCTTGATGGCAGCATATTTGGATGTGTGGAAGAAACCGCCATGCGTGGTGGCAACCATGGGCCGGCCATGCATGAGCTTGCCCCAGGCGAGCGCGTCGAAAAAGAAATCGACAGCGTGGACGTGCACGAGATCGGCATCGGAGATGTGGCGGAAGGCCTGGGGTGCCAGCGGATAGCGGCTGGAACCAGACCAAGGAACCCGAACGATCTCGATGCCGTCGATCGTCTCGCTTGCCGGAAGTTCGCGGGTGGGATCGGAGAAAAGGCTGTTGCAGGTGACGACGCGCACGCGATAGCCGCGCGTGATCAGCTGCCGGCAGAGATTGGCAACGACGTCTTCGAGGCCGCCCTTGTTCGGCAGGAACTGGCGCACGACGTGCACGATCAGCGGCGCGGCCTGCTTGTTTGCCTGAATATCCGCAACTGCCGATGTCATCTACTCACCCTCGACCCCTATGCCAGGCAACGTGCCGGCAATCCGGCGCTGCAGCGCGCCGCTTGTTGATCAGCCGGCAAAACAGATCATCCGAGCGGTTAAAAAGGGCTTAATCGCGGGCGAAGGCAGCGCTGTTTCGGGCAAGAGGGTTAATGGCAGAACGACGTTGCTGGCCCTGCACCCTGGCCCTTTTCCCGCCGTGCGGAGAGAAGGCTGGGGTGAGGGGCAATGTTCGAATGGTGTTTGTCAGCTATGCGCCGCTCGTAATTTCCGAGCGGTCAGAACGCTCGGAAGGTCAGGGTCGTCAACGAGCGGATGATGCCGGGGATATTGGCGATGTGGTCGTTGATGAACTTGCCGATATCCTGTTCCTCGGCAATATAGACCTTCATCAGCAGGTCGTATTCGCCACTGGTGGAATAGAGTTCAGACACCAGCTCCGTCTGGTAGATTGCGTCGGCTACCTCATAGGTTTTACCCGGGGCACATTGGAGCTGAACGAAAATAGGCTTCATGAGATTGTCCTGGTTCTGTCGGCGGCCGAAACGGCGGCCAGCGTTTCCCTATAATGCTCGAAAGCGCCGTGGCCACGCAAGTTTTTCTCCGAAGCGGATGATTTTTGGTCTGTTCGACCTAAAATCTGATGCCGCTCAGGAACCAGGGAGGTGGGGCATGAGGTCGTCCGAAAGCCGATCATACTTTTCGGCCTCAGGCTTCGTCCGCCGGATGTCGTTCTTGCCGCTTTCGCAATGGCAAGTGTAACGCTAGATTGCCGCGGTTGCCTCTGTCGATTGGACCGATTTCATGCTGAATGATCCCCGTTCCCATGGCCTTTGGGAAAAGACTGCGCCGCAGCCGCCGGCGACAGAGCCGCTTGCCGGCCATGTTTCCGCCGATGTCGTCGTGGTCGGTGGCGGTTATACCGGCTTATCCTCGGCGCTTCATCTTGCCGAAGCGGGCAGCAGCGTCGTGTTGCTGGAGGCCAACGAGATCGGCTTCGGCGGGGCAGGGCGCAATGTCGGGCTCATCAATGCCGGCATGTGGGTAATGCCCGACGATCTTCCCGGAGAACTCGGCGCCGTTCATGGCGAGCGGCTTCTCGATCTTCTCGGCAATGCGCCTAGGCTGGTGATGGAGCTGATCGACAAGTATGGCATCGCCTGCGAACTCGAGCGCAACGGCACGCTGCATTGCGCCGTTGGCCCGGCAGGCTTGAAGGAAATCGAGGAACGCGCGCGCCAATGGGGCAAGCGGGGTGCACCGGTGACGGTGCTCGATGCGAAGGAGACGGAGCGCCGCATCGGCAGCGCCGCCTATGCCGGCGCACTGCTCGACATGCGTGCCGGTACGCTGCAGCCGCTTGCCTATGCGCGCGGCCTTGCCCATGCTGTGATCAAGGCCGGGGTTGTCATTCACACCGGCAGCCGGGTCAAATCAACCGAAAAAAGCGGCACGAAATGGGTTATATCGACCGGTGCCGGCAAGGTCAGTGCCAATTGGATCGTCGTCGCGACGGATGCATACAGCACAGGCCCGTGGGAACAGGTGCGAAACGAGCAGGTGCATCTCCCCTATTTCAATTTTGCCACCGTACCCCTTGGCGACAATCTTGCAAAATCCGTGCTGCCCGGCCGCGAGGGGGCGTGGGATACCAAGGAAATCCTATCGTCGTTCCGCATGGATCAGGCTGGCCGGCTGGTATTCGGCAGCGTCGGAGCGCTGCGCAACACCGGTCTTTCGGTGCACAAGAACTGGGCTCGGCGATCGCTCAGGAAACTTTTCCCGCAGCTCGGCGAGATTCCCTTTGAATGCGAGTGGTACGGCAAGATCGGCATGACCGACAACGCGCTGCCGCGCTTCCACACGTTCGCGTCCAATGTGGTCGGCTTCTCCGGCTATAATGGCCGCGGTATCGCGCCGGGCACCGTCTTCGGCAAGGTGCTTGCCGGCCATATTCTCGGCCATATCCCTGAGGCCGATTTACCGTTGCCGGTGACCGATGTCATTGAGCCGAGCTTCAGGACGGTAAAGGAAATGTGGTATGAAGCCGGCGCCCAGGCGGCGCATTTCGTCGGTGCCAGGGTTTAGAAGGACGACCCGGCGCCAAGCGAAGAGCACGCTGCCGATATCGGTGCGAAACCACGGAATGGCCGGCTCCTTGCTACATTGCGATAAGGGCGATGACGTCGTAGAGAGTCGTCATTCCTCTCTCTCTTAAGGTTTCACATCATGCACCTGTCGCTCGCCGAAGCTGAAACGCTGGTCGTGGAGGCGCTGCAGCGCAATGGGGTGAGTGCGGAGAATGCCCGCTCCGTCGCGGTGGCATTGGCGGCGGCGGAAGCTGCCGGGCAGGGAGGCCATGGCCTGCGCCGTGTGCCCGCTTATGCCGGGCAGGCCAAGGCCGGCAAGACCGATGGCCTTGCCGTGCCGAAAATGAGCAGACCATTTCCCGCCGTGCTACGCATCGATGCCGGTAATGGCTATGCCTACCCCGCGCTCGATCTGGCAGTTGCCGAGCTCCCGCACATTGTTCGCGAGCAGGGGATTGCGCTTGCCGCCATCAGCCGCTCGCACCATGCCGGCGTCATGGGCCTGACGGTGGAGCGCTTTGCCGATCTGGGGCTGGTGGCGCTGATGGTCGCCAATGCGCCGGCGGCCATGGCGCCCTGGGGCGGCAAGGCTCCGGTCTTCGGCACGAATCCCATCGCCTTTGCCGCACCGCTTCCCGGCGAAGCTCCGATCGTCATCGATCTCGCTCTTTCGAAAGTGGCGCGTGGCAAGGTGATGGCGGCGCGGCAGCAGGGTACTGCCATTCCCGCCGGCTGGGCCTTCGACCGCGAAGGCAGGCCGACCACCAGCGCCGAGGAGGCGCTTGAGGGTACGATGGCTCCCTCGGGGGATGCCAAGGGCGCGGCGCTTGCTCTCATGGTCGAGATTCTTGCAGCCGGCCTCACCGGCGCCAACTACGCTTTCGAGGCGTCGTCGCTCTTCGACGACAAGGGTGCGCCGCCGGCGCTTGGCCATACGATCATAGCCATCAATCCAGCTGCGATGAGCGCCGCCGACACGGCGCAGCGCCTGACCTTGCTTGCAGGCGAGATTACCCGGGATCCCGATGTTCGCTTGCCCGGCCGGCGTGGACAGACTTCACGTCGCCTTGCTCTGGCCGAGGGCATCATCGTCGAGGATGAGGTGATCGAGGCGATCAGCCGGCTTTGAGCGGCTGAAGACGATGACCGGCTGGATGTATTTTGAGATACGGGCCCTTGCCGCGCTTGCGGGGGGAGGGGAAGGTGAGGGGCCAGGCATATCGTCGTCATGGCGACGAAGATGCCTGCCGGCCCCCTCGATTGTCGATCACGCGACGGCAGACTTCTCGTTCAGCCAGCCACCGGTGAAGCCGGCGCGTTCGAGGCCGGTGCGGAGGATCGGCGACTGGCGCATCAGGTTCCAGATCATGCCGGTGCGGGCATTTTCGATCATCATGACGAGCAAGCCCTGATCGAGCGCGACGGAGCGGTCGTCCACCCAGCCTTCCGGGCCGGAACCCTTGACGCTCGGATTGAAACCGCCGGGGAAGCGGCCGTCGAGCAGCAGGTTGGGATAGTTCGAAAGCAGTGCTTTCGTCCCATCCAGCGCGGCCTGACGGTCGAAGGGCAGGCAGGACAGCGGCCCCCAGGGTGCGATCGTGCCGTCATCCGGTCCGAGCGGTGCGCCGCGCGCGGCATAACCCAGGAGTTTCGGAGCATATCGCAGGCTATGTTTCGTGCCTGTCTGGTTGGGGCCATCGCAGGCCGAAAGGCCCCAGATGTCTTTCCCGTAATCGACGAAATGGTTGGGATTGCGATCCGTATAGTCGCGCTGGACGGCGATTGCCGTCTGCGTGTTGCGGAAGTAGTCGATGCCCTTGTCGGCAACGTACTTGTCGCGGATATCGCGGAAATCGATCCAGGCGTGGGAGAAGAGGTGGATGAACAGCGGACCGGCGTAAAGGTAAGGCGTTTCCTGGAAGGTCATCCAGGTATAGGTCGAGGCGAATGCGTCGTAGCTTGACGGCGGGATCGCGTGAGTCGGCGAGCCGAGCGCCAGGACATAGAGGAAGATCGCTTCGTCATAGCCCTGATAACGCCAACGCAGGAAACCGCTTCCCGGCTTCCAGCCCATGCTGATCGTCGGTCCCCTGTTCAGAGCCCAGTGCCAGTCGCAGCGTTCATAGAGGAATTTCGCCTGTTTGCGGATATCCCGTTCGACCTGGCTATTGCCGGCGAAATAGGCCGCTGCCGTCAAAACACCGATCAGGAACAGGCCGCTGTCGATGGTCGAAAGCTCGCTGTTCCAGGCGCGCTTTCCGGTCTCCATGTAGAGGAAGTGGTAGTAGAAGCCGCGATGGCCGGTGGCGCCGCGTTCGGTGCCCTGCTGGCTGTCAGCGAAGAAATCAAGCGTCGTCAGCACGCGCTTGGCGGCATCGGCCCGGCTGATCCAGCCGCGTTCGACGGCAACCGGATAGCTCGATAGCGCAAAGCCGACCGCGGCAATGCTGCAATGGCTCGTCTTGATTGATGTATCGGCCACCAGTCCGTTTTCAGGATTGGTGTGAAGCATGAAATATTCGAACGCGGATCGTTGCAAGCGATCGATCAGTGCGTCGTCAGTTTCGTCTACCTGCTGCAGCATCGTCTATCCGTCTCCTCGGCGCTCCCGTTCCCTGCTGAACATAGGAGCTTGGATAGTTGCAAATCAAACATGGTTAACATTGCCATACATTTATGGAGAATTGTTTAAGATCAGGGTCTTATGCACCGCGTATAGTCCGTCCTTGCCATCGATCTTGTGACTTCGGCAAGCGCTTGGGCGTTTCGGCGCCGCCCGATTCGCCCGTTTTCGGGTGGGATGCGATCATATGACGGGCGGTGATTCGATCTGCTTTTCCGCTGCACTAGCTGAGCACAGCTTCCATTCTTTGCCTCAGTCTTGCGAGGGTTCTGCTGAAAATCATGTCGTCGCCAAGGGCTCTCGCGAGTGTCAGTGCGCCCTGGATGCCGACGACGGCCTCTTCGGCAAGTGCTTTCGCTTCGTTGTCGCGCAGTCCTGCCTTAACCAGGGAGCCGGCAAGCGCCTCGATCCAGCGGCGAAAATAGCCCTGGATCATGCTTGCGAATCGATCGCGGGTTTCGTCGAGGGCGAAAGCGCCGATCAGGCAGACGCGGCGGCCGGAGCGGAAATAGCTGTCCGTCGTCTCCCACATGCGGGCGATGGCTGCGCGTGGCTCCTGCTCCTCGAGCGGCCTGAACATCTCGGTGACGAACCAGGCGTCGATATCGGCCATGATCTCCGTCGCCATCTGCTCCTTGCCCCTGGGAAAGAAGTGATAAAGGCTGCCCTTGGAGAGTTTTGTGCGGGCGGTGATCTCGCTCATCGACGCCCCCTCATAGCCGAGTTCGCGAAAAACTTCGGCTACGAGGGCAATGGCATCGGATTTTTCGAAGACGGTGCGTGCCATCTCAGAGGCCGAGTTCCGAAAGGCCCGGATGATCGTCAGGCCTGCGACCGAGCGGCCAATGGAACTTCCGGTCTTCTTGTTTGATCGGCATGTCATTGATGGAGGCGAAGCGGCGCTGCATCAGGCCATCCGCATCGAATTCCCAGTTTTCATTGCCGTATGAGCGGAACCAGTGGCCGCTATCGTCGCGCCATTCATAGGCAAAACGGACGGCGATGCGATTGCCGTCAAAGGCCCAGAGTTCCTTGATCAGCCGGTAGTCGAGCTCCCTTGCCCATTTGCGCGTGAGGAATTCGACGATTTCCTTGCGGCCGCGGGGGAATTCGGCGCGGTTCCGCCATTGGCTGTCTTCTGTGTAGACCTTGGAGACGCGTTCTGGGTCGCGGCTGTTCCAGCCGTCTTCGGCCATGCGGACTTTGGCGATCGCGGTTTCAAGAGTGAATGGCGGGACAAGAGGCGTTGACATGATGTATTCCTTCTAAACCGATTGGTTTTTTATAGACCGATCGGTTCAGAAGGTCAAGCGGCGCGATTTGAGCTGGCGTGCCGGCTCAGCGTGCGAACTTCCTGGCGCCCGCAACGCAGCCGACGACGGCGATCGTTACGGCGAGCATGGACCAGCTGACGCTTTCCTTGAGCAGCAAGGCCGCAAGCGCAAAGCCGAAGAAGGGCTGCAGGAACTGCAGCTGGCCCACGGCTGCGATGCCGCCCTGGGCTAGGCCGTGATACCAGAAGACAAAGCCAATCAGCATGCTGAAGAGCGAAACATAGGCAAGGCCGATCCATGCCGGGCCGCCGATGCCGATGAGCGTGTGCGGCATGGTGATGAGGCATAGTGCGATGGTTACCGGCAGGGACAGGACGAGGGACCAGCAGATGACCTGCCAGCCGCCGAGCCTGCGCGACAGCACTGCTCCTTCCGCATAGCCGAGACCGCAGATGAGGACGGCTGCCAGCATCAACAGATCGCCGACCGGCGAGGCCGATACGCCTTGGCTGAGCGCATAGCCACTGACGAGCGCGCTACCGATGGCGGAAAATATCCAGAAGGCAGGGCGCGGCCTTTCACCGCCGCGCAGAACGCCGAAGATCGCGGTTGCCAGCGGTAGCAATCCGATGAAGACGAT
>NZ_JAELTU010000957.1 GCF_016429015.1 Rhizobium sp. ASV20
CCCCCCCCCCCCCCCCCCCCCCCCCCCCCCCCCCCCCCCCCCCCCCCCCCCCCCCCCCCCCCCCCCCCCCCCCCCCCCCCCCCCCCCCCCCCCCCCCCCCCCCCCCCCCCCTTTTTAATGATCCGGCCACCACCGAGATCTACACTCCAAGAATTTCGTCGGCAGCGTCAGATGTGTATAAGAGACAGCGCCTGAAACGTGAAACAGCGTCGGCGATAGCAATTCTTATCGCCTGGGAGCTGACTGGGGACGCAGCGGGAACCACAGCGAACGTCGCTTATCCAAGTGGCGCTCAATCTCGCTCGCTCTGGCTT
>NZ_JAELTU010000958.1 GCF_016429015.1 Rhizobium sp. ASV20
GAACCATGGTGGCTCCAGGGTGGCCCCATTCAGAGTTGGTGGCCTAAAAAAATCAGGAGGTCTAAGTGGCCGAATACTTCGATAGGAAGACCGTTGAGAAGGCACGATCGGCTGCACAGGTACCTGTCTCTTATACACATCTGACGCTGCCGACGAAATTCTTGGAGTGTAGATCTCGGTGGGCGCCGGATCATTAAAAGGGGGGGGGGGGGGGGGGGGGGGGGGGGGGGGGGGGGGGGGGGGGGGGGGGGGGGGGGGGGGGGGGGGGGGGGGGGGGGGGGGGGGGGGGGGGGGGGGGGGGGGGGGGGGG
>NZ_JAELTU010000959.1 GCF_016429015.1 Rhizobium sp. ASV20
AGCCCTGGAACCGCATCGTTGAACTCTCATCGAAGCCGGAAACCACGCCGGCATCGACACAGGTCAACATCTCGCCCAATTATCCGTCGCCGGACGCGATCTTCTACAACCAGTATCACTCCAAGGCCTGTCTCTTATACACATCTGACGCTGCCGACGAAATTCTTGGAGTGTAGATCTCGGTGGTCGCGGGATCATTAAAAAGGGGGGGGGGGGGGGGGGGGGGGGGGGGGGGGGGGGGGGGGGGGGGGGGGGGGGGGGGGGGGGGGGGGGGGGGGGGGGGGGGGGGGGGGGGGGGGGGGGGGGGGGGGGGG
>NZ_JAELTU010000960.1 GCF_016429015.1 Rhizobium sp. ASV20
TGACGACCGCTTAGAGACCGCCCCAGCGCCGGGCAGAAATGTCCGGTGTTTCATTTGACATGTCCCGTGGCTTTCTCCGTTCGCTAATGTGAGAAGCCTGTCAGAGCTCGAAAACGGAGTTCAGAGGCTGTCTCTTATACACATCTGACGCTGCCGACGAAATTCTTGGAGTGTAGATCTCGGTGGGCGGCGTATCATTAAAAAGGGGGGGGGGGGGGGGGGGGGGGGGGGGGGGGGGGGGGGGGGGGGGGGGGGGGGGGGGGGGGGGGGGGGGGGGGGGGGGGGGGGGGGGGGGGGGGGGGGGGGGGGGGGGG
>NZ_JAELTU010000961.1 GCF_016429015.1 Rhizobium sp. ASV20
CCCCCCCCCCCCCCCCCCCCCCCCCCCCCCCCCCCCCCCCCCCCCCCCCCCCCCCCCCCCCCCCCCCCCCCCCCCCCCCCCCCCCCCCCCCCCCCCCCCCCCCCCCCCCCCTTTTAATGCTCCGGCGCCCACCGAGATCTACACTCCAAGAATTTCGTCGGCAGCGTCAGATGTGTATAAGAGACAGCCTCGTCGCGTGGCATGATTGCCACGCCGATGCTGACGGTCGCAGGAACAAGGGAGCGACCGGCAAGCAGAGGAACGCGGCAGAAATCGGCACGGATGGTTTCGGCGAGCGCTTCGGCCTCTTCCTG
>NZ_JAELTU010000132.1 GCF_016429015.1 Rhizobium sp. ASV20
GCACGTCCAACCGCAGTGCAGGTGGGCAGCCGGCCAACGACGAGATGAAGCAATTTGTCGCTACCGTTCTTGCCGACACGGAAGACACCTGGACCGGCATCTTCAAGTCGATGGGGCAGACCTACACGGATCCGAAGCTGGTGCTGTTCTCCGGAAGTTTCCCCTCGGCCTGCGGCCAGGCTTCGGCTGCGACCGGACCCTTCTACTGCCCGGGCGACCAGAAGATCTATCTCGATATGGCCTTCTTCAAACAGATGAAGGATCAATTCGGTGCGTCCGGAGACTTCGCGCAGGCTTATGTGATCGCCCATGAAGTCGGCCACCATGTTCAGGATCAGCTCGGCATTCTGCCGAAGTTCAATCAGGCTCGCCGCAACATGAGTGAGGTGGATGCGAACAAGATGTCGGTGCGCATCGAACTGCAGGCCGATTGCTTCGCTGGCATCTGGGGCAAGTTCACGCAACAGAAGGGCATATTGCAGGCTGGCGATCTTGAAGAAGCGCTGAATGCGGCCCAGCAGATCGGCGACGACACGCTGCAGAAGCGCAGCCAGGGCTATGTCGTTCCCGACAGCTTCAACCATGGCACTTCCGCGCAGCGTGTGAAGTGGTTCAAGAAGGGCTTCGATTCCGGCAAGCTCAGCGATTGCGATACGCTGAACAACCCGGTCTGATATTGTTTGCCCGCTCCCGGATGACCGGCGAGCGGGCAGTCTCATTCGCTTGTTACTTCTCGCTGTCGAGATGCGCCAGCTGCGCTTCCGGATAACGGCCGCCGACGGCGGCATCCTTGGGGATCGCGCGCTCAATTGCTGCCATATCCGCTTCCGACAATTTGACCGACAAAGCCCCAAGCGCCTCCGTGAGGCGGTCGCGACGGCGGGCGCCGATGACCGGGACGATGTCCTTGCCTTGAGCGGCGACCCAGGCGATCGCGATCTGAGCGACGCTGGCGCCCTTTGCTTCGGCGATCTCTCGTAGCGCTTCTACCAGTTGCAGGTTCTTTTCCACATTTCCGGCCTGGAAACGCGGGCTCATGCCGCGGAAGTCGCCCTTCTGAGCGCCATCCTTCTGCCAATGACCGCTGATTAGGCCGCGCGAGAGCACGCCATAGGCAGTAACGCCGATGCCGAGTTCGCGGCAGGTCGGCATGATCTTGTCTTCGATGCCGCGTGAGATCAGCGAATATTCGATCTGCAGATCGACAATCGGATGGACGGCGGCGGCACGACGAATGGTATCGGCGCCAACTTCCGAAAGGCCGATATGCCTGACGTAACCTGCCTTGACGAGATCGGCCATTGCGCCGATCTGATCTTCGATCGGCACATTCGGGTCGAGACGGGCAGGGCGGTAGATATCGATGTGGTCGACGCCGAGACGTTGCAGGGAATAGGCGAGGAAATTCCTGATCGCCGCCGGACGCGCATCATAGCCGAGCCATGCTCCGGCGGGATCGCGTAGAGCGCCGAACTTGACGCTGAGCAGGAAGTCGTCCCGCTTCCGCCCCTTGATGGCTTCGCCGATCAGCATCTCATTATGGCCCATGCCATAGAAGTCGCCGGTATCGAGCAGGTTGATACCGGCATCGAGCGCGGCATGGATCGTGGCGATACTCTCGGCACGATCGGAAGGTCCATACATGCCCGACATTCCCATGCAGCCGAGCCCGATAGCGGAGACCTGCGGTCCGGTCTTGCCCAATTGGTGCTTTTCCATCGTTGTTCTCCTTCGCAGAAGCGCTTCAGTTTTCTCCCTAGTTTTACTCCATGGGTCTCTGTGCGATAATCCGGATGACACGAAACGGGTTGTTTGGAATTCCGCACAATGGATGACTTGCCACTGGCCGATCTGGTTGCCTTCACCGCCGTTGCCCGCGAGCGCAGCTTTCGCGAGGCGGCACGCAAACGCGGTGTTTCCGCCTCGTCGCTGAGTGAAGCGGTGCGGCGGCTGGAGGAGCGGTTAGCGGTGCGCCTGCTCAATCGCACCACCCGAAGCGTGACGCCGACGGAGGCGGGGGAGCGGCTGATGGAGCGCCTGATGCCTGCCATGAGTGAGATAGCGGTGGCGCTCGACGACATTAACAGCTTTCGCGACAGCGTCGGCGGGACCTTGCGGCTGAATGTGCCGATAGTCGCCGCTACGGTTGTCATGCCCGACATCATCAGCCGTTTTCTCACAGAGTATCCGGCAATCTCGGTGGAGATCGTTGCCGAGGACAGTTTCATCGATGTCGTGGCGGCCGGCTACGATGCCGGTATCCGCTATGACGAAAGGCTGGAAAAGGACATGATTGCCGTGCCGATCGGGCCGCGGCAGCAACACTACATTACCGCCGCCGCGCCGGCCTATCTTGCTGCAAACGGCATACCGCAGCATCCGCGAGACATACTTGAGCACTGCTGCATTCGTCATCGCTTTCTGAGCGGGACGGCCTTGCCCTGGGAGTTCGAAAGGGACGGGGAGACGATCATCATTGCGCCATCGATGGTTGTTGCCACGAACTCTATCGATATCGAGCGCGGCGCTGCCGTTGCAGGCCTCGGCATCATCAGGACCTTTCACGAATTCCTGGCGCCGCAGATCGAAAGGGGTGAACTGGTGCCGATCCTTGAAGAATGGGACACAGCCTTCCCCGGCCCGTTCCTCTATTATGCCAGCCGCCGGCACATGCCGGCCCCGTTGCGGGCCTTCGTCGATTTCCTGAATCGCGAGCAGCGCCGCAGCCGCGATCGATAGACGTTCCGGTTGAAGGATCAAAAGAACCGGGCGATAAATCAATAAGATTGAAGCGTTCACGGATTGTTTCTGCCAAAATCTTTATGTATTGGAACATCCACGGTTTTCGTTCACGTTCTGTCTCTTTCATGGAGGCGGAGCCCCAGAAGGCAACTCCATGATCGATCAGAAATTCGCACGGCGCGGGCTGTTCCTCGTCTTCCTTATTCTCTTTCTCGACGTTATCGGCATTGCTATCATCATGCCGGTCATGCCGAAATATCTGGAAGAGCTGACCGGCGCTTCGGTCAGTGCGGCGGCGACGGAGGGCGGCTGGCTGCTGCTGGCCTATGCGGGAATGCAGTTCCTGTTTTCGCCGCTGATCGGCAATCTGAGCGATCGTTTCGGTCGCCGCCCGCTGCTGCTCGCTTCGGTGTTTACGTTTGCCATCGACAATTTCATCTGCGCCATCGCCGGTTCCTACTGGATGCTGTTCGTCGGCCGTATCCTCGCCGGGATCAGCGGTGCGAGCTTCTCGACCTGTTCCGCCTATATTGCCGATATCAGCAACGACGAGAATCGTGCAAAGAATTTCGGCCTGATCGGCATGGCCTTCGGCGTCGGCTTCGTGCTCGGACCCGTCATCGGCGGCTTTCTCGGTGAATTCGGTCCACGCGTACCGTTCTACGGCGCGGCCGCTCTGGCGTTTCTGAATTTTGTGGGAGCTTACTTTCTTCTGCCGGAAACGCTGGATGCAAAGCATCGCCGGCCGTTCGATATCCGCAGGGCAAATCCGCTCGGCGCGCTCAAGCAGATCCGACGTTACCAGGGCATTGGCTGGGTCTGCGTCGTCATGTTCCTGAACTGGCTGGCGCATGGCGTCTATCCGGCCGTGTGGGCTTTCGTCACGTCCTATCGCTACAATTGGAGCGAAGGGCAGATCGGTTTTTCTCTCGGCGTTTATGGCATCGGCGCAGCCATCGTCATGGGGCTGGTATTGCCTCGCATGGTCCCCGTCCTCGGCGAATGGAGAACTGCGCTGCTTGGCCTGGTTTTCTCATGCTTTGGTCTTTTGGGCTATGCGTTCGCGTGGCAGGGCTGGATGGTCTATGTGGTCGTCGTCCTGACCGTTGTTGAAAACGTTGCTGACGCGCCGCTTCGTTCCATTGCTGCCAGCAAGGTTCCGCCTTCGGCGCAGGGCGAGCTGCAGGGAGCGCTTGGCAGTCTGACGAGTATCACGGCAATCGTCGGACCCGTACTGTTCCCGTACCTGTTCAGCTATTACACCGAACCGACGGCGCCGGTGGTCTTCGCTGGTGCGCCGTTCGTCATGAGCGCTATCCTTATTCTCATCTCGGTCGTGGTTTTGCTGACGAAGGTCCGCAAGACGGTGCCTGAGGGGGTTACGCAGGGGCAGGCTGGAGAAGTAGCCTAGAATTTCATCAGTTATTTTGATGATATGATGAATTCTTTAGCATTCTGGCCTTGCTCGCTGGCTTTTTGCCCTAAGTTGCGCTATGGCGGCTAGCTCGCGCACCCATGGGTGGGGCGGTTCGCGCGACTCTAAAGATCGAGTTTTGGTTATGGATATGCCGCTAGCTGCGCGCCCAAACGCGCATGACAGTAATAATTCGTGGTCTGCGCACATTCGTGCAACCCTTGCGCTTGGCATCCCGCTGATCGGCGCGCAATTGGCGCAGCTTGGCATCAATACGACCGACGTGATGATCGTTGGCCGCCTCGGTGCCGAACAGCTGGCGGCAATGGTGCTTGCTGCTCAATTTTTGTTCACCGTTCTCATCTTCGGTTCGGGCTTCTCCATTGCCGTGGTGCCGCTGGTGGCGCAGGCCTATGGTCGGGGAGATGTGGCTTCGGTTCGCCGAGCCCTGCGCATGGGTCTTTGGGTCGTTACGGCCTATTGGCTGCTGGCGCAGCCAGCCTTCTTCTATTCCGAGCAGATCCTTCTGGCCGCCGGGCAGAAGCCAGAGGTAGCACGACTGGCGAGTGGCTATATCGATATCGGCCATTTCGCGCTGTTGCCGGGGCTGCTCTATAACGTCATTCGCGCCTTGGTGAGCGCGATCGGCCGGGCTGGTATCATCCTCAAGGTCACGATTGCCATGCTCGTCATGAATGCGGTGCTGGCCTATATCCTCGTACTCGGTCACTTTGGCCTGCCGGCCATGGGGCTGCATGGCGCGGCCATCGTGTCCGTTGCCGTGCAGACGGCAGGATTTTTCTTCATCGTCGGCTACGTCCAGGCTCATGAAGATACGCGCCGCTATGAAATTTTCGTTCGCTTCTGGCGGCCCGACTGGCATGCCTTATGGGACGTGGTTCGCCTCGGCTTCCCGATCAGCGTGACGGTTCTAGCCGAAGTGAGCCTGTTTACCGCGGCCTCGCTGTTGATGGGGCAGATCGGTACCATCGAGCTTGCCGCGCACGGCATTGCCCTGCAATGGGCTTCGATCGCCTTCATGATTCCGCTTGGGCTCAGCCAGGCCGCGACGGTGCGGGTCGGCGTTGCACATGGGCAGGGTGATCATCTCGGACTGACGCGAGCTGCGATCGTCGTGCTCGTTGTTTCGAGCTGCATCTCGCTGTTTGGCAGCATCGTCTATGCGACAATCCCGAGATGGCTCGGAGGCTGGTTCCTAGACGTAAGCTCGCCAGATGCATCGAAGGTGCTGGCTTATGCGGCGCCGCTCATCGTTGTCGCCGGCCTGTTTCAGCTCGTGGATGGGCTCCAGTCGATCGCGAGCGGCTTGCTGCGCGGTCTGAAGGATGCCCGGGTGCCGATGATCATGGCGCTCATCGCCTATTGGCCGATCGGCTTCTTCCTCGCCTGGCTTCTGGCGTTCCCGCTCGGCTTCGGCGGCATCGGCATATGGTTCGGCTTCCTTCTCGGACTTGGTTCGGCAGCCGTCATGCTCTGCGCTCGATTCTATGTTCTGGTGCGTTCGGAGCAGGCCGTCGCCTGACGCAAAAAGTTCATGGTCGAGCCGCACGACTACTGACAAAAATTGACAGCATGGTCGTCTATAACTGTCTCATACCAGAGACGGGAGACGACCATGACATTCACTGCAAGCGATCGTACCGATGCCGCGCTTTTCCCGCGGGAAGACAACGTCCGGCAGGGCGCCACGGTGCGCCTTTTTCCGCACGCCAATACATCGTCCCGGCGGCCTGAGCCGGAGAAAAAATCATACTGGCTGGCGGTGGCCAGCGCAGAGCATGTGCGCATCGGTCGCCAGCATGGGTTCATGCAGGTAAACCACGGCAAGAGAGCCCCATTGAAACGTATCAAGCCGGGCGACGGTATCGTCTACTACTCGCCGTCAGTCAAAATGGGCGAGAGAGACGGTTTTCAGAGCTTTACCGCCATTGGTTTTGTCCGTGAGGGCGAGCCTTATCTTGGCGAAATGGGCTGCGGAAAGGCCTACCGCAAGGATGTGGATTGGCTTGATGCACCCGAACAGCCGCTTCGTCCGCTACTGGGCTGGCTCGATTTCACCCAAGACAGGAACTGGGGCTACAAGCTGAGGTTCGGTCTTGTCGAGTTCGGGCAGTCGGACTTCGAATTCCTTGAGGAAATCCTGATGAGCGAGCTTGAAGTGGTCAAGCAGCGCCGTCTGCAGGCCTGAGTTTCAGCACGCTGAACCGATGTGACGAAGAGACCTCCCAACTTGCCGCGCAACGAGAAAAGCCCCGGATTGATTGCCAATTCGGGGCTTTTCTTATGCTATCGATTGGTCGAAGGGATCAGGCGCGTTCCGCCAAAGCCGCTTCGCCCTTCTTCTCGCGCACCAGATTGATGAAGCGGCGGAAGAGGTAGTGGCTGTCCTGCGGGCCGGGAGACGCTTCCGGGTGATGCTGAACCGAGAAGACCGGCTTGCCGGCGACGCGCAGGCCGCAATTAGTGCCGTCGAAGAGCGAAACGTGAGTCTCCTCAACGCCTTCAGGCAGCGAGTTCGAGTCGACTGCAAAGCCGTGGTTCATCGAAACGATCTCGACCTTGCCGGTTGTATGGTCCTTGACCGGATGGTTGGCGCCGTGGTGGCCCTGATGCATCTTCGCCGTCTTGGCGCCGAGCGCCAGACCAAGCATCTGGTGACCGAGGCAGATGCCGAACAGCGGAATTTCGGTGTTCAGCAGGTCGTTGATGACCGGCACGGCATATTCGCCGGTTGCGGCCGGATCGCCGGGGCCGTTGGAGAGGAAGATACCGTCCGGCTTCAAGCCGAGAACTTCATCCGTCGTGGCGGTGGCCGGCAGAACGGTGACCTTGCAATCGAGACCGGCGAACAGGCGCAGGATGTTGCGCTTGACGCCGTAGTCGAGGCAGACGACGTGATACTTGGCGTCGGTCGCGCCGAGCTCGCCATAGCCTTCGTTCCAGATCCAGGGCGTCTGCGACCATTGCGAAGACTGACCCGAGGAGGCTACCTTGGCGAGGTCGAGGCCTTCGAGGCCGCTCCAGGCCTTGGCATCCGCCTTCAGCTGTTCGATGTCGAAGACGCCGTTCGGGTCGTGGGCAATCACGCCGTTCGGCATGCCGTTTTCACGGATCCATGCGGTGAGGGCGCGGGTATCGATGCCGCTGAGGCCGATGATGCCGCGGGTCTTCAGCCATTGGTCGAGATGCTTGGCGGCGCGGTAGTTCGACGGATCGGTGATATCAGCCTTGAAGATGACGCCG
This sequence comes from Rhizobium sp. ASV20, assembly GCF_016429015.1. Taxonomy (GTDB): domain Bacteria; phylum Pseudomonadota; class Alphaproteobacteria; order Rhizobiales; family Rhizobiaceae; genus Rhizobium. The sequence goes on from NZ_JAELTU010000132.1 coordinate 7,421, forward strand.
ACCGCGCCGTGGCGTGCAGCCGGCGTCAGGTCTTCGATGTCTTCCTCGTTCGTGCCGACATTGCCGATGTGCGGGAAGGTGAAGGTAACGATCTGGCCGAGATAGGAAGGATCCGTCAGGATCTCCTCATATCCCGTCAGCGCGGTGTTGAAGCAGACTTCGGCCTGGACCTTGCCGGTCGCGCCGACACCCTTGCCTTCGATGACTGTGCCATCGGCGAGAACGAGAAGAGCAGTCGGCTTTTCAGTGGTCCATGGGGCTGTCGCGGTCATAGTCATCCCGTTTCCGGCGTCGTGCACGACCTTGAAGAGGCCGTAGGCTTCCGCCATGTTTGTAGCAAGGTACAGCCGGCGACCGAGGTCGCGGCTTGAGATCTTCATATCGATCTAATGTGCAGGTGATGGACATAACCAAACAAGGCGAGCCGGTCAATGCACGCTTTTGCTTTCTGGCCGGGGAATTCGTCCCGTTTCGACCGGCTTGGCGGAATTGCATTGATCGGTCCTGATGGTCTAAGAGACTGGCAAGATGAAATAAGGGGATGGGCGATCGTCGCCCGCCTGCTTCAAGGAGTATACACATGATCCGCGAAACCCTTTCCAACGCCCAGAAGGACGCCATGAAGGCCAGGGATACGGCGAGGCTTTCGACCGTGCGCCTCATCCTTGCGGCCATCAAGGACAAGGATATCGCCAATCGCGGTCTCGGCAAAGAGCAGGCAAGCGACGACGAGATCCTGCAGCTGCTCGCCAAGATGATCAAGCAGCGCGAAGAGTCTGAGAAGATCTACGTCGACGGCGCCCGTCCGGAGCTGGCTGCGAAGGAGCGCGAAGAGATCACCGTGATTCAAGGTTTCATGCCCGAGCAGCTGTCGGACGACAAGGTACGCGAGATCTGCGTTGCCATCGTCGCGGAACTGGGAGCGCAGGGCTTGAAGGATATGGGTAAGTGCGTTGCCGCCCTGCGTGAGCGTTATGCCGGTCAGATGGATTTTGCCAAGGCTTCGGGCATTCTCAAGGAACTGCTGAAGTAAAAACCTGTTTCGCCTTCGGCGCGCGGATTTGCGGCGAGCCGAAGGCGTTTCTCCAGGCGGCATCGATGATGGCGAATTTCTCGGCCTGATAGTTGCGATATTCCTGGATGAAATCGCACGAAAGCCAGAGCTGGCTTCGTCCTGAAGCGCCTGTCCATCCGATGCTCTGCATCTTCGCGGCTCGGATCATCAGTCGCTTTGCATGGGTTCTGGAAATCAGAAAGCGGCGGCAGATGTCGGTGAAGGCAATTCGCCCGACGATCACTCTTTGCGTCGCCGTATCGACCAGCCCGACGCGCGAGATCAGGTAATCCATGATCACGCCGCCGGAATTGACCCATGTGAAGAGATCAAACGTATCCCCCGGATGGCGCAGATCGTCGCTGTTGATGATGTCGACAGAGATGGCGGGCTGTAGTGCGGCGATAAGCTCGGGATGTTTGGCGAGCAGCGCGCTTCGCTTGCCGCCATCGAGCCGGTCAAGCACCGACAGGTGGATGAGGAGCCACTTTCCCAACTGCTTGACGGCTTCTTCCGTGGGCTCCATCGGTCGCGAGCGACGATCGGGAGCAACCGGCAGATAGCGCAGGAATCCTTCAGCCAGCATTTGCTGGATGAAGCTGAGCGCGGTGTTGTGGCTGGCGATCTCGTTTTCAACGACATAGGTCGTGAAGCGATTCGCATGGATACCGGCAGGCTCGCCATCGATGCCGCCGTAGTACAACCCAAACCCCGCCAGTGCCATCAGCCAACGTTGTTGCGAGGCAAAAACAGAGCATATCTGTTGGTTCTGATTGTATGTGGACAGGATTTCTCGCGTATAATTCACAATCTCAGCAAAAAAATTAGGGTCTTGAGCAAGTTCCTTCGCGGATAAAGACATGCAGCCGTCTCCGATGAACCGAGCAAAATTCAAGATTGTATGAAGAGATTAAGCGCATAGATTGCATATACTAATGTACTAAAAAATATACATTCCATCAACAGCATTACGATACTGATTAAAGCGCGTCGCAATCTTTCAGATTTGCTTCATACGCTTTAGCTCTCTGATTCGACGCACGTCATAGCGGCAAAGCCGCTGCGCATTTTGCGCGGCGTGCTTTGTATGTTGCGGGACACTCTCCCACATCGAAGTTTGATTGTTCTCGTTGCTATAAATTAGAGAAGGCAGGAGCTGGGGGAGCTCCTGCCTTCTTGCTCTTTGCAGGCGTTTGATGACGCAGGGTGGGGCCCAAAAATCAAACGTCTATTGCAAAGGCACTCAGGTGGGGCGGCGCCGGGGGTAGGGATGGTGCCCCACCTGAGTATCTGCTGAACTTATCTGAGAATCCTGATTTCCCGGGGCAGAGCCAATGCCTGCGAGGAAAATCCGGACATCTGAACTCTTACGCCTGCTACAAGAGCAGGGATCTTCATGTCTGCCGGCAGCTGATATCTAGCGCCACCAGAAAGTACGTTCTTGTCGTCGCTACCGTTAGTCGTCGTGGCCGAACTATAAGTTGCTGTCGCAAAAAAGGCCGCTGCGGCTAATGGTACCAATAAGAACGCGTATTTCCTCTCCTAAACTGAAAACCCTGTATCTTGTGGTTTCCCGTTCGTCAGGACGTCTCGGCATGTCGCGTCGCGAAGCAGTTTCTTCGCCGGCTTGTCTCGTCCTGTGAGAAGAACGCTATTGCGCTGCACATCAACAATCAAATTACAAAAAAATAATGTTTGGCTTACAAACCATGATACCAGCGCTGGAATGGGCGGAGCGGATGCCTTTGGCTTGGCCTACAGCCAGCGATTGTTGTTGGCCTGTCGCATCGCGTTTTCTACCCACCTCAAGATGTGCAAGTCTTTGCTTTTTCTAAAAAAGCAGCTGTTTTCCAACTCCGGCTAAAGTCTCGTTTGCTCGGCTGGGGCCATCGCAATTGCCTGTTTTGGTGGCTCAAAAGGCCGTCCACAGCGCCGATATGCATAGCTCGATTTCTGCGGCGACTTCACGAAGTTGTGATCGAAAGGCGGGAGTTGTATTCATCCAGAATGGGCTGTGAATACAGTGCGTGCCTGTCTGGTCATCGTGGCAATGCCGATCATTCATGTTTATATGAGGTGAGCCAGAGGTAGCCATGCGATTTTCCAATACGTTTCTCGACGAGATTCGCGACCGCGTTTTGATATCAGACGTGATCGGTCGTCGTGTGACCTGGGATCGGCGCAAGACCAATGTGCCGCGCGGGGACTATTGGGCTTGCTGCCCTTTCCACGGCGAGAAATCACCGAGCTTCCACTGCGAGGATCGCAAGGGCCGCTATCACTGCTTTGGCTGTGGTGTGATTGGCGACCATTTTCGCTTTCTTACCGAGCTGGAAGGCTTGAGCTTCCCCGAGGCTGTGCAGCAGATTGCCGACATGGCTGGCGTGCCGATGCCGGTCGCCGATCCCATGGAGGCGAAAAGGGAGAAGGAAAGGACCTCGCTGCTCGATGTCATGGAGATGGCGACTCAGTTCTTTCAGGACCAGCTGCAGACAGCCAATGGCGCTCGAGCGCGGGCCTATCTGCGCGACCGCGGATTGACCGGCCGCACGATCGAGACCTTTCGTCTGGGCTATTCCCCGGACAGCCGCAATGCACTGAAGGAACATCTCGCCGGCAAAGGCGTGCTGAAGGAACAGATAGAGGCTTGCGGCCTGGTCGTGCACGAGAACGTGCCGGTCTCCTACGACCGCTTCCGCGATCGCATCATGTTTCCCATTCTGTCGTCGCGCGAAAAGGTCATCGCCTTCGGTGGCCGCGCCATGGCATCGGACGCACCGGCGAAGTATCTGAATTCCAACGAGACCGAGCTCTTTCACAAGGGCAATGTGCTTTATAACTTCACCCGTGCACGCCGCGCTGCTCAAGGTGCGGACGGTGCCGGCACAATCATCGCCGTCGAAGGCTATATGGATGTCATCGCCCTGTATCAGGCCGGGGTGGAGAATGCGGTCGCGCCGCTTGGCACGGCCTTGACCGAAAACCAGCTCGATCTTCTCTGGAGGATGACGCCGGAGCCCATGCTTTGCTTCGATGGCGACGGGGCGGGCATTCGCGCCGCCAATCGCGCCGCCGACCTGGCATTGCCGCATATCAAGCCGGGTCGCACCGTCCGTTTCGCGCTCCTGCCCGACGGCAAGGATCCGGACGATCTCGTGCGCCATGACGGTCGCGCGCCGTTCGACAAGGTGTTGGCGCAGGCAAAGCCGCTCGCCGATCTGATCTGGTCAAGGGAGGCTGCCAGCGGTACCTTCGAGACTCCGGAGGCGCGAGCCGAACTCGAAGCGCGGCTGCGGCGCATCGTGTCCGTCATCGTCGACGAGGATGTTCGGCGGCATTATCAGCAGAGCATGCGCGAGCGGTTGAATGGGCTTTTCCAGCCGCAATTCCAGCGTGGCGGCAATCAGCAGGCGCGCGGCTTCTCCCGCGATGGCAACGGTCGCGCCTTTGGCGGTCGTGGCGGGCAGGGACGCGACCGGGCGGCTGTCAGCACGACAGCATCGGATCGCCTGACGCGCTCGGCTATGATCAAGGGACATCAGGATATACCGAGCCTGCGCGAAAGCGTTCTGGCGCTGACCATCGTCAATCATCCACTGCTCCTGCAGGACGAGTATGACGAGATCGCCGCGATCGATTATGAAAGCCGCGAATTGCAGCGTCTCTGGTCTGCGGTGCTCGGCATTGCGGCCGCCATGGTCGGGCCGCAGCTCACCCGTGAACGGCTGGTCGAACAGCTCGAAGAGCAGGACTTCGGCTCGCTATTGAAAAATCTCGAGCAGCAGGTTCGCAATGCCCGGCTTTGGACGGCAACCGAGCAAGCCGCGATGGAAGACGCGCGCGAAGGCTATCGGCAGGCGCTTGCGCTTCACAAGCGCTCGAAGGCCCTTCGCTGGCACAAGATCGAATTGCAGGGTGCAATTGCCGAGGCGACGGAAGATGGCGACGGCGAGCTTATCGAACAACTGATGCGCGCCTTACAGGAGGTTCAGCTCGAAGCGGTGCGGCTGGAAAACCAGGAGGCGATCATCGATGGCTTTGGCGTTCTTTCCGGTCGTGTCAAAAGCGTTGCAGGAAAGTAGGAAGTGAATGTCACAGCCGGATAGATTGGATCCGCGATTTTCCGCTGATGAGGCACTGTTCGGCGAGACCGGCGGCGGAGTTGCGCCGCTCGATGTGCTGAAGCGGGTTTATGGCTATTCCGCATTTCGCGGCAAGCAGCAGCAGGTGGTCGAGCACGTCGTTTCGGGTGGCGATGCCGTGGTGCTGTTTCCGACCGGAGCCGGCAAGTCGCTGTGTTTCCAGATTCCAGCACTTTGCCGCGATGGTATCGGCATCGTCGTCTCGCCATTGATCGCGCTGATGCGGGATCAGGTGGAAGCAATGAAGCAGCTCGGCATCCGTGCCGCTGCCCTGAACTCATCGCTGTCGCGCGAAGAGGCAAGCGATGTCTATCGCGCCGTTTCCAACGGCACGCTCGATATGCTCTATGTCACGCCCGAGCGCATTCTGACCGACGGCTTTCAGCAGATGATTGCCAGGGCGAAGATTGCGCTCTTTGCGATCGATGAAGCGCATTGCGTCTCGCAATGGGGGCATGATTTCAGACCGGAATATCGGGATCTCGGCAAGCTTGCTGAGCTCTTTCCCGACGTGCCGCGTATCGCGCTGACGGCGACCGCCGACCCTCACACACGCGACGATATCATCGAGCGGCTGGCTCTTGAGGATGCCAAGGTCTTCACCACCAGCTTCGACCGGCCGAATATCGCCTACGAGATTGTCGAGCGCGACCAACCGCGCCAGCAGTTGCTGCGTTTTCTCGACGGACATCGCGGCAATAGCGGCATTGTTTACTGCCTTTCGCGCGCCAAGGTCGAAGATACCGCGGACTGGCTGAACGGGCAGGGCGTGCGAGCGCTTCCCTATCATGCCGGCATGGACAGGTCTCTGCGCGACGCCAATCAGGATGCGTTCCTGAAGGAAGAGGATCTGTGTCTCGTGGCGACCGTCGCCTTCGGCATGGGCATCGATAAACCCAATGTGCGTTACGTTGCACATCTCGATCTGCCGGGTTCGGTCGAAGCCTACTATCAGGAAACCGGTCGTGCGGGGCGCGATGGCTTGCCGTCCGAAGTCTGGATGGCCTACGGCATGGCAGACGTCATTCAGCGGCGGCGGATGATCGACGAGGGCGGCGCATCCGACGAGATCAAGCGCGTAGAGCGGGCAAAACTCAATGCGCTGCTTGCCATCTGCGAGACAGCGGGCTGCCGGCGACAGTCTATTCTGGCACATTTTGGCGAGGCTCATGGCGGCGGTTGCGGCAATTGCGATACTTGCCTGAAACCTGTCGAAACCTGGGATGGCACGGAAGCGGCGATCAAGGCGCTGGCCGCAGTCTATCGCACCGGCGAGCGTTTCGGCACCGGCCATGTCATCGATGTGCTGATCGGTACGGTCAATGAGAAGACGCAGCGGTTCGGTCATACCGACATGCCCGTCTTCGGTGCCGGGAAGGACATCTCTGCCCGCAGCTGGCAATCGATCTTCCGGCAGCTGCTCGCGAGCGGTTTGCTCAGCGTCGATCACACTGCTTTCGGTGCCATGAAGCTCGAGGAAGAAGCGAGGGCTGTTTTCAAGCGCGAACGGCAGGTCTTCTTCCGCAAGGATCGGCCCGAGACTGGGCGCCGCGGCAAGAAGGCGGGCCGACCGGAACGGCAGGCGCATGGTCTTGCCGGCGAGGCGCAGGTCTTGTTCGACGCGTTGCGCGCGGAGCGTACGAAGATCGCCAAAGAACTGGGCGTGCCGCCCTATGTCGTTTTCCCTGACACGACATTGATTGCCTTCGCGACGGAGCGGCCGAAAAATCACAAAGCTCTTCTCGGAATTTCAGGCGTCGGCCAGTCGAAGCTTGAGCGTTATGGCGATGCGTTTCTTGCGGTGATTTCGAATTTCACCGACCGGTGACGTTGGGCGTAGAGATCTGAAAACCCTGCGAATTCTTGGCTACATGCGTACGGTCATGCCGCCGTCGACGGTCAGGACATGGCCGTTGACGAAAGATGCGGCTTCGCTGGCAAGGAAGAGTGCCGCGCCGGCAATCTCGTCCGGCCGACCCCAGCGTTGAACCGGAATGCGCTGGCGTACGAAGGGGGTCAGTTCCTCATTTGCAGCCATCGCTGCGTTGGTTTCCGTTGCAAACCAGCCCGGAGCAATGGCGTTGCTGGTGATGCCATAGGGGCCGAATTCCACCGCCATACCGCGCACGAGGCCCGTCAACCCCTGCTTGGCTGCAGGATAGACGCAGTCTCCCGGCATGACGACTTGGCCGCTGATCGAGGTGACGGAAATCAGGCGTCCGTAGTTGTGCTGCTTCATCAAGCGTGCGGCGTCGCGCGACAGCATGATCGAGGCCGCGAGATCCGTATTGAGCAAGGAGAGGATCGCCTCGTCATCAAAGTCGGCGAGCGGACGTCTGTCGCGAGCGCCGACATTGTTGACCAATATGTCCAGCCGGCCATGATTTTTCTCGATATCTGCCATGGTCGCACGCTGCGCCTCGCGGTCGGCAATATCGAAGGCGGCCGCTTCGGCAGAGCAGCCCCGCGCTTGGATCGTCCGAACGGCTTTATCCAGCGTCGCCCTTGTCCGCCCGTTCAGGATGACGTGGGCGCCGGCATCGGCAAGCGCCTGGGCCATTTCGAATCCCAGCCCGCGTCCGCCGCCCGTAACCAGAGCGACCTGGCCTTTCAGGGAGAATCTCTCGAATATGTTCATGATATCTCCATCGCTGATGTAGGGAGGTGCCGCGTTGGTATGATAATGGACTCAGTCAAGTAATTTTTGCAATAGCAGCGGGCGTAAATGGCACAAATGTGCCGTTGAGGCGGCATCCCGCCAATGGTAATCGGACTGCGTGGCGGCATGTCGCGCCAGCGTCACGGCTCCATGCATTTTTGCCGCTGATGAATGCGGCAGGTGTGCTAATCCTGTGTTATCTCTCGGCCTGTTTCCGCCATGATCAGTAACGGAATGCGACAATGACCTCAGAATTTCTATCACACCTGCGCGGCGAGCTTGCCGGCTTGAAAGAAGCCGGTCTTTACAAGTCCGAGCGCGTCATCACCTCCAAGCAAGCTGGCGAAATCGCCGTTGTCGGCGGAGCGCGTGTGCTCAATTTCTGCGCCAACAACTATCTTGGCCTGGCCGACAATGAAGAGCTGGCTGACGCCGGGAAAAAGGCGCTTGACCGCTATGGCTACGGCATGGCCTCCGTTCGCTTCATCTGCGGCACGCAGGAAGAGCACAAGCAGCTCGAGGCCCGCATTTCATCCTTCCTCGGCATGGAGGATACCATCCTCTATTCCTCCTGCTTCGATGCGAATGGCGGCTTGTTCGAGACGCTGCTCTCTGAAGAGGATGCCATCATCTCGGATGCGCTCAACCATGCATCGATCATCGACGGCGTCCGCCTCTCCAAGGCCAAGCGTTTCCGCTACGCCAACAACGACATGGTGGCCCTGGAAGAAGAGCTGAAGAAGGCCGAGGGCAGCCGTTTCAAGCTGATTGCCACCGATGGCGTCTTTTCCATGGACGGCATCATCGCCAATCTTGGCGGCGTTTGCGATCTGGCGGAGAAATACGGCGCCATGGTCATGGTCGATGACAGTCATGCCGTCGGCTTCGTCGGCAAGAATGGCCGTGGCTCGGCGGAGCATTGCGGCGTCGAAGGCCGGATCGACATCATCACGGGTACGCTCGGTAAGGCGCTCGGTGGCGCCTCGGGCGGTTATACGTCCGCCAAGGGCGAGGTGGTCGAATGGCTGCGGCAGCGTTCGCGCCCCTATCTGTTCTCCAACACGCTTGCGCCGGTCATTGCTGCGGCATCGCTGAAGGTTTTCGATCTGATCGAGCACGGTGCGGAGCTGCGGGCACGACTCAAGGGCAATGCCGAGCTTTTCCGCAGCGAGATGACAAAACTCGGCTTCACGCTTGCCGGCGCCGATCACCCGATCATTCCCGTGATGCTCGGCGACGCCAAGCTCGCGCAGGATATGGCAGCGCTGATGCTGAAGAAGGGCGTCTACGTTATTGGCTTCTCCTTCCCTGTCGTGCCCAAGGGGCAGGCGCGTATCCGTACGCAGATGTCGGCTGCCCATTCGCGGGCCGATGTCGAAAAGGCGATCGCGGCCTTCGCGGAAGCCGGAAAAGAACTTGGAATTATTTGAGTTGGTTGGAGAGAGCCGATCATGTCGAACATGATGAAAGCGTTGGTCAAAGCCAAGCCTGAGGTCGGGTTGTGGATGGAGCATGTTCCGGTGCCCGAGGTCGGGCCGAACGATGTCCTGATCCGGGTCAAAAAGTCGGCGATCTGTGGGACCGATGTCCATATTTGGAACTGGGATCAATGGGCACAGAAGACCATTCCGGTGCCGATGGTCGTCGGCCATGAGTTCTGCGGCGAGATTGCCGAAATCGGTTCGGCCGTGACGAAATATCATGTCGGAGAGCGCGTTTCCGGCGAAGGGCACATCGTCTGCGGCAAATGTCGCAACTGTCGGGCGGGCAGGGGTCACCTCTGCCGCAACACGCTCGGCGTCGGGGTCAATCGTCCCGGCTCCTTCGGCGAGTTCGTCTGCATTCCCGAATCGAACGTCGTGCCGATCCCGGACGATATCCCGGATGAGATCGCTGCCATCTTCGACCCGTTCGGCAATGCCGTGCACACGGCGCTTTCCTTTGATCTGGTCGGCGAAGATGTGCTCGTGACCGGTGCGGGGCCGATCGGCATCATGGGGGCCATGGTCGCCAAGCGTTCAGGCGCGCGCAAGGTGGTGATCACAGATATCAATCCGACCCGGCTGGCGCTTGCCCGCAAGGTCGGTATCGATCACGTCGTCGATGCCTCCAAGGAAAACCTTGCCGATGTGATGAAGTCCGTCGGCATGACCGAAGGCTTCGACGTCGGTCTGGAAATGTCGGGCGCAGCGCCGGCCTTCCGCGACATGATCGACAAGATGAACAATGGTGGAAAGATCGCCATTCTCGGCATCGCGCCGGCTGGCTTCGAGATCGATTGGAACAAGGTCATCTTCAAGATGCTGAACCTCAAGGGCATCTATGGCCGCGAGATGTTCGAGACCTGGTACAAGATGATTGCCTTTGTCCAAGGCGGTCTCGATGTCTCTCCGCTGATCACGCATCGCATCGGCATCGACGATTTCCGTGATGGTTTCGAGGCCATGCGCTCGGGCAATTCCGGCAAGGTCGTCATGGATTGGAACTGATCCCGACTGTCGCTTTAAGGCATCGGCGGTGCATGCCGATGCCTTAAACGCGCAGGTTTCTTTAGAATGCTCTTGTCATCGCGTGGGGACTTCCTAAATACGGAAAATAATTGAATATGAGGCGCGGAGCCTGTGGATAAGGCTTTTTCGCGTATTTAACGGGCTTTTTTACTGGAAAAGCTTGACGAGAACCAAAATTCTGGGAATCACCGTTTGACTTCGGAAAGAACGGTAAGACTGGATCGAGCGGATCACCTGATACCATGGCCGGAAACCTAGACGCAATCCAGCTTTGTACTTCGGAGCAGGTGATCGTGGTTAATCGGACATTAAAGATCATTCCGTAGGTGTTGGTCGGTGAGTCGAGGCTGGCGCAGGGCGTGCCGGCTCGATTGAAATGTTCTACCGCATGTAAGTTTGCAGCGTCAGGGAAAGCGACGATATAGAGATGGCAACAAAGGTCAAAGAGAACGAAGAAGCTGAAGTCGAGCGCGACGGCACCTCCGACGGCCCACTTCTCGATCTTTCCGATGACGCGGTCAAAAAGATGATCAAGGCCGCGAAGAAGCGCGGCTATGTGACGATGGACGAGCTCAATGCCGTTCTTCCGTCCGAAGAAGTAACGTCCGAACAGATCGAAGACACGATGGCCATGCTTTCGGACATGGGCATCAACGTCATCGAGGATGAGGACGTTGAAGAGGCAGGTGCTGCCTCGAACGACGATGATGATGCCGGCGGCGACGATGAGAGCGAAGGCGGCGAGCTCGCTCCTTCGACGGGTTCCGCACTGGCGACCGCCAAGAAGAAAGAGCCGACCGACCGTACGGACGACCCGGTGCGCATGTATCTGCGCGAAATGGGCTCCGTCGAGCTTCTGTCGCGCGAAGGCGAAATCGCGATTGCCAAGCGCATCGAGGCCGGTCGCGAAACGATGATCGGTGGCCTCTGTGAGAGCCCGTTGACGTTCCAGGCGCTGATTATCTGGCGCGACGAACTCAACGAAGGCACCACGCTGCTGCGCGAGATCATCGATCTCGAAACCACCTATTCCGGCCCCGAAGCAAAGGCTGCCCCGCAGTTCCAAAGCCCCGAGAAGATCGAGGCTGACCGCAAGGCCGCCGAGGAAAAGGAAAAGGCCCGTCGTGGCCGCGGTTCGGACGACGACATCACCAATGTCGGCGGCGAGGGCCTGCCGATCGAGGAAGAGGAAGAGGACGAAGACGAGTCCAGCCTCTCGCTCGCTGCGATGGAAGCCGAGCTGCGTCCGCAGGTGATGACGACGCTCGACACGATCGCTGAAACCTACAAGAAGCTGCGCAAGCTGCAGGACCAGCAGGTCGAGCAGCGTCTTTCTGCTTCCGGCACCCTGTCTTCGGCACAGGAGCGCCGCTACAAGGAACTCAAGGATGAGCTGGTCAAGTCGGTCAAGTCTCTGTCGCTGAACCAGAACCGCATCGACGCTCTCGTCGAGCAGCTCTACGACATCAACAAGCGCCTCGTTCAGAACGAAGGCCGCCTGCTGCGTCTTGCCGAATCCTACGGCGTCAAGCGCGACAGCTTCCTGGAGCAGTATCAGGGCGCCGAACTCGATCCGAACTGGATGAAGTCGATCGGCAATCTGGCCGCTCGCGGCTGGAAGGAATTTGCCAAGAGCGAAAACACCACGATCCGCGACATTCGCCAGGAAATCCAGAACCTTGCGACCGAAACCGGTATCTCGATTTCGGAATTCCGCCGTATCGTTCACATGGTTCAGAAGGGCGAGCGCGAAGCGCGCATCGCCAAGAAGGAAATGGTCGAAGCCAACCTGCGCCTCGTCATCTCCATCGCCAAGAAGTACACGAACCGCGGCCTACAGTTCCTCGACCTCATTCAGGAAGGCAATATCGGCCTGATGAAGGCGGTCGATAAGTTCGAATACCGCCGCGGCTACAAGTTCTCGACCTATGCGACGTGGTGGATTCGTCAGGCGATCACCCGCTCGATCGCCGATCAGGCTCGCACGATCCGCATTCCGGTGCATATGATCGAAACGATCAACAAGATCGTTCGTACCTCGCGCCAGATGCTGCACGAAATCGGCCGCGAGCCGACGCCGGAAGAACTGGCTGAAAAGCTCGCCATGCCGCTGGAAAAGGTGCGCAAGGTTCTGAAGATCGCCAAGGAGCCGATCTCGCTCGAAACGCCTGTGGGTGACGAAGAGGATTCGCATCTCGGCGATTTCATCGAGGACAAGAACGCGCTTCTGCCGATCGACGCCGCCATTCAGGCGAATCTGCGCGAGACGACGACCCGCGTTCTGGCATCGCTGACGCCGCGCGAAGAGCGCGTGCTGCGCATGCGCTTCGGCATCGGCATGAACACTGACCATACGCTCGAAGAAGTGGGCCAGCAGTTCTCGGTTACCCGCGAACGTATCCGCCAGATCGAAGCCAAGGCGCTGCGCAAGCTCAAGCATCCGAGCCGCAGCCGCAAGCTCCGGAGCTTCCTCGACAGCTGACGCTTGCCACAACCGGCACTGTCACGACATCGAACCCGGTTTGCGAATGCGAACCGGGTTTTTCATTGAAATTTGATCGGGATAGAGGTGTTGGCCATGGCAAACAAACCGCCGGCTTTCGAATTGTCTTTGCCGCCCCGGCTGCAGGATTTGCTGGTTGGGTACGAATGGCGGCAGGATGCGCTCGGCTGCTCGTCGGCCGATGTCTTCCGGCTGGAAGCGGAAGGCCGTGCGCCTGTCTACCTCAAGACCGAGCTCATCGATCCGTTGGGGGAATTGTCGGGCGAGGTTGCGAGGCTGCGCTGGCTTGCCTCGCAGGGGCTTGCCTGCCCGCAGGTCATTGCGCATGAGAGGGACGATGAGCGGGAATGGCTGTTGATGAGCGCCCTTCCGGGCGCGGACCTTGTCAGCGAGGATGGGATGTCGCCGACCGAGCGCGTGCATCTTCTGGCGAATGCGTTGCGGCGTTTGCATGCTGTCGACATCGCAACGTGCCCCTTCGATCATCGCCTGGACAACAAGATTGCCGAGGCAAAGGCACATCTGGTTGCCGGCCGCGTCGATGAGGAAGACTTC
>NZ_JAELTU010000962.1 GCF_016429015.1 Rhizobium sp. ASV20
ATCGCAAGATCGGCTTGCGGCCATTCCGGCGCAATGTCAGCTACTTCGGCATCGATGCCGATCAGTTGCTGGTCAATGTTCCCGATCTGACACGCCGAATCTTTGCCGAGATCGGTCAGCTTTTTGCCTGTCTCTTATACACATCTGACGCTGCCGACGAAATTCTTGGAGTGTAGATCTCGGTGGGCGCCGTATCAGTAAAAAGGGGGGGGGGGGGGGGGGGGGGGGGGGGGGGGGGGGGGGGGGGGGGGGGGGGGGGGGGGGGGGGGGGGGGGGGGGGGGGGGGGGGGGGGGGGGGGGGGGGGGGGGGGGGG
>NZ_JAELTU010000963.1 GCF_016429015.1 Rhizobium sp. ASV20
CCCCCCCCCCCCCCCCCCCCCCCCCCCCCCCCCCCCCCCCCCCCCCCCCCCCCCCCCCCCCCCCCCCCCCCCCCCCCCCCCCCCCCCCCCCCCCCCCCCCCCCCCCCCCCCCCTTTAATGATCCGGCCACCACCGAGATCTACACTCCAAGAATTTCGTCGGCAGCGTCAGATGTGTATAAGAGACAGAGGCAATCCTACATGCCTCGCACCCAGGTACAAAGGCCTTTCCGTGAACTTTGCCGTCAGCATCCTTGTAGGTGACGCAGAGCACAGGCAAGGATCCGTCCGGAAGCCTGTATTGAGCAAGCTCTA
>NZ_JAELTU010000964.1 GCF_016429015.1 Rhizobium sp. ASV20
CGGAAGGCGCATCATGCGCCAAGGCGACCCCCGCAAATGAGAGAAGAGAAACGAACGTCAGAATACCACGCATGGGCGATTCTCCGTCGAAAATGGACGGCCGCCGCGGACACGGCCCGCTCCAAGCCTGTCTCTTATACACATCTGACGCTGCCGACGAAATTCTTGGAGTGTAGATCTCGGTGGGCGGCGGATCATTAAAAGGGGGGGGGGGGGGGGGGGGGGGGGGGGGGGGGGGGGGGGGGGGGGGGGGGGGGGGGGGGGGGGGGGGGGGGGGGGGGGGGGGGGGGGGGGGGGGGGGGGGGGGGGGGGGG
>NZ_JAELTU010000965.1 GCF_016429015.1 Rhizobium sp. ASV20
TCAATCACATTGCCGAACAGGGAAAGCGGGTGGCCGGTGAAATGCCACGCGCCGCCTATGCCGTTGGATACTGCGACGTGCCGTGGCAGCAGGAGGCATGGAGCGACGAAACCGGACAGGACAAGGGCTGTCTCTTATACACATCTGACGCTGCCGACGAAATTCTTGGAGTGTAGATCTCGGTGGGCGCCGGGTCATTAAAAAGGGGGGGGGGGGGGGGGGGGGGGGGGGGGGGGGGGGGGGGGGGGGGGGGGGGGGGGGGGGGGGGGGGGGGGGGGGGGGGGGGGGGGGGGGGGGGGGGGGGGGGGGGGGGG
>NZ_JAELTU010000966.1 GCF_016429015.1 Rhizobium sp. ASV20
GCCCTGCAAATCCGTGAAAGAGGGAGGGGCCATGCTTTTCCCCTTGTCGCCTTCCGATTTCCTTTCTAGTCTAACGGGAAAAACAGAGGGTTGGGTGTCGCCACGATACCCGTGAACGAAGCAGGAGCTGTCTCTTATACACATCTGACGCTGCCGACGAAATTCTTGGAGTGTAGATCTCGGTGGGGGCCGTATCATTAAAAAGGGGGGGGGGGGGGGGGGGGGGGGGGGGGGGGGGGGGGGGGGGGGGGGGGGGGGGGGGGGGGGGGGGGGGGGGGGGGGGGGGGGGGGGGGGGGGGGGGGGGGGGGGGGGG
>NZ_JAELTU010000967.1 GCF_016429015.1 Rhizobium sp. ASV20
CCATCCGCTGCGCCGACTGGGAACACCGGCCGACATCGCCGCGGCAACCTTGTTCCTGGCGTCGGAAAGCGCCGGCTGGCTGACCGGCGCGACGCTCGACATCGCTGGCGGCCGGTTGATGCACTGACTGTCTCTTATACACATCTGACGCTGCCGACGAAATTCTTGGAGTGTAGATCTCGGTGGGCGCCGTAGCATTAAAAGGGGGGGGGGGGGGGGGGGGGGGGGGGGGGGGGGGGGGGGGGGGGGGGGGGGGGGGGGGGGGGGGGGGGGGGGGGGGGGGGGGGGGGGGGGGGGGGGGGGGGGGGGGGGGG
>NZ_JAELTU010000968.1 GCF_016429015.1 Rhizobium sp. ASV20
CAGCAGGAACCAGGTGGAAAGAGCAGCAAGACCAAACGTCATCGCCACAAAGAAGATCAGGCTTGAACGCGTATAGCGAAGTTTTTGCAGACCAACCCAGATGAGCCCGAGGGCGGCAGCCAGAAGACTGTCTCTTATACACATCTGACGCTGCCGACGAAATTCTTGGAGTGTAGATCTCGGTGGGCGCGGGATCATTAAAAAGGGGGGGGGGGGGGGGGGGGGGGGGGGGGGGGGGGGGGGGGGGGGGGGGGGGGGGGGGGGGGGGGGGGGGGGGGGGGGGGGGGGGGGGGGGGGGGGGGGGGGGGGGGGGG
>NZ_JAELTU010000969.1 GCF_016429015.1 Rhizobium sp. ASV20
CCCCCCCCCCCCCCCCCCCCCCCCCCCCCCCCCCCCCCCCCCCCCCCCCCCCCCCCCCCCCCCCCCCCCCCCCCCCCCCCCCCCCCCCCCCCCCCCCCCCCCCCCCCCCCTCTCTAATGATCCGGCGCCCACCGAGATCTACACTCCAAGAATTTCGTCGGCAGCGTCAGATGTGTATAAGAGACAGCGCTTGGGCTGCGCGGGCACTTCGACCTTGACGCCGCGATCATCCGTCACCGGAACGGTTTTTGCATCCTCGGCCGCAGCGGAGCTGGCTGCCATTACGGCGAGCAGGCCGAAAATTGACGCGATTT
>NZ_JAELTU010000970.1 GCF_016429015.1 Rhizobium sp. ASV20
GCGCCGTTACGAGGAGATCGTGGAAGCCGGCGGCAGCGCCGATTACGACGCGATATTCGAGGATGTGAAGCGGCGCGACGAGCGCGACATGGGCCGCACCGACAGCCCTTTGAAACCAGCTGAAGACCTGTCTCTTATACACATCTGACGCTGCCGACGAAATTCTTGGAGTGTAGATCTCGGTGGGCGCCGGATCATGAAAGAGGGGGGGGGGGGGGGGGGGGGGGGGGGGGGGGGGGGGGGGGGGGGGGGGGGGGGGGGGGGGGGGGGGGGGGGGGGGGGGGGGGGGGGGGGGGGGGGGGGGGGGGGGGGGG
>NZ_JAELTU010000133.1 GCF_016429015.1 Rhizobium sp. ASV20
GCCATACAGGCTGGTCGCGCCGAACATGGTCGCGGCGATGAAGAAGGTGCGTGCGATGCTCGTGCCGGTGAAGACGAGGAAGACAGAAGCCAACGACAGGCCCATGACGGCACAGAACGCCCAGAACATCATCTGCGCCGTGCTCGCCGACATCGTCTGGATGCGGAACGAGAAGAAGAACACGAAGGCGAGCGGCGCCAGCATGACAACCCACTTCAGCGGCGTCTGGAAGATCGGTACGTAGAGCGCCGGCGTCGTGCCGACGATCATCGCGACGATACCCGTCAAGACCAGACCGATACCCATGTAGTTATAAACGCGTAGCATGTGCTGACGCAGACCTTCGTCGAAGAGCGCCTGCGAGCCTGCGCCGGCTCCGTAGCCGTATCGCGGATTGGTCGGATTCATGGTCGTTCTCCTTTAATTCAACTAGTACAGGCTGCGGGCAAGCTTCTTGGCATCGCCATCGAGCTGCCCCGCCTTGCCGTTACCGATCAACGCATAAGCGACTTCACCGATCTGCCAGTAGGCAGCCTGGACGTCGTCACGCTTGACGTGATTGACCTCCTGCACAGCGAAATTGCCCGGACGGACGGCGAAAAGTGACAAATGCCCATCCTCACCGGCGTCGACCATCATTTCGACGCTCGGACCGAACTCGGACGGATAAATCTGCGCGTCGGTGACGCGCCAGTCGCCCGGCAGATCCGGCAGGACGATCGCCGTCGATGCGCGGATTTCTTCCGGATTGTAATTCTCGGCCGCCGTTTGCGGCTTGATCTCTTCCCGCACTGCGGTCGTCTTGTAAGCGCGGAACGCATCGTCGACGAAAGCCGGGGCCGGCACGGAGGCATTGACCGTGCTGGCAGTAAAGGCCCCGAAGGACGTATGCGCGACCCAACCGGTCGTCACCAGCATGGCAACGGCGGCAACCCGCTGGAACGAGCTGAACATGCGCCCGTAGACGAGCCCACGCTCCAGCCGTCGTGCGGCTTCGCGTGTTTCTGCTTTGAGCACCGGGCTTTCGCCGGCCAACGCCATGCGCAACTCGCCGCGAATGCTCATATCTGCCATGACCTTTGCGGCGATCTCCGGATGCTCCGAAAGATAGGATTCCACCTCGACACGGCGCGCGACCGACAGCTCGCCATCGACATAGGCGTCGAGATCGGTATCGATGATCGGATCAACGTTTTTCATTGCCGCCTCCCTCGATAAGCCGCAGATGTGAAACCTTGGAGGTAGCCTCCTCGAAATTACGCAGGCTGGCGCGAGCCCGCGCAATGCGGGACATCAGCGTGCCGACAGGAATGCCAAGAGCGGCTGCCGCCTCCTGATAGGAAAGATCCTCGATTGCCACGAGATGCAGCGCCTCGCGCTGTTCCTCGGGCAGACCGAAGAAGGCTTCGCGGACCTGGCTCAGACGCACCGTATGATCCTGCGATGCGGGCAATGCCGGCTCGATCTCGGCGGCCGCTTCCTCGTGACGACGGTTCAGCGACTTCTTCTGGCGGATACGGTCGATATGCACATTGTGCAGGATCGACAGCAGCCAGGTGCGCAAATTGCCGTCACGACGGAAAGATGCCTTCCGTTCGTACGCCTTGACCAGCGCATCATGCACCAGATCTTCAGCCTCGTCCGCATTGCGCACAAGCGAGCGGGCGTAACGTCTCAGCGAACCGAGCTGCCCCAAAACATCGAATGTGCGTCCTTTGCGTTCCATACACCTATATACGGAAGCACTCCGGATTCTATTCCATGTCCCGACGAATATTTTTTGCTGATTTTTTACATCAGCACGAAATCCTTCGGCTGCGGCAGCGGCGGCAGGTCGGTTTCGCCAAGCGCTTCGCGCAGATTGATCTCGATCGTATCGGCAAGAGCGCCAATGGCGAGCGCATTGGGACGGCGGCCGAAAGGATCCTCCAGCTCGTCGCCCAAGGCATCGAGGCCGAAGAAGGTGTAGGCGATCAGAGCCGTGACGAAGGGCGAGCCCCAGCCGAGCGTATCGACATAACCGAAGGGCAGCAGGAAGCAGAAGAGATAGGCGGTGCGATGCAGAAGCAACGTGTAACCAAAGGGCAGCGGCGTGTTGCGGAGACGCTCGCAGGCAGCCTGCGCCGCACCCATCTGGCCGATGGTGATATCCAGCATCTGATACTGGATATCCGATATCACCCCTTCCCCTTTTAGTCGTGCGAGATCGGCCGACATGAGGCGCAGAATGAGATCAGGCCCGTTGCGGGCTGCTTGGTAGAACTCCGCTTCGCTTGGCGTGAGCAGGCGCAGCACCTTGCTCTCGTCGCTGCCGGGCCGCAAAAGACAGACCAGCGCCTGCGCGAAGGCCATGGTCAGGCGCAGCAGGTCCTTGCGCGTCTTGATGCCCGTTTCGCCCGCACTCTCCAGCACCAGTGTCTGGCGCGCAAAACCGCGCGCGAGATAGACGAGCTGGCCCCAGTCCTTGCGGCCCTCCCACCAGCGGTCGTAGCAGGCGTTGTTGCGAAAGCCGAGGAAGATCGAAAGCGCGATGCCGAGCAGCGAAAGCGCTGAACCGTTGAAGGAAATGATGAGGTTCGGCCGTTCCTCATGGCCCCAGACGATAAGCATGGACAAGAGGAAGATGGCAATGATCTGCGGCAGAATGCGCCGGATGATCGAACCGCGGAGGATGAAGAAAAGCTGGAAAAGATTCGGCCGGTCGCGGACGATCATGACGAAGCGCACTCTCGATGAATGTCAGGTCGCGCACAAATACACCAGACCGGCAGCGAGTAACGAGCATTTCTTGCAAGGCGGCCGTGACCGGCGGACATCGCTCACCGCCGGTCAGCCGATTGCATATGGGTCAGTTCGCGCTGGCGCTCGCAGTCACCAGAACAGGGTCTGCCCGATAGTCACTGGGAAAGAGGTGCTGCAGGTTCTTGATCTTCGGCAGATCGTTGATGACGATATAGGGATAGGTCGGATGCGTCGTCAGGAAATCCTGATGATAGTTCTCCGCGGCATAAAACTGCCGCGCCGGCTCGATCTTGGTGACGATGTTAGCGTCGAAGACCTTGGCGTGATTGAGCTGCTCGATATAGGCGTGGGCAATATCGGCCTGCGACTGGCTGGTCGGGAAAATGGCGGAGCGATATTGCGTGCCGGTGTCAGGCCCCTGGTAGTTCAGCTCTGTCGGATCATGCGCCACAGAGAAATAGATCTGCAGCAGGTGGCCATAGCTCACCTTGTGGGGATCGAAGACGATGCGCACGGATTCGGCGTGGCCGGTATTGCCGTCGCTCACCATTTCGTAGTGTGCCGCATCCTTGCTGCCGCCGGTATAGCCCGAGGTCGCGCTGATGACGCCGTTGACGTGCTGGAACACGCCCTGCACGCCCCAGAAGCAACCACCGGCCAGAACCGCCGTTTCCGTACCGGCTGATTCCGCCTTTTCATCCATGCTTGGCGCTGGAATGACGCGGGACTCGTCAGCCGAGGCGCGGCCGACAAATTGCAGCACAACGCCGGCCAGCAAGACAGCCGCAGCCGTAAGCCCGGCGAAGCGGGTCACACGTCCCGAATAGATGCGGATCTGATCCGTCGATAGAGTCTTCATGATGATTTCCTCTCGACCGCAATGGCAAATGCTCCGGTCATAAGGGAATACGGGAAGACAGGTACTTTTGTTACACACGCCCGCGTGTAACACCGAAACGTGAAGAGGCGCCGGCGCCGGTCAGTAATGCGGCGGCTTTGTGATGGCAGGCGCGTCGAGTGACTGTTCTTCGAGCGTCAGGAAGCGCTCGGTCAGCCGATCGAGCTTCTGGCGCGTCTGCTCGACTACCTTCCATTGCTCCGCGAGCTGGTCGGACAGTTCCTCGATCGTCTTCGCCTGATAGGCGACCGTTTCTTCGAGTGTCGTGATGCGGCTCTGTTCGTCTGACATATCCAATCCTCTTCGGCAGCGATCTATATCACCGAACCCGGCGCGTACAGATCTCAATTCGCAATGGCCAGCGCTGGCATCGTTTGACGGTGATGTGACAAAACTGAAAAACAGCTGAAAAGACCCGTTACCTTCCTGACATGGGCGCCTTCTAAAGAGAGCGCAGAGACGTGCCTGTTTGAAGGGAATTTCTTCTGCAGGCGCATGATTTCTGACGATTCCGGAGACGCGCCTTGAAAATCATCCAGATCACCGACACGCATTTGAGCCCCAGCAAGCCGCATTTCAACGGCAATTGGGAGCCGCTGGCGAAATGGATCGAGGCAAGCGGGGCAGATCTCGTCGTTCATACCGGCGACCTCAGCGTCGACGGCGCCGACAAGGATGAAGATCTCGTCTTCTCTATGGATCTGATGCGCCAGGTTTCCGTGCCGATGCTGATCGTCCCCGGCAATCACGATGTCGGCCACCTGCCCGGCTCTCATCAGCCCGTAAACCCTGAGCGGCTGGAACGCTGGCGCCGCCTCGTTGGCCCGGATTATTGGGCAAAGAACGTCGACAATTGGCGGCTCATCGGCCTCAACAGTCTGCTGATGGGCTTCGACGATGCCGAAGAGCAGAAGCAGTTCGACTGGCTGCAAGCCATGCTCGAAAGCCGTGGCGAACGTCGCGTCGCACTCTTTGCCCATAAGCCGCTCTTCGTCGATGCGCCGGATGAGGGCGATACCGGTTACTGGAGCGTGCGTCCGTCTCAGCGCCGTCGGCTCTACGATCTGATATCGGCTCATGATGTCGCCCTGTTCGGCAGCGGCCATCTGCATTGGACCTGGGAAGGCCGTTTCAACGATACGAACCTGGTCTGGGCGCCGCCCGGCGCCTTCATCCTCGACAAGATGGAACGCGAAATGCCCGGCGAAAGGCTGATCGGCGCCGCGATCCACGAGCTTGGCGAGACGGTATCGACCGAGATTGTCGCTGTGCCCGGCATGACCGCCTACTTCCTCGATGACGTCGTCATGGAAGTCTATCCGCTGGCTGCCCCGAAGCTTCAGAAGGAGCCGACTGAATGAGTGCGCTTTCCCTTCGCGGCATCGCCAAATCCTTCGGAGGCAACGCCATCCTCAAGGGTGTCGACCTCGAAGTCGAGCCCGGCGAATTCATTGCCCTCGTCGGTCCATCCGGCTGCGGCAAGAGCACGCTGCTGCGCATCCTCGCCGGCCTCGACCATGCCGACAGCGGCGAAATCGTTCTCGGCGGCAACGATGTCTCCGGCGTTGCGGCAGCGGATCGCAACATCGCTATGGTCTTCCAGTCCTACGCGCTCTATCCGCATCTGACGGCGTCGGAAAACATCGCCGTGCCGCTCGCCATGCGCCGCCTGTCACGCATCCAGCGCCTGCCTTTCGTCGGCTCGCTGATCCCCGGCCAGCGCGCAGCCCGCACCGGCATCATCCGCGACGTCCGCGAAATGGCTGTTTCCCTGAAGATCGACCACCTGCTCGACCGCAAGCCCGGCCAGATGTCCGGCGGCCAGCGTCAGCGCGTGGCCCTCGCCCGCGCCATGGTGCGCCGGCCCGCTGTCTTCCTCATGGACGAGCCGCTTTCCAACCTCGATGCCAATCTGCGCGTCCATGCCCGCGGCGAGATCGTCGATCTGCATCGCCGTGCCGGCGTGCCGACAGTCTATGTCACGCATGACCAGGCCGAGGCCTTGTCGATGGCAGATCGCGTCGCCGTCATGATCGGCGGGCAGTTGCTGCAGCTCGCCTCGCCGCAGACGATCTATGACGATCCCTCGCATATCGAGGTCGCCCGCTTTGTCGGTCAGCCGCGCATCAACCTGCTGCCGGCGCTCGCCGAAAACGGCATCGTTGCCTTCGGCGGCATCCGGCTTGCGCTCGAAGACGGCAGCGTTGCGGGCCGTAACGTCACGATCGGTATCCGCCCGGAATTTGTCAGCCTCGCCCAAAATCGCCAGGATGCACTGGCGGCCCATATCGAGCGCATGGAGTTCCTCGGCTCCGAGGTCATTCTCTATGCCAAGCTCGATGCGATCGGCGAAACCATGGTCGTCAAGCTGGCTCCGTCAGAGGCCGCCGGTCTTTCCGCCGGCGTGCCCATCGCGCTGTCGCTCGCAGCCGAACAGGCCCTGGTCTTTGCAGAGGATGGCCGTCGCCTGCGCGCCGTCCCGACCACCGTCGACGCTCCCCGGGAGAAGGCGCATGGCTAGCATTGCCGCCATGTCCCTGCCGATGCAGACTGCCGTGGCACGCGAACGAAGCGAGGCCCGTACGGCTCTCCTCTTCGCCCTGCCCGCCATCATCCTGATCGTGCTCTTCATCCTGTTGCCGATCGTCGCCGTCGTCGTACTCGGCTTCACGGACTTCCAGCTCGGCGACAAGAGCCTGCGCTTCGTCGCCTTCGAAAACTACGCGCACCTGCTCAAAGATCGCGCCTTCATCAAATCGCTCTGGAATACGGCGACCTACACGGCCATCGTTGCACCCGTCTCGATCGTGCTCGGCCTCGGCGTAGCACTTTTGATCGAGAGCGAAGGCATCGGTCGCAGCTTCTTTCGCACGGCCTACTTCCTGCCCGTCGCTTCGCTGATCGTCGCGATGGCGACCGTCTGGCAGTATCTCTTCCATCCGACGATCGGCCCGATCAACGCGCTCCTCGGCGAAATCGGCGTGCGCGGCCCCAACTGGCTCGGCTCGTCAGCAACAGCGCTCTACAGCCTGTCGATCATCGGCGTCTGGCAGTCGGTCGGCTTCAACATGGTGCTGTTTCTGGCCGGCCTCACCGCCATCCCGCGCGAACTCTATGCCGCAGCCGAAGTTGACGGGGCAAAATCGTCGTGGGACCGCTTCTGGCTGGTCACCTGGCCGATGCTCGGACCGACGACACTTTTCGTCACCACGATCAGCATCATCAATGCGGTGAAGGTGTTCGACACCGTGAAGGCCCTGACCGATGGCGGCCCGAACCATGCCTCGGAAGTTCTGCTCTTCACCATCTACCAGGAAGGCTTCGTCTATCTGCGGGTCGGCTATGCTTCGGCAATGACCACGGTCTTTCTCGCCATCCTGGTGGTGCTGACCTTCCTGCAATATCGCGTCCAAGACCGGCAGGTGCATTACACATGACCTCGACAGGTTTCACTCCCGGCCGCATCCTGCGCCTTTCTCTCCTGATCCTCGGCTCGCTTATCTTCCTGGCGCCCTACATTTTCATGATATCCACGGCCGGCAAGGCGCAGGACGATATCTTTACCTCCGCCTTGAAGCTGATCCCGACGCATTTCTTCTACGTTGAGAACATCGCCAAGGCGCTGAGCAAGGTTGACATGGGCACGCTGCTGTTCAACGGCGTCCTCGTCTGCGGCCTGATCTTCTTCTTCCAGGTGCTGATCGCCATTCCCTGCGCCTACGCCATGGCAAAGCTGAAGTTCCCCGCCGCCCGCACCATGATGGTGCTGATCATGCTCGGCCTGCTGATCCCGATCCATGCGACGGCGCTGCCGCTCTATGTCGGCTTCAACAACCTGTCGCTCCTGAACAGCTACACGGCTCTGGTCGCACCCTTCTCGATCTCGGTCTTCGCGATCTTCATGTTCCTGCAGTTCTTCCGCGCCATGCCGGATGATCTGATCCATGCGGCCCGCCTCGACGGCATGTCGGAAATCGGCATCGTCGCCCGCGTCATCGTACCGAATGCGTGGCCGGCTGTGACCGCCTTCGCGATCTTCTCGGTCGTCGCGCACTGGAACGATCTCTATTGGCCGCTGATCGTCATCAGCAAGCAGGCCTATTTCACGCCGCCGCTTGGCCTCATGTATTTCCGCGCCGCCGAAGCGGGCGACGACTACGGCGCGCTCATGGCGGCAACCCTCATCATCACCCTTCCCCTCGTCGCGGCATTCCTTCTCGCACAGAAGCGTTTCGTCGAGGGCATTACCATGACCGGTCTCAAAGGCTGACCGGTTCGAAATTCGACAACGGAGAACGAGCGATGAAGCATATCACCCAGATTCTCGCCGCCGCGGCCATTTCGATGGTCGTGACGGTCCCGGCCTACGCCGAAACGACCCTGACGGTTCACTACCCCATGCCCGGCTTCTTCAAGAACGTGATGGACACCATCTCGAAGAAGTTCATGGAGGAAAACCCGGATATCAAGATCCAGTTCGCCGCTCCTTCGGCCACCTATGAGGAAGGCATCCAGACCATCCTGCGCCAGGCCGGCACCAGCGAAATGCCCGATGTCACCTTCATCGGCCTCAACCGCCTGCGCATGATGGATGAGCGCAACGTCGCCGTTGACCTCGGCCCCCTCGTCAAGAAAGAGGGCAACATGGCCGAACAGGGCTTCTCGGACACGATCCTGAAGCTCGCTCAGGTCAAGGGCAAGCAGGTCGGCCTCGCCTTCGCGACGTCGAACCCGATCATGTACTACAACGCCGATCTGGTGAAGGCCGCCGGCGGCAACCCCGACAACCCGCCGAAGACCTGGGATGAAGTCATCGCGCTTGCCGGCAAGATCAAGGCGCTCGGCAACGGCGTCGACGGCATGGATTTCCGTTGGCAGGGTGACGACTGGATGTTCTCCGCCCTCCTCTTCGGCGCCGGCGGCAAGATGCTGAGCGACGACGAAAGCAAGGTCGCCTTCAACGGTCCCGAGGGACAGAAGGCCGTCGAGATGATCCAGCGCTTCGTGAAGGAAGGCGGCATGCCGGTCTTCACCAAGGCTGCCGGCGAACAGGCTTTCGCTGCCGGCAAGGTCGGCTTCGAATTCCAGACCACCGGTGCTCTCGTCAACACCATCAAGAATGTCGGCACCAAGTTCGACTTGCGCACCGCCAAGCTGCCGCTGATCGATCCAGTCAACGGCCGCCTGCCGACGGGCGGCAACGCCGTCGTCATCCTGACCCATGATCCGGTCAAGGAAGAAGCCGCCTGGAAGTTCGCCAAGTTCGCCGCTGGCCCCTATGGCGCCTCCGTCGTCGTACCCGGCACCGGCTATGTTCCGAACAACGAACTCGCCGCCAAGTCGGCCGAATATCTCGGCGACTTCTACAGGAAGAACCCGCTCTTCCAGGCCGGCCTCAGCCAGATGTCGATCATGGTTCCCTGGTATGCCTTCCCCGGCGCCAACGGCGTCAAGGTCACGCAGACCATCGTCGACAACCTCTCGCGTATCGTTGACGGCTCGGCCGCACCGAAGGAGGCTCTCGATGATGCCGCCTCCGACGTCGAAGGCATGCTGCCGCGCAGCTGATCTCTGGATCGGACTTGAAATCGGCGCCGCTTCCCAAGGGAGGCGGCGTTTTCGCGTTTCGGCGACAAGTGGGGACGGCCAATCTCCTGGTTTCACGCTATCGCGGACGCGAGACTGCTGCGTGTCCTTGCCGGAGTAGTTGCTCTAGACGGAGAGGTTGCGCACGGTGCCGCCGGGGCGCAGCCGATAGGGAACGATGAGATGGCGAGGTGGTGCTGCATTTTCCGCCATGTCGAGCAGCAGCGAAGCCGCCGCCGCTCCCATGGTGCCATCCGGAATCTCCACTGTTGTCAGTGAAGTCTCCCCGAGAAAACCGAGGGAGATACCATCGAAGCCCGCGACCGACATATCGTGCGGGATCGAGAGACCCTGCCGGCGCAACGCACCCATCACACCCAGAGCCAAAAGGTCGTTGGAAGCGATGATCGCCGTAGGCCTCAGGCGCGAAATCGCATCCGAAAGATCGAGCTGCTCCAGACTGTTCACGAAGGAGATCTCAAGAGCGGCGAGAGGTTCCTGCCCTGCTGCCTCCATCGCCTTGACATAGCCGACATACCGCAACTTCGCCCGGTCGGATGCGGAAAAGTGACCGGAGATGAATAGAATCCGGCGATGTCCCTTTTGCAGAAGATGTTCCGTCAGATCCCGGCCCGCGCCGAAATTGTCCGTCGCAACCGCTGCACCGCAGCGCGCGGTCGGCGGGTTGCCGAGCAAAACCGTCGGCGGCAGGACGGATGACAAGGCAAGGCTGCGCTCGGCGTCGCAGACGGTGAGGATGAGACCGGTCGGTTGCTGCTGCAACAGCGAGGCGACGGCATCCGCCTCCTGCGCCGGATCGTAGTTCGACTGCGCGATCAGAACGCTGTGGCCCGCATGCACAGCCCTGTTCTGAATACTGGAAAGCGATGCCGCAAAAACCGGGTTGGTGATGCTGGGAATAAGCACGCCGATTGCCGGCCGACCGCTTCCGGCGCGGCTGCCCGCGCGATAGCCGAGTTCTGCCGCGGCCCGGCGCACACGCCGCACCATTTCGTCGCTGACGGGACCATTGCGATTGAGCACCCGGCTGGCGGTTGCGACCGAGCAGCCGGCACGAAAAGCGACCTGCTGGAGCGTCGACATGATATCAAGCACCTCCGGCTTCGGACTTCAGCCTCGATTGGAATAGCCCCTGAAAATGATGGGGATTTATATCAGAGCGATGACAGTTATTTGACGAGGCGCCACTCGGCTGCGGCAAATGATGCTGTCATCAACCGATGCCATGATTGCCGCGCTGTGATCCGCAGATCCGCCCCCTCGAAAGGATGCTCTCATGTCAGAAGCAGAAGCACGGACGCCTGCCACCTCCGCCGACAAGACCGAAAGATTGTTCTTCCTCGACATCGAGGATGGACGCATTCTCTCCTCCGCCATCGACGGCACCGATCTCAAGCTCATCGTCCAGCGGGCCGGCCGCAGCCCGGACGGCATTCTCGTCGATAGCGAGAACGGCTGGATCTACTGGACGGAGATGGGCAACGACTATAACGCCCATGACGGCTCCATCGAGCGCATGGACCTCGATGGCGGCAACCACATCACACTGATCCCGCCGGGCAGCACTTTGGTCACTCCGAAGCAGATCCAGATCGATCGCGACAACGGCAAGCTCTATTGGTGCGACCGCGAAGGCATGCGCGTCATGCGCGCCAATATCGACGGCAGCGAGATCGAAACCCTGGTACAGAACGGCGAAGGTCCGGAAGACAGTGCCGATATCGAACGCTGGTGCGTCGGTATCGCCCTCGACCTGCCGCTCGGCCAGATCTACTGGACCCAGAAGGGACCGCCGGATGCAGGCCTCGGCCGCATCTTCCGCGCCGGCATCAATATCCCGGCCGGCGAAACCGCCACGAGCCGCAGCGACATCGAAACCCTGCTTGATAAACTGCCGGAACCGATCGACCTCGAGCTGGATCTCGCCACCCGCACGATCTACTGGACCGATCGCGGCAATCTTCCGCGCGGAAATACCGTCAACCGCGCAGAGATGGACGATATCGCCGCAACCTCCGCAGTCGTCCTCGAAGGCCTGGACGAAGGCATCGGCCTCTCGCTCGATCTGCCAAACAACCGCATGTTCTTCACCGACATCGGCGGCAATCTCTATTCCGCCAGCCTCGACGGCTTGGGCGAACGTGAACTGCTGCACCATGCCGGCTCGTTCACCGGCATCGTCTACGCCGAAATCTGATGCCGAAGTGGTAGGCGCGCGGACAAGCGGGCCTACCTCTCGTCCTCCTCGGCCACCATCCGGTCCAGATTCTGGTTCAGCCGACGCATCAGTTGAACCAGCGTTTGCACCTCATCGGCGCTGAAGCCCGATAGAACCCGCTCTCTGCCTTCCTCCAGAGCCTGGCGCGCCGTCGGCAGCTTCGCAATCGCTTCATCCGTCAGCGATATGAGGCTGCTGCGGCCGTCTGCCGGATCGGGCGTGCGCCGGATCAACCCGTCCCGCTCCATGCGTGCGAGCATCTGCGCCATCGACGGCTGCTCGATCTTGGCGAACTTCGCCAGATCCCTCTGTGACATCCGCGCTCCGTTGCGGAGCATATAAAGCACGGGTAACTGGCCGATATTGAAGCCCAAAGCCTTCACCCGCCGCTCACCGAGCCGCGAGAAGGCACGCGACGCCATATTGATGAGCGGCACCGGCGTATCGAACAAATCCCAATCTGTCATTTTCCTATCACTTGAATAGGTGCCTATGTTGATTTATATAGGTACCTATCTACAAGATTATGAGAACACTGTCCATGAGATCTTATCCCCGCATCGCCATCATCGGCGCCGGTCCGGGCGGCCTGACGCTGGCCCGCATCCTCCATCAGGCCGGCGTGCCGGCAACCATTTTCGAGCGCGAAGAACATGCCCTTGCGCGGCCGCAGGGCGGCACGCTCGACCTGCATGTCGAATCCGGCCAGCTCGCACTGCGCCGCGCCGGTCTCTATGAAGAGTTCCTGGCAATCGCCCGCTATGAGGATCAGGGAAGCCGGCTCTATGATAAAAACGGCACCTTGCTCTTTGCCGATGACGACGCCGATGAATCCGACAGGCCCGAAGTCGACCGCACGGCGCTGCGAAATATGCTGCTGGCCGCTCTGCCAGAAGAGATGGTGCGCTGGAATCGTAGCCTGCGCGAGGTGTGCCCGCGCGACGACGGCACATATGATCTGATCTTCGAAAGCGGAACAGCCGGTCCCTTCGATCTCGTCGTCGGCGCCGATGGCAGCTGGTCGAAGGTCAGGCCGCTCGTGTCGTCCTACCGCCCGCAATATAGCGGCATCACCTTCATCGAATTCGGCATCGACGATGTCGATGCGAGCCATCCCGATCTCGCTGCGCTCGTCGGTCGTGGAAAGATCGGCGTCGAGGCCGATGGACGAGGCCTGATCGTCCAGCGCAACGGCAATTCCCATGTCAGAGGCTATGCGATCTTCCGCGTGCCGCTCGATTGGGCCGAGAAGACCTTCGATTTTGCAGCGACGACCAAAGCCCGCGCGCGGCTGGCGGCCGAATTCGAAGGCTGGGCGCCGGTTATCCTCGGCCTTATCAAAGCCAGCAACGATCATATCGTTTCACGGCCGATCCATGCGCTGCCGGTCGGCCATCACTGGCAAAACCGTATCGGCATCACGCTTCTCGGGGACGCCGCCCATGTGATGTCGCCCTTCGGCGGTGAAGGCGTGAACATGGCGATGCTGGACGCGGCCGAACTCGCTCGCCAGCTTCTCGAAAACAACGACTGGAAAAACGCCATCAAAGCCTATGAGGCGGATATGTTCGAGCGCGTCATCGAGCCGGCCACACATGCCGCCGAAGCCGTCGCTACCGAGCTTTCACATCTTGGAGCAGAACTTTCTCTCGAGCACTACAGGGCACATCTTGAAGCCCGCGTTCAAGGCTCGGCGGCCTAGCATCGCGCAAAAGAAAAGCGGGCCAATGTGGCCCGCTTCGAAGACATTATCGATCGCGCCGAGCTAGCGGCTTAGTTGCCCTTGCGCACGCCGTCGAGGAGATGCGGCAGCGACTGGACACCCTCGTTGCGAAGCTCTGATGGCAGCAGGCCTTCCGGCAGATCCTGATAGGAAACCGGACGCAGGAAACGGCGGATCGCAAGCGTGCCGACCGAGGTCGTACGGCTGTCCGACGTCGCCGGGAACGGTCCGCCATGCACCATGGCATGGCTGACTTCGACGCCGGTCGGCCAGCCATTGGCAAGAATGCGCCCGGCCTTGCGCTCCAGCACCGGCACCAGCTTGGCGGCCGTGGCATAATCATCCGCTTCGATCTGCAAAGTCGCCGTCAGCTGGCCCTCGAGCTTTTCCGCAACGGCAATCATCTGGTCGATATCCTTGCAACGGACCAGAAGGCTGGCGGAGCCGAAAACCTCATGCCCCAGGCGCTCATCCGCCAGGAACTGTTCGACTTCAGTCTCGAAAAAGATGCCGGGGCTGCGATTGACGCCTTCGGCCGGCGCACCATGGGCAACGGTCTTCACCGCCTCATGCTCCGCCAGAGCGGCAACACCCTTGTCGAAGGCAGCATGAATGCCCGGCGTCAGCATCGGGGCCGGCGCCCTGCCGCTCAGGGCATCGCCGGCAGCCTGGACGAAGCGGTCGAGATCGGGGCTCTCGATGGCAAAAAGCAGACCCGGATTGGTGCAGAACTGACCAGCGCCAAGCGTCAGCGAGTCGATGAAACCCGTGCCGATCGCCTCGGCGCGCGCGGCAAGTGCTGCCGGGAAGAGGAAGACGGGGTTGACGCTGCTCATTTCGGCATAGACCGGGATCGGCTCCGGACGAGCAGCAGCAATGGCGCCGAGCGCCATACCGCCGCCGCGCGAACCAGTGAAGCCGACCGCCTTTATGCGGGGATCCCGCACCAAAGCCGCGCCGGTTTCGTTGGCGCCGGTCAGCAACGAGAACGTGCCTTCCGGAAGACCGGAGGCGGCAACGGCGGCGCGGATGGCGCGTCCCACCAGCTCGCCCGTGCCCGGATGGGCAAGGTGCCCCTTGACGACGACCGGGCAGCCGGCGGCAAGCGCCGAAGCCGTATCACCGCCGGCAACCGAGAAGGCGAGCGGGAAATTGCTGGCGCCGAAGACGGCGACCGGACCGAGCGGAATCTGGCGCAGGCGCAGATCGGCGCGCGGCAGCGGCTTACGCTCCGGCAATGCCGGATCGATACGCAGATCGAGCCACTCGCCGGCACGAACGACCTGCGCGAACAACCGAAGCTGGCCGACCGTGCGGGCGCGCTCGCCCTGCAGGCGTGCGACCGGCAGGCCAGTTTCCTGCGTCGCCCGCTCGATCAGCACATCGCCGATGTCCATGATGCTGTCGGCAATCGCTTCCAGAAAAGCCGCGCGCTGTTCCGGACTGGTGGCGCGATAGGTGTCGAATGCCTGGGCGGCCAGTTCACAGGCCCTTGCCACTTCCGTCTCGCTGGCAATCGCAAATGCAGGCTCCAGATTGGCGCCGGTTGCCGGATTGATGGCACGCGCGGTTCTGTTTTCGCCGGTCGAATCCGCGCCGATCAGCAAATCGCCGTTAATCACAAAAGACTGTGTCATGGATATTCCTTGATGATGTCGAAGCACGGAGAGTGCGCTCGCAAATGCAGATAGCAGGATGGGGCGACAGATGTAAGATGATAATCGTCATCTAATTATCAAGGCCAAAACAACGAGATCGTGACGCCAGCGACCTTTGGGCGCAGCTTGCGAAAGACGAAATCGACCGGTTCGCTCCCCATATGGCGTTACGGCCTCTTTCGTGCCAAGTTAGAGCCATCCGACAGACTGAGTGTGACCAAGTCCCCCATGACCCTTGCGCTTCTTGGTGATCCGATCGTCCAGTTCTGCATCCTGGTCGTCATCGGCACATTCATCAGCCGCATCATGCTGCGCCATCAGCGTGCGGGACGTCTGATCGGCCAGCTCATCTTCTTCGCCTCGCTGACCGTGCTTCTGCTCTATCACGGCATCATTCCCTACGAGCCGAGCCCGCCGGAAAACTCGGTGACGTTGCGCACTTTCACGGGCGTCGCCAAGATCATCTGGTGGGTCAACGGCGCATGGGTGCTGATTGCCTTCGTGCGCCTGTTCCTGATCTTCGAACGCAAGCCCCGTGAGGGCCGGCTGTTGCAGGACCTGATCGTTGGCATCATCTATCTCGGAGCGATCCTCTCCATCGTCGGTGACGTCTTCAGCGTCCCCATCGGCACGCTGATCGCCACGTCGGGCGTCTTCGCCATCATTCTCGGTCTTGCCCTGCAAAGCACGTTGAGCGACGTGTTCTCCGGCATCGCGCTCAATCTCGGCCGCCCCTATTCGGTCGGCGACTGGATCGTCCTCGACAATGATATCCAAGGCCGTGTGGTCGAGACCAACTGGCGCGCGACGCAGCTGCTGAGCGGCACGAACGATCTCGTCGTCATCCCGAACAGCATTCTTGCCAAGACGCGCCTCACCAACCTCTCCTCGCCCGACGAGAGCCACGGGATCAATATCACCGTCCGCATCCAGCCGACCACGCAGCCCCGCATCGTTGCCGATCTGATGCAGAACGTGCTGATCAGCTGTAATTCCATCCAGAAAACGCCGGAACCGAGCGTTTCAATCAATTCGATCGATGGACAGGCCATCGAACTGCAGCTCTCCTGCCGCGTACGCGACATATCGCAAGCGACAGTGGCAAAGAATGAAATCTACGATCTCCTCTACCGCCACTCGAAAGCTGCAGGATTGAAATTCGCCGGTCCACCCGGGACGATCACTCCCCCGGCGGAGCATAAGACGGAATCGTCAGGTGACCAGCAACATGCTCCCAGCACGCCGTGGCGTCTGCTCAGCAACATCCCGCTCTTCTCGTCGTTGACCGAAGACGAGAAGGAACATCTGGCCTCCCACATGCAGCGTCGCACCTATCGCAAGGATGCGATCATAGCCGAGCAGGATGCCAAGCTTCGCGCGCTGACGATCGTCCGCTCGGGCGTCGTCAGCATCACCCGGCGCGAGGGACATCGGCAGATCGAATTGACACGGCTCGCTCCCGGCGACTATTTTGGCGAGAACGGCCTGTTGATGGGAACAGGTGAAGTCGGCACAGTCCGCGCGCTTACCTTTGTCGTCATCTACGAGATCGGCGAAGACTGTCTCTCGCCACTCCTGCACGACAGGCCTGCCCTTGCGGAAGAGCTTGGCGCCATCATGGCCAAGCGCATCGAGGCTGAGCGCCACCTGTTCGCAAACAGCAATATGTTGGTCAACGGCGCCCCTGTCAGCTCACTCACATCGCGCATCAAGCATCTATTTCAGCTGCAGCAACACGATTAGGACAGCTCCCGAAAAAGAGCGTGACGATTTCCCATCCAGGATGCGGGAATGATCCGGCGGCAAAGCATGCCTTGGAGACCGGGGGCTTTCACCACCTTTGTGCGACGAGGCAAACGCCTTGGACAATCCATCGTTGACAAAAGTCAGCCAGGCCATAATCTGCGCCCAAGCCTTTGAGATCGCCAACAGATTTTCGGAGACCAGAACCATGCTGGCGAACTGCATGAGACGATTGATTTTGGCAGGCGTTGCCCTGGGCATCTCTGCCTACGCAGCTACGGCAGCACAAACGCTCGATCTTATCGCGCAAAAGAGCGTCATCCGTATCGGCTACATCAATGACGAGGCACCTTTCTCCTTCAAGAGCAAGGAAGGCAATCCAAAGGGCTATGCCGTCGATCTCTGCGGCAAGATCGCGGATGCCGTCGGGCACAAGGTTCCCGACCTGAAGCGTGATTATGTCGAAACGACACTGGCGGATGGTTTCAACGCCGTGAAGGACGGCCGGATCGACCTACTGTGCGGCGCCTTGACCATCAATCTTGCCAGGCGCCAGAGCGTCGACTTCTCGCAGCCGATCTTCCTGACCGGTGCGAGCGCGCTGCTGCGCAAGGATTCACCCGACTATCTGATGGCACTTTTCCTCGACAAGCGGCCGACTCTCGCCTCCAGCAAGCAGGCACCCGCCAAGAGCGTGATCGGCGTCCGTTCCGATACGACCACCGGCGCAACGTTGCGTGAAGCCCTCGGCTCCGATGTGCCAAAGACACGCATCGAGGATTTTGCGACACATCAGGACGGCCTGGCCGCACTTGAGAGCCGCAAGATTGACGCATATTTCGCCGATCGCGCACTGCTCTTCGATCTTGCAGCCCACGCGCGCAATCCATCCTCGCTCGCCATCGGCAACCGGCTCTTCACCCACGAACCCTACGGTATCGCGCTTAGGCAGGACGACTCGGCCTTCCGCCTGGTCGTCGATCAGACGCTGACCGATCTCTATCAATCGGACGATTTCACGAAGATGCTGACGACTTACTTCGGCAATGAAGGCCCGATCCTGCGCCGCGAAGTCATGATGCAATCCATTCCGCAATAGGATCACGAACTCAGGCGAGAGACATGCCGTCGCCTTTGCGACATTGCGAAGAGGCGCCCATCGCAGGGAAATCCCTGCCTCGTGAGCGCGGCAAGCTGCCGGTCGTCGTGCAAGCATCTTGAATATGTCGTAGACAGGCTCTGGTCGGCGTCGCACACATCATAAAATCCGTTCCAGTATCAATCAGGGTCGCACGCAATGGCAGTATTTCCTCAAAAGGCGAAGGTCGTCATCATCGGGCTCGGCGGCATCGTCGGCGCATCGATCGCCCATCATCTGATCGAGCGCGGCTGGGACGATATTGTCGGTATCGACAAATCCGGCATCCCGACGGATATCGGCTCGACAGCCCATGCATCCGATTTCTGTTACACGACCAGCCACGATTTCCTCTCCTGCTGGACGACACTCTACTCGATCGATTTCTACGATAAGCTTGGCCACTATGCCCGTGTAGGTGGCCTGGAAGTCGCCCGCGTCGGCGATGATGACCGCATGGCAGAAATCAAGCGCAAGGTTACCTCCGGCAAGGCCTTCGGCACGCGCGTGAGCCTGGTGGAACCTGCCGAGATCAAGGACAAATTCCCGCTGATCGAGGAAAGCATGGTTCAGGGCGGCATGTGGGACCCGGATGCCGGCCTCGTCATTCCCCGTTCGCAGACCGTTGCCGGCAAGCTGATCGACCAGGGCGAAAAGAGCGGCAAGCTGCAATCCTTCGCCAATACGCCAGCCCAATCGCTGATCGTCAGGGATGGCCGCATCACCGGCGTCGTCACCCATCGCGGCACCATCGAAGCCGAATACGTCATCGTCTGCGCCGGCCTCTGGGGCCGCCTGATCGCCGAAATGGTCGGCGAAGACCTGCCGGTGATGCCAGTCGACCATCCGCTGACCTTCTTCGGCCCCTACAATGAATTCGCCAATACGGGCAAGGAAATCGGCTTCCCGCTGATGCGCGACCAGGGCAATTCCGCCTATATGCGCGACACGGGCGACCCGAAGACCGCCGAAGGCGGCCAGATCGAATGGGGTTATTACGAAGAAAAGAACCCGCGCCTCTGCCATCCCCGCGATCTCCTTGAAAAGCACGAGGCCCGCCTGTCGCCTTCGCAGCGCGATCTCGATATGGAGCAGATCATCGAGCCGCTCGAACGCGCCATGGAACTGACGCCGATCCTCGGCGAACTCGGCTACAATGAAGGTCATTCCTTCAACGGTCTCCTGCAGGTCACCACCGATGGCGGCCCGTCCGTCGGCGAAAGCCAGAAGGTCCGTGGTCTCTGGTATTGCGTCGCCATCTGGGTGAAGGACGGTCCCGGCTTCGGCAAGCTCGTCGCCGACTGGATGACCGACGGCCGCACGCCGATCGACCACAACCGGATCGATTATTCCCGCTTCTATCCGCATATGCTGGAAGAGAGCTTCATCGAAGGCCGCTGCACCGAGGCTGCGCAGAAGATCTACAATCCCGCCGTCCATCCGCGCGAACCCTATGCGACCGGCCGCAATATCCGCCGCTCACCCTTCTATGAGCGTGAAAAGGAACTCGGCGGCTACTTCATGGAGCTTGGCGGCTGGGAGCGCGCGCATGGCTATGCCGCCAACGAGCACCTGCTCGAAAAATACGGCGATCGTATTCCAGTTCGCGCAAACGAGTGGGACAACCGCCATTTCTGGCGCGTTTCCAATGCCGAGCACCTGGCGCTGAGCGAGGATTGCGGCATCATCAACCTCTCGCATTTCGCCATGTACGACATTGAAGGCCCCGACCATGTCGAGCTGCTGGAATGGCTTTGTGCCGCCAAGATCGGTGGCGACGCCAATATCGGCAAGGGCATCTACACCCACTTCCTCGATGACGAAGGCATGGTGCGCGCCGACTTCACCGTCATCCGCATGGCGGATCGTTGCCGCCTCATCGACGGCGCCGATGCAGGGCCGCGCGATTTCCACTACATGCGCCGCGTTGCGGAGGATAAGGGTTTCGACGTCACCATCACCGACGTCACCGAACGCTATGTCACGATCGGCATCTGGGGACCGAATGCGCGCACCAACCTGCAGAAGGTGGTCGAGAGCCCGGAAAACCTCACACACGAAAACTTCCCCTTTGCAGCGATCAAGCAGATCCGCATCGCCGGCAAGAATGTCACCGCATTCCGCATCTCCTATGTCGGCGAACAGGGCTGGGAATTGCACATGGCCTATGGCGATGCTCTCGCCGTCTGGGATGCGCTGCGTTCGACCGGCGCCATCGCCGTCGGCGTCGAGACCTATGCCAACAGCCGCCGCATGGAAAAAAGCCTTCGCCTGCAGAATGCCGACCTGCTGACGGAATATAATCTGCTTGAAGCCGATCTCGCTCGCCCGAAGGTCAAAGAGGCCGATTTCCGCGGCAAGGCCAAGCACCTCGAATATCGCGCCCGCGAACATCAGCCGGCCATGCTCTGCACGCTCGTCGTGACAGACAATATCGACGCCAACGGCGTTGCCCGTTACCCCGTCGGTATCCTGCCGGTCATGGACCCCGAAACCGGCGAGACCCTTGTCGACGACCTCGGCCGCCGCTCTTTCACCACCTCGATCGCCTACGGCCCGACCATTGGCAAGAACATCGCGCTGGCCTACCTCCCCTGGTCCTATGCCCAGGAGGGGCGCAAGCTAAACGTTGAATATTTCGGCGAGATCTATCCGGTGGAGGTCGTGAGCGTCGGCTACAAGCCGCTCTATGATGCTGAGAACCTCAAGCCGAGAAGCTGATCTCGCGGCCGCATGAGTCCAAAGTCAAAAACTGCCCGCCTCATCCAGGCGGGCAGTTTTACTTTGAGGGTTGCCACAATCAGCGCTCAAGGAGGCGAAGGACTGTCGTATGGATGGATCTTCCGCCCTCAGAGATTGCAGCTTACGCTCGAAATCCAATAGGGCCAATAAACTCTGGTCACGGCACGAAGCCGGCCCAAAGGCAGCGATTTTATTAGGGTCTTCAGTGGCTGTTTGGGGTCCTGTGAGGAGGCGTTAAATCGTCGAGGCTTTACCAAATAGAAAAAGCCCGCTAGACGCGGGCCTTTTTGTAATTGGTTGCGGGGGCAGGATTTGAACCTGCGGCCTTCAGGT
>NZ_JAELTU010000971.1 GCF_016429015.1 Rhizobium sp. ASV20
CCCCCCCCCCCCCCCCCCCCCCCCCCCCCCCCCCCCCCCCCCCCCCCCCCCCCCCCCCCCCCCCCCCCCCCCCCCCCCCCCCCCCCCCCCCCCCCCCCCCCCCCCCCCCCTCTTTAATGATCCGGCGCCCACCGAGATCTACACTCCAAGAATTTCGTCGGCAGCGTCAGATGTGTATAAGAGACAGCTTCATATGGGGGCAAAGATTGCATGGCCGGACAAATTCCACATCCGGGTGATGAACGGCAACGTTGTCGCTCATGGAGCATTCGGTCAGAAGCACGACACGCGACGGGCGCTTCTTGCCGACATA
>NZ_JAELTU010000972.1 GCF_016429015.1 Rhizobium sp. ASV20
CCCCCCCCCCCCCCCCCCCCCCCCCCCCCCCCCCCCCCCCCCCCCCCCCCCCCCCCCCCCCCCCCCCCCCCCCCCCCCCCCCCCCCCCCCCCCCCCCCCCCCCCCCCCCCTTTTTAATGCTCCGGCGCCCACCGAGATCTACACTCCAAGAATTTCGTCGGCAGCGTCAGATGTGTATAAGAGACAGGGCGTAACGCCGGCCTTCTTCAGTGTAGCCGAAGTCGAGGCAGACGGCTCGATCGCCAGCGCTTGCAACAGGCGCTCGACGGTGACGAAGCTGTCTCCAGCCTTCTTCGCGGCATCTTCAGCCGTG
>NZ_JAELTU010000973.1 GCF_016429015.1 Rhizobium sp. ASV20
GAAACGGCTGCAGCGCGAACGTTCCATCACCATGGTGTTGGTATCGCATGATCTTGGTGTCATCCGGACGATGGCAGACAGGGTTATGGTCATGCGCCGTGGCATGGTCGTGGAACAGGGTCTCGCCTGTCTCTTATACACATCTGACGCTGCCGACGAAATTCTTGGAGTGTAGATCTCGGTGGGCGCCGTAGCATTAAAAAGGGGGGGGGGGGGGGGGGGGGGGGGGGGGGGGGGGGGGGGGGGGGGGGGGGGGGGGGGGGGGGGGGGGGGGGGGGGGGGGGGGGGGGGGGGGGGGGGGGGGGGGGGGGGG
>NZ_JAELTU010000134.1 GCF_016429015.1 Rhizobium sp. ASV20
AATCCGGTCGATTTCCGTGCGCAATATGCCGGCGCTCGCCCGGAGCATAAGATTGTCCAGCACCTGATAGTCGGCTCCGACTTCCAGGCCATAGGCATGCGCAGCCTCCGCATTGATGGTGTAGGACTGCGAGATTCCCGACGCGATGACGACTGGAATATTGTACTGCGCATTCTTCATGTCCATGTAGAACACGTTGGATGTCAGAGTGAGCTTGTCGTCGAGCAGGTTGGCGCGCGTGAACAGCTCGTAATTCCAGATGTTTTCGTCTTCGAACTTCATCCACTTCTTTGCGGCGATATTGAGCGAAACGCCGCCGGGATTATATCCACGGCTCACCAATGCTCCGACAGTCCAGTCATCCGTCAATGCATAGGCAAGCGATACCTTCGGAAGAACTGCATTGAAGGTTTGATCGTAGGCAACGGGCGTCGGCGCATAGACGGACGTACCATATCTTTCGATGACATCGCGCTCATAGCGCAGGCCACCGGTCAACGTCCATTTATCGGTCATCCGATACGCCAGCTCGCTATATATTCCGAGATTCTGCTTGCGATCGTCGAACGTCGACGTGCCGCTGAGGTAGAGAATTTCATCGGCATGATTGTTGGCATAGTAGATGCCGACGACACCGCTTAAGGTGTCGTCCTTGTCGCCAAATGTGGCGCGGATCTCTTCGGATACGTTTCTCTGATCGATATTCGCGTCGCCATTGTTGACGAGCCCGGTCGTGCGGTCTGCGATCGATGCCGAGAACTGCGTCTGGTTGTATAGCTTGACGCCGTTGTCAAGCTCATAGCTAAGATCGAAAATCGCGGTATTCGTCCGCTGCTTCCATGACGGCATCGTGTTGGTGACATGCTGCAGCTCGTCGAACGGCTTCGACGCCGCTTCCTGGCTCGGCCGGTTCGACGCGTTGAACGAATAGGTCAATTTCGCCGTCAGACCGGGGATTTCAGGCGGCTCCCACAGAAACTTCACGCGACCATTGAACTCGCGGAAATTCTGGTCCGTACCCTTGTGGTAGAATCCCTTGTTGATGTAGTCGATGAATGTATCTCGGCCGGAATAATCGAGGGCAACGCGGGCTGCCAGCTGATCATCGACAAGCGGCCCAGAGACGGCAACCGATGCACGCCTCGTCTTATAGCTGCCGATCTCGGCCTGATAGGCGCCCTCGGGAGTAAAGGTCGGGTCCTTGGTGTTGACGATGATAGCGCCGGCGATTGCATTTGCGCCCTGCGACGTCGTTTGCGGCCCGCGGAAAACCTCGATGCTTTCGACGTCCCATAAGGAACTCGCGCCGTAAATGAATTCGTTGTACCCCAGATAGTGCCCGTCGACATTGATGGTGGCGCGAGGCACCGTTCCAGCGAAGAAGGCAGTCGCGCCGGTGTTCGGCCCCTGCGTGTCCTGACCGCGGATAATCGGTGCGCTGACAGTGTCGGAAAATACCACGTTGGGAACATCGGTGATCGCTTCCGATACCGTTGCGTCACCGGTCTTTTCCTTGTCGATTTCGCGACTGGTCTTGATCGATACTGAAGATGCAGTGCTCTTCAGGTCGCGTGAAACCTTCTCACCGGTCACGACAATAGGTTTGAGAACGGTGGCGTCGCCCGTTTCTTGCGCATCCTGAGAAAAAGCGCGGGAGGAGAGCAAAACTGACAGGGCTAGCAGGCTTACTCCACCGATCAGACGGCGATTTCCAAAAGACATTTTCCGATAACCTAAAACTGGAGTTTAATAGTCATGTTCCAATAGCGGCAAGTTTATTGTTCCGCAATAGAGAATGCATTCCGATATGCGGCACATTTGTCGGAATAGGTGAATGTTGCCGTTTCGCCACAACTGTCGCGATGTCGGCCCGTTGAAAGCAATGCGGCAAAGATTGCAGTGATCAGCCAAATCGCGGCAGTGACTTGATATGACGCAAGAAATAGGCTCCGGTGCGCTTCGCAAGAATGGGAATGGAGGATCTGATGCAGATCGACGAGGACAGAGATGCGGGTGAAGGCGAGAACGAAAAGCGGTCCGGCATCATCCAATCCGTCTCGATTGCCACGCGCTTCCTGAACGTCCTCGCCTCCTCGGAAAGTCAGCTTGCGTTGGGCGAGTTGGCACGCCGGGCGCAAACGGGCCGCTCGACTGCTCACCGATACCTGCAAAGCCTGGTGCGCGAGGGCCTCGTCATCCAGGACCAGATGACGGGTGCCTATGATCTGGGTCCGTCCATCCTGAGCCTTGGAATAAGCGCACTAAGACGCATCAGCCCGGTCGAAGTCGCCGCCCGTCACATGAAAGCCCTGGCCTCGCAAATCAGTGCAAGCTGCGGCGTCGCCATATGGACCGATCGCGGGCCGACCATCGTCCAATGGTTTCGCAGCTCCAGCTTTTCGATCAGCACCGTGTCGTTGGGCGACGTCTTGCCCCTCGACAATACTGCCTGCGGCCTTGTCTTCCAGGCCTACCTTCCCAGAAGCCAGATCGAGGCCGTCAGGGCGCTCCAACCGGCCTCCTTTCGCGGCTGTCCTCCGGATGAGGCGGTCTTGAAGGCCATCGTCGAGGCCAGGGGCGCCGAGCTCAACGAGCATATTTTTTCGGCGCTGACCGGCAAGGCGTTTCCGGTGTTCAATGCTCATGGCGATATCGCCTGCGTTGCAACGACGGTTTCCTTCGTAAAGACGGCCGAATCCGAGCGGCATTGGGATAGGCTAGGCTCGGCTGCTCAGCTCGCAACCGAGGAGTCGGGCAGCAAGGCGAGAACTTGATCTCCCTTACGTTGCGGCGTCTGTCGGGGTCGGGATGCCAAGATGGCCTCGCAGGGTCGATGTTTCATAATCCCGACGGAAAAGACTCTTTGCTGCAAGCCCAGGAACGAGTTCATCGAGAAATAGCGACAGGGACTTCGACGAACCGCCGGGGATCGCGATAAAGCCATCGATGGCGCCATCTGAAAACCACTCCACGATCTCGCTCATCACGTCCGAAACGGTGCCGACGGAGACCCAATGGGCAGAGCCGACAACTTCCGGCCGCCGGAGCAATTGCTCTACGGTCGGAGTGGCCGTCTCTATGTACCGGCGCAGCAGCTCCGCATGGGTCTTGCTGCGAACAGGCCCCAGCGACGCCCCCACCACGTCAAGTGTGACACGATCGGTCATCGCCATATCGGAGATATCGACGCCGAGAACCGCCTTGGCGGCCTCGAAGCGCATCTGCGGACTAAGATGCGCATGCGCCCTTTCATGCATCGCGAATGCTTCCTCTCGAGTTTCTGCGAGGAACATGTAAATGCCGGGAAGAACACGCACGTCGTCGGCGCGGCGGCCTTGCGCTTGCGCACGTTTTCTGAGGTCGGCGCGGAGATCGATCGCCACCTGCTTATCGGGCGTCGCCGCAAAGGTCGCATCGGCGATTGAGGCGGCGAAATCCTTGCCGATCTCGGAGGCACCCGCCTGAAATAGAACCGGCGAGCCCTCCGAATGCTCAGGCACATTCAACGGCCCTTTGACCTTGAAGAACTCACCATGATGATCGACCGGAACGAAGGCCCCTTCTTTCCCGGCTCCGATCGCAGGAGCGCTGCGCCACAGCTTGCGCACAAGGTCGAGAAACTCGGCGGCCTTTCTATAGCGCTCTTCGGGTGATGGCATGGCATCAAAACCGAAATTCTCAGCGCCCTCGATCGAGGTGACGACATTCCAGCCGGCCCGCCCTCTACTGATCCAGTTCAGCGACTGCATCTGACGCGCGATGATATAGGGCGGATTGAAAGTCGTGGATGCGGTCGTCACCAGGCCGATCTTGTGCGTTGCCTGAGCCACAGCCGCCATCAGCAAGGTTGGATCGACGCCGACACCTTGTCGCTTGCGCACCGTCCGGGCATGAGCGTCGGTGAGATAATCGGGTTTGAAGACGAGATCGAGCTTCGCATCCTCCGCAGCCTTAGCCAGCAGAATCGCAAGCTCGACAGGATCGTCGAGATCGAAATGGCCCCGGCTGGCACTCTCTTCAGTTTGCCCTTTGAGCCATGTCGGCGCGAGGCAGAGGCCTATTCGAAGATGTGCGTTACCCATGGCAATGGCTCCATTTTTAGCGAGCCTATGGATGCGTGGATCGCACCGGAACGCCGCTCCAACCTGGTCGGTAAACGCTGGCGCCTCGTGGCTCGGGTGACAGATTGATTTCTCCGCCGGCTGTATTGCATTGCGGAATGCGTTCTGCAATATGACGACCAAACATTTATGAGTTCTGAACTCATATTTTAATTTGCCAGCACCAGACGCCGAACCATCGCATCGGCCCCGAAAGGAAGCGCTCATGCCAAGAGCAGCCCTCAATTCAGCCATCACCCTGGCCTGCCTTCTGTCCTGGCCGATTGCATTCGCGACAAGCGCTGCGGGCGCGGAAGCATGGCCGAGAACCATCGTACATGTTGCTGGCACAACGACGCTTGCGGCGAAACCGACGCAGATCGTTTCGACATCGCCGAGCCTGACCGGCATATTGCTGGCCATCGACGCTCCGCTTGTCGCAAGTGCGGCAACGACACGCAGCTCCATCACCGACGACAGTGGATTTTTCTCCCAATGGGCCGACGTGGCTCGGGAGCGCAAGGTCGAAGTGCTCTACCCCAACTTGTCGTTCGACATCGAGGCGATCATTGGCGCAGCTCCCGATCTCGTCATCGGCTCATCGACAGGCGCAGACAGCATCCTGCAGTATGCGCCGCAACTCACCGCGCAGAATTTGCCTGTCGTCATCGTCGACTATTCCAACCGCAGCTGGCAGGAGGTTGCGAGAGAACTCGGAAAAGCGACCAGCCTCGACGACAAAGCGGAAGCCGCGATCATGAGCTTCGATCTCCACATCGCCAAGGTTGCCGGCACGATCCCCTCGCAGAGGGGCACTGCAACGATCATCGGCTACAATCTCGCCGGCAGCTATTCGATCAGCAAACCGCAAAGCGCCCAAGGGCAGCTTCTGACCGCGCTCGGCATAACGGTTATCGGGCTGCCGGACAGCATGCGCAGCAAAGTCCTGAGATCGAGCGACTTCGACTTCATTTCGCATGAAAACCTTTCCGCTGCAGCCACAGCGGACACGCTCTACCTGCTGAATGCGACGGAGAATGAGGTGAAGACATTCATGCGCGACCCCTCTCTCGCAAACCTGCCGGCCGTCAAGGCAAAGCGGGTATTCGCGCTCGGCAAGTCGTCCTTCCGTATCGACTATTACTCCGGGCGGGAGATGGCCG
Source organism: Rhizobium sp. ASV20 (assembly GCF_016429015.1). Lineage (GTDB taxonomy): Bacteria > Pseudomonadota > Alphaproteobacteria > Rhizobiales > Rhizobiaceae > Rhizobium. Next base: position 5,264 of record NZ_JAELTU010000134.1, read on the forward strand.
ACCTCGTCGCCGCGCAGCTAAAGCAATAGCGTCCGCATCGTGACTCAAAATGGCTATCTTCAAGCGGGCGCTCGCGAGGCCCGAGCACATCGGCATCGATTGGCATTCTCAATCACGTCCATGGCATTGGCCGCCCTTATGATTCTCAGCATCGTGGTCGGCTCGCGCAGCATCAACTTGACTACTGTCATATCGGCAGTTTTTCAGTTTGATCCCCTCAACGACGAGCATCTTGTGATGTGGAGCCTGCGCATTCCAAGGACCATAGTCGGCATTCTTGCAGGCTTTGCGCTCGGGACCGCAGGAGCCGTCACGCAATCCGTGACACGAAACTTGCTTGCCGAACCAGGAGTGCTTGGGATCAATGCCGGTGCCGCACTCCTCGTCATCGCCGGTATCGTCGTTCTGGGTATTGATCGGATCGATCAATATGTATGGCTCGGTTTTGCCGGGGCGGCGTTCGGTGGTGTGGCGGTTCTTGCCCTCGGCGGATGGCAGGAGGGCGCATTCGACCCGACCCGGCTGTTGCTGGCCGGTGCGGGCCTGTCGGCCGCGCTTGGCTCGATGACTGGCGTCATCATCATCAACGCTCCGCTCGCGGCACTGGATAATTTCCGCAACTGGGCGGCAGGATCGCTGGAGGGACGCGACTTTCATGTCGCGTTCGTGCTCGCCGGCGCATGCGCGGCCGGATTTCTGCTGGCCATGTCCATTTCCTCCCGACTGAACGTCATCGCCCTGGGCCATGATGTCAGCCTGTCGCTCGGCGCGAAAACATCGACCACCATGTGCTGGGCCGGCGTGGCGATAAGCATCCTCGCAGGCGCCGCGACCGCGGCGATCGGTCCAATCGTCTTTCTCGGGCTCGCGGCTCCGCATCTCGCGCGTCTGTTCTTTGGTTCCGACCATCGCTCACTCCTGCCGGCATCGGGCCTCTTCGGCTCATGCATCTTGCTTGCCGCTGACGTGATCGGGCGGATCATCGCCCCTCCTCGCGAGGTGCCTGCGGGCATAGTCGTCCTCCTTCTCGGCGGCGTGCTCTTTGTGCTGATGGTCCGGCGGTTTGCGCTGAGAAGATCGCTTTGATGTCACAGACGGCACTGCGACGCCGAGCTCGGCGCAAGAGCACACCCTTCCTCTACGCGGCCTTGTTGGGTGTCGGATTGGTCTTTGCCGCATTGCTGCTCGCCACCGGCTCGATGAAATTCGGCTTCGTGGAGATCGCAAGGGCCCTGATCGGCTTCGATGAAAATCATAGGCTGCTGCGTGTCGTCGTGGACATAAGATTGCCACGCGTACTGACCGCTGCATTGGTCGGCGCGTCGCTGGGCGTGGCGGGCGCGATTTTCCAATCCGTCGCGCGAAACCCGCTCGGTTCGCCCGATATCCTCGGCTTTACAACGGGCGCCGCGAGGGGCGCCATTCTTCAGATCATCGTTCTCGGTGCGGGTCCCACGCAGATCGTCCTATCGGCCGTCGCAGCAGGCTTGATCACAGCATTCTTCGTATATGGAGCCTCAAGGCGCCGAGGATCGGCGGAAGGGTCGCGGCTGGTACTCGTGGGTATCGGAACCGGAGCCATTCTCAGTGGCTTCAACACCCTGCTTCTCGTTGCCGGCGATCTGGATCGCGTCATGGCGGCGCAAGTTTGGCTATCGGGCTCGCTGATGGCGCGAAGCTGGGCGCATGTCGGCATGGCTGCAATTTCCCTCGCACTTGCTCTGCCCCTCGTTTTGATCTTCCTCCGCCCGCTGCGGCTGATCGAGATGGGGGATGACCTGGCACGCCAACTCGGCGTCAACGTCGAAACGACCCGGCTGACCATGATGCTGGCCGGCGTGGTTCTGACCGCATCCGCCACTGCCGCGGCCGGTCCGATCGCGTTTCTGGCTTTGATTGCCCCTCATCTTGCCCGCCGGATTTTTGGGGTTTCGCAATTTCACGTCGTTCCGGCCGGCCTCTTCGGCGCCACCCTGCTGCTGGGAGCCGACCTTGCCTGCCAGACGGCCGCACGGACGATCAATATCCCCATCGGTCTGGCAACAGGGATGATTGGTGGAATCTACCTGCTCTTCTTCATCCGCTCGCGGCAGCTTTGAAACGCAATATCAAGTGTCGGATCGAGACTATGACTTGACCTTGAGATGGTCGGTGGGGAGCGCCGTCGTGTATTTGATCTGGCTGAGCGCAAAGCTCGAGCGGATATTGGCTACGCCCGGAATGCGGGTCAGGAAATCGACCACGAGCGCCTGGAACTTCATCAGGTCTTCGACCACCACCCGCAGCATGTAATCTGCTTCACCCGTCATCAGGTAGCACTCGACGATTTCCGGCTTTGTCTTGATGGCGGCGTTGAACACGTCGAGCGATTCCCGGTCTTGCTGCTTCAGCGACACCTGTACGAAGACGTTGACCGCCAAACCGAGCGACTGCGCATCGACAAGCGCCACCGATCCTTTGATGACGCCACTTTCCTTCAAATCGTTCACGCGCCGCCAACAGGGTGAAGCCGAAAGACCAGTCGCCTCTGCCAGCTCGGAGATGCTCATTTCGGCATTCTGTTGCAACAGGTCGAGAATTCTTATGGTGGCAGCGTCGAGGGACGGCTTGGAAACAGGCATGTTTGACCGAAAGTTTGAGATATTTCGAAAGAAGATTTCGCATTTTCTCCAAATTTGGTCAACTGAGACCAATTTAACCTCGAATTCAGGTGTAGCATTTCGAAAAAGTCGCACACGAGGGAGAGAGTCGACGATGAGGGGAGCGTCCTTGACGCCAGCGAAGCTGGAATGCCTGAAGGATTTGGAGCGCCAGGCTCTGTGGCACGCATGCTGGATGATCCACAATGCCAACCACCTGCGTGAAAAGGGCGAAGTGAAGGTCGGAGGACACCAGGCCTCATGCGCATCGCTGGTCTCGATCATGACAGCCTTGTATTTCCACGTCCTGCGACCGGAAGATCGCGTCGCCGTCAAGCCGCATGCCTCACCCGTTTTCCACGGTATCCAATATCTGATGGGCAATCAGACGCAGGAGAAGCTGCAGAATTTTCGCGGCTTCGGCGGCGCGCAATCCTATCCCAGCCGCACCAAGGACATCGACGACGTCGATTTTTCCACCGGTTCCGTCGGCCTTGGTGTTGCGATCACCGCCTTTGCCTCGATCGTACAGGACTATATCGCCGCCAAATCATGGTCGAAGGAACGCCCCGACGGGCGGATGATCGCGCTGGTCGGCGATGCCGAGCTGGACGAGGGCAATATTTACGAATGCCTGCAGGAGGGCTGGAAGCACGATCTGCGCAATACATGGTGGGTGATCGACTATAACCGCCAGAGCCTTGACGGCGTCGTGCGTGAGGGCCTGTGGCAGCGGATCGAAGGCATTTTCACCGCCTTCGGCTGGGATGTGAAGGTGCTGAAATATGGCGCGCTGCAGCAGGCCGCCTTCAAGGAGCCTGGCGGCGAGGCATTGCGCGGCTGGATCGACCGTTGCCCGAACCAGCTCTATTCCGCGCTGACCTTCCAGGGCGGCAGCGCATGGCGCAAGCGCCTTACCGACGAGATCGGCGGCGAAGCGGGAGTTACCAAGCTTCTTGCCGCGCGAAGCGATGAGCAACTCTCCGACCTCATGAACAATCTCGGCGGCCACTGCCTCCAGACACTGGTCGACACGTTCGAAAGCATCGACCATGACCGGCCGACAGTCTTCCTCGCCTATACGATCAAGGGTTGGGGCACGCCGCTCGCCGGCCACAAGGACAATCACGCGGGGCTGATGACCAAGGCGCAGATGGAGTCCTTCCAGAGCCGCATCGGCGTGCAGCAGGGCGGGGAATGGGAAAAATTCGGCGCGATCCGGTCGCCGGAGGCTGTCGGCAAGTTCCTCAAGACGGTCCCCTTCTTTGCCGAGGGCAGGCGCCGCTTCAGTGCTCCGGCACTGCCATCGCCGGGACCGATGTTCCTCGACGATCGTGAACTGTCGACGCAGGCTGGCTTCGGCAAGATCCTGGATGCACTCGCGCAGCGCAATGACCCGCTTTCCGCACGTATCGTCACTACCGCACCCGACGTCACCGTCTCGACCAACCTCGGTCCCTGGGTCAATCGTCGCGGCCTGTTTGCGCGCGAGCAGCTGGCTGACACCTTCCGCGATGAGCGCGTGCCGTCGACGCAGAAATGGGAGTTCGGACCGGCCGGCCAGCACATCGAGCTTGGCATTGCCGAAATGAACCTCTTCCTGCTGCTTGGGGCCGCGGGCCTCTCGCACTCTTTGTTCGGCGAGCGGCTGTTGCCGATCGGCACCATCTACGACCCCTTCGTGGCACGCGGCCTCGATGCGCTGAACTATGCCTGCTATCAGGACGCACGTTTCATGATCGTCGGCACGCCTTCGGGCGTGACGCTCGCGCCCGAAGGCGGCGCGCATCAGTCGATCGGTTCGCAGCTCATCGGCATGAGCCAGGACGGGTTGGCAAGCTTCGAGCCGGCCTACCTCGACGAACTCTCGGTCATCATGGACTGGGCCTTCGACTACATGCAGCGCGATGGCGATGCGACGCACGACCCTCGCACCTGGCTTCGCGACGAAACCGGCGGCTCGATCTATCTGCGCCTGACGACAAGGCCGCTGGAGCAGATTGCACTGCGGCGCGAAGATGCCACCTTCCGCCAAGGCGTGATCGACGGCGGCTACTGGCTGCGCAAACCTTCCGCCCGCACCCGCATCGTTCTCGCCTATCAGGGCTGCATCGCGCCGGAGGTACTGATGGCGGCCGGCAACATGGCGGAAGCCTATGGGGACGTGGCCGTATTGGCTGTCACCTCGGCCGATCGACTGAATGCCGGCTGGACGGCAGCCCAGCGCGCCCGCCGCCACGGACACCTCGGTGCCCATAGCCACATCGAAACGCTGCTCGGCAGCGTATCCCGTGCGGCAAACCTGATCACCGTTACGGACGGCCATCCGGCAACACTTGGATGGCTCGGCTCCGTGCATGGCCACAGAACCGTGTCGCTCGGCGTCGAGCACTTCGGGCAGACCGGCACGATTGCCGATCTCTATGCCCATTTCGGCATCGACACCCACGCCATCATCGAAGCAGCCGAAGCCCTGACACGCAGCGAGGCGGCCGTGCCATTCGGGGTGAGCGCAGCCTAACGCGAAGCAGGCACCACGGAAGCAGCCAGGGTTCATCCCCTGGCTTTTTTCACGGCGATGTTCATCTCCTTGAACGGCCGGCGAAAGGTCGGCACGCGTTCCGTGACATCCGGAAAAGCGGCAAACGGCTTGTGCGGCTCGGCCTGGTACCAGAATGCGACCGAGGAAATATCGTCGGAACGGCGGTTGGCATGGCCGTGCTCGATCGTGACCCGAATGTGCTTCTGGAAGATGGCCGGATCCTCGATATGCCAGCGATAGAGCGTCACCGGCTCGGTCCAGTTCGGGCCGCCGGCGGAGATGATGCCATGATAGGGAGCGCTGTAGTCCTGTGTCGGGCACCATGCCGTATTGAAATAGTCTTCCGTCCCCGTGCCATGCAGCGTCGGCGGCCAGGCATCGTTGGCGCCCGATGACGATTCCGCGCGCGGCTCGATCAGCGCCGCTTTCGGCCCTATGCGCGGATCGGGCTTGCGCACCGTATCAGGCACGGAAAGACCCTGTTCACCGTCGATGAAGATCATGTCGTCTCCCTCGCCGTACCAGTCCCACACATCGGAGCGGCGGCGGGAATAGACGCTATAGAGAACACCAACGTAGTGTCCCCGCCCCTCGGCCTCCAAGATCGTATAATTCTCTCCCCCGTCGACATTTTCGCCGCCGAAAAGATATTCCTCGTTGGTGAGGCCAGTATCGCTCATTCCTTGCGGCCGCGATTGGCAATATTGCGCGTGGAAACGGCCCATCCCCTCTTCCAGTTTTTCATGCAGTTCGAGATCGACGTAATAATAGAATAACAGGTCGTGCTCGGCCTCGTTGGTGATGGTGAACTTCATGTGAGAACCGAAAGGCATCGGAAAATAACAATTGAATGCCTTGCCATCCTCCGGACTCGCCTGCATCGGCAGACTGGCATAGTTCGCAGTCCGACCATGGCCCATACCGAAGAAATCACCGATTGGCGCCTCGATGCTGGGTTCCGTCTCGCCATCCCAATAGGCACGGAGGACGATCTTGCGCAGGAAGTTTTCGCTTTCGCATGCAAGCGTCGCCCATATATGGGTGACGATACCGGCGCCGGCATGTTCGGCGATCACCTCGGTCTTGCCCGGTTCGATGTGGAAGCGATCGTCGTTGCCGCCAGTGCGGTCATAACTCGAAAAGCGGCGCGTTTTCGCGTCACGTAGCTTTGCCAACCCGCGCAAGGGTGAAAGGCCGAGATTGCTCATGAATGTCTCCTGTCTTGGATGAGGACGGCTATTTCAGGCCGCTGGTCTTCAGCGAATCCATGATCTGCCGCTGGAAAATCACAAAGAGAATGAGGGTGGGAATGGCGACGATCGTCGAGGCCGCCATCATGTAGTTCCAGGATGCCGAATATTGGCTCTTGAAGTTGGCGATACCGACTTGAACCATCCACAGATTGGGATTTGAGGTGATGGTCAGCGGCCACAGGAACGAGTTCCAGTTAGCAAGAAAAAATAGAATGGCGAGCGCAGAGATCATCGGGCGGCTCAGCGGCAGGATGATGCTCCAGTAGATCCGCCAATAGCCTGCGCCATCAATCACCGCGGCCTCCTCGATCTCGCGCGGCAGGGAAAGGTAATATTGCCGTAACAGGAAGATACCGAAAGCATTGAAGATTGCAGGCACGATGAGACCCGCATAGGAATTGATCATCCCCATTGCCTTGACGATAATGAAGAGGGGCACGATCACAACCGGAAGCGAGACGAGAAACGTAGAGAAGATGGCAAGAAATATGATTTCACGTCCTGGGAATCGCAACCGCGCCAGTGCGTAACCTGCCATGGTGTGAAAGAAGAGCGCTACGATCGTTACCGTTGCCGAAACAAAGAAGCTGTTGAGCATATAGCGGATGAATGGCACACCCGTCAGCACGTAGATGAAGTTATCAAGCGTTGGCGATTCCGGTATCATAGCCGACGAGAACGATTCTGCCGCTGGCTTGAAGGCGATCGATGCCATCCATAGCAATGGAAATAGTGTCATGAGCGCCAATATAGCCGCAATCAGCATCCACAGGCACCGCACCAATGTGACCTGAGATCGTGCGAAATATCCGTTAGGTGGGTCATTCCGCATGGTCGAAACGTCCCCCACTGGTAACTGCAAAGAAGATGGCGGTCACAGCCATGAGTGCTATGACGAGAATCGACGACATGGCGGCTGCATAGCCGAAGGCGCCGAAGGAAAATGCCTGTTGGTAAATGTAGACGATCAACACCGCGGTCGAATTGGCGGGACCGCCCTTGGTCATGACATAGATAATGTCGAAGGCTTGCGCACCGGCAACCGCAGCAACCATCGAGACCATCAGAACAAAGAAGCTGGTGGGTTTTAAAAGCGGCAACGTAATGAATCGGAAGCGCTCGACCGGCCCTGCGCCGTCTATCATCGCCGCATCGTAATATTCTTTCGGAATATCCTGCAGGCCGCCCAGGAAAATCAGCATGTAGAAACCCATCAGAAACCAGACACTGACAAGCACAACGGTAACGAGAGCGAAGTTAGGGTCGCCGAGGAAAGATATGGGTGCGAGACCGAGAGCCGGCATGATCTGATTGACGATACCGATCTTGTCGATAACCATGAACTGCCAGACAAGCGCCACGACCACAAGACTGACCATGTTCGGCGCAAAGAACATCGAGCGCATGATGGCATTGAAACGATTGGTCTGCTGCACCAGAAGCGCAAGCCCCAAGCCGCTGACATAGAGCGAGGGCACTAGCATGAGCGCATAGAGCGCAGTCACCCTCGCTCCCTTCCAGAATAGCGGGTCATGCCAGATGCGAATGTAATTCTTGACACCGACGAAATTGTAGCCGCCGAAGCCATTGACTTCGTAAACGCTCAATACCAGCGACAGAAACATCGGCACGCCGAGAAACAGAAAAAGACCGAGCGCATCAGGCAAAACAAACAGGTAGCCAGCGACCCACTCGCGATGCCGGGCGGAAAGGCCCTTATACCTGCCATGCACACGGCTCCTCGCCACGTCCGAAATTGTCGTCATGATTTCGTTCCGAAAAGAGAGGCCGGCGCCGAAGACAGATTCCCCGGCGGCCGACACTGCTTCCTAGAGAATTGGCGCACCGCTGTAGGAGCCGAGAAACGCGTCGAGTTGCTGCGAGGCGGATGTTGCCGTCGCCTGCGGATCCGCACCGCCGAGTTGGGTCTGCTGAATCGCGTCGGAGATGATCTTGTAGACCTCCGGCGGCAGGCGTGGTTCGGCACGGGTGCCTGGATGGACATCAGCAGCGAACTTGCCGATCATGCCTGTCTTGAACGCATCGCCGCCGGCCGCGAGCGCGCTTTCGCGCGGCGGCATGTCGGACTTGCCTTTGGTGCACCAATCAGCAACACGCTGAACGGACCCTTTGTCCTTCGAGGCAAGCACCCAGGCGCAAAACTGGGCTGCCGCATCCGGACTTTTTCCCTTGGCGTTGGCGACGAACGCCCAGCCTCCGCCCACCGTCACATATTTGCCGTTCGGCGGCGTCGGCAGGCGAAAGGCGCCATACTTGAAATCCTTGGCATTGCTCTGCAATTGAGAAATGCCCCAGATGCCAACATTCTGGATGGCGCAGTAACCCGAAGCAAGGTTGGCGACGGTGTCATTTGCACCCGTGCCCATGACCTGACGCGGCGCCGCTCCGGAATTGACCGCATCCTGCCAGAATTTTAACGCTTGCACCGTGGCAGGTGAATCGAAGGCGCTCTTGCCGTCCTTGCTCTGGAATTCGCCACCGCCCTGCCAAAGGAAAGGATACCAGGTGAAGTTCTGGTAATATCCGGGCTGGGTCTCGAACAGCACACCGAAACGCTTCGGGGTTGTCAGCTTCTTGGCGAGTTCGAGCAGTTCCGCCCAGGTCTTGGGCACGTCATTCTCGTTCAGTTTCGCCTCTTCGAAAGCCTTGACGGAATAGTACATCGCCATCGGCTCGACTTCCATCGGGATGCCGTAGATCTTGCCATCGACCATCCGGTTGGCAATGACGCTCTCGGGGAAATCCTCCTTGGCGTCGATATGCGGCGTCAGATCCTGCAGGACCCCGCCATTGTAGTAGCGCAGGAAATCTCCGGGCGAGATGAGGAAGATGTCCGGTCCCTCGCCCGAGGCGAAGGCGGTCGCGAGCTTCGGCCCGTTGATGTATTCGGCATTGGGCACATATTCGAGCTCGACCTTCTGCGGATGGCTGTCGTTCCAGGCCGCTACAGCTTGTTGGAACCAGTCGACCTGACTTTGCACCGCACCGCCCGGCGCATAGAATTGCCAGAATTTCAGCGGCGCGCTTTGTGCCCGAACGGCCATGCGCCCCAAATAGGGAAATCCGCTCAATCCGGCAGCGGCCCCGGTTGCAATGATCGCGCCGCCTTTGAGCACACCACGGCGGGTTATTGCGGCAATAGACTTGTCCTTACCTGTCATGACTACCTCCCATTTTGCCAGCTCGCCACGTCAGCTCCTCCCGCGTGGCGGCAGTCAATTCATGCGGTATCGAAGGCGTGCAGATTGCACGGAATGACCTCGGAACGCGGCCGTCCCACATAGGCTCCGGAGAGCCGTTCCAGCAGCATTTCGGTTGCGCGATGGGCCAGCAGCGACGGTGTGTTACCAACCCTGGTGAGCCGTGGCCGAACATATTCGAGCTGCGGCTGATCGCCGAAAACGGCAACACCGATATCCCTGGGCACGCTGATGCCGCGATCGAAGAAGGCGGCGAGCGCACCGGCAGCCATCGGGTAGTTTCCGAAGAAGATCACTGAGGGCAGATCATCACCATAGTTCGCGAGAAGCCATTCCGCGGCTTCCTCTCCCGAAGGCGCAAGGTAACTTCCTTCGCGCCGAAGTTCGGCGAGCGGCTCGATACCGTTGTCCCGTAAGCCCTGCTCGAAGCCGGCCGCCCTTGCCATGGCTTCAGCAAAGAAGGATGGGCCAGTCAGATGGGCGATCCTGCGGTGGCCCTTCTTGGCAAGATAGGCCCCCATTTGATAACCGCCGCCAAAATCATCGATCTTGACGTTATCCACCGCCTGGTTCGGAAGATCGCCGATAAACACGGTCGGCAAATCGATTTCGAGCAACGTGTCGTGCATGCCATGCAACGCGAAATCGCCGACAATGAGGCCATCGATCCGACGGTTGCGGATCTGGCGGAGATAGTGTTCGCCGTGTTCCTGGGAGTGTCCACCCGGAACATCCGTGTTGAAAATCAGAAGATCGAGGCCGATCGCCTCAAGGTCGGATTGCGCCGCCTGGACCATTTCGGGATAGAATGGGTTGCGAATATCCGGGATCAGCATCGCGATCAGATTGGTGCGCCCCGTGCGGAGGCTTTGCGCCATCGGGTTCGGCACATAGCCCAATTCGGCGATTGCCGCTTCAACGCGCCTGCGCAGATCGGCCGAGACCCGATCGGCGTGATTCAACACATGCGACACAGTGGTCGGCGACACTCCCGCATGCTTGGCAACTTTGGCGATCGTGGTCATATAGGCAAGCTATGAGATTATGAATCGATTTGCAAATGCTTTTGCAAATCGATTTACAAGCTGGCTTCACCACCTCGGAAAGGCTTTCGGCGGCAACCAACACAGCTAAGCGCGAAGACAATGTCGCGGTGATTTCAATGGCTGACTATATGGCTGCGCTAGACGCTGCAGCGTTCGAGGCTAAAACATGCGGCGTTCTATCACCTTGCGGCAATGCCGGCATTGCAATCAAAAATTGGACATGCCTTTCGCCTTAAGCTTCGTTCTGGCGACCGTAACATAGAAGTAGTTCTTGAGTTCGCCCAGGCATGTCTTGACTTGACCCTCGACCACCTTGCGGTCCAGGCTCTCCGTTCCGGCGTCATGATTTCGAAATCGCATCAGAACGTCGATGTTGTGATCGCAATCCGTCATCTGCTTCTGCAAGCCATCCGCCTGGCGCTCTGTATTGAGCGGCCATCCGTTCAATGCACCGCTGGCTAGCAGCATCATAAAGGCGCCAGCCAACACCAGCTTCAGAATGCCACTCATCATGCCCCACTAGACCAGCCGGCCCACAAAAGTCAGGAATTGTACCCCGAGCACCACCAAAAATGCAACCGACCGGCAGGCTGCAATCTTCGCTTGCCTCCAACAGTAACTTTCCTCGGACATACACGATTGGACTGCCAAATCGGCCGCCAATCTCGGTTATGCATGACATTGGTTCGGCTTCGACAGGATAAAGCGGCCAGATGCGACCGGATCGTACCGCCTATGCCAAGAGTTTAAGCCGACAGCAACTGGCTCCGAAGAGCAAGGCCCATATGCGTCAAAGGGTCGAACCGGCGAGCGCGACCGTATTTCTGCCGCCTGCCTTCGCCGCGTAGAGATTCCTGTCCGCGGCGCCAAGACAGACCTCCGCATCAAAACCTGCTTCGCAATAAGCCGCGCCGATACTAGCGGAAACGCGTACAATCGCGCCCGTCGACGCCCGAACATCCAGTTGCGCGATCGCCAACCTGATTTCTTCACAACGATCAAACATATCTTCTAAAGCGAGGTCGCCGAAGAACAGCACGAATTCCTCGCCGCCGAGACGGCCACTCAGATCACCCGGCCCACAATGACTGCTTAGCAGTGGGCCGACCTTTCGCAGCACTTCGTCGCCGATCGCATGTCCATATCGGTCGTTGATCGACTTGAAATAATCAAGGTCGAGAAACAGCAATCCTCCAGACGTTCCCATCTTGCTGATATCAGCTAATTCCTTCTGAAAGGTCTGGCGGTTGAGAATGCCGGTCAGCCCGTCCATCCGTGATTGCGCGCGCAACTCTTCGTAGATCTTGGCCAGCCTTACCAATGCGTTCGCAGCGGTAGCTTCGGCCCGTCGCAGCTTCTCCGACTGATGAAAATGTACGGCCGACACCGGAGTAGCGATCGTCAGCGGGCAGATGATGGCCATCAGCAGGCCAGCGCCATCGACCTGACCGCCCAGTAGAGGAACAATACTAAAACAGATCGCCAGCGAAGCCGCGAGAGACAGCAGACCGCTCAGAACGGCTTTGAACAGGACAACACGCATAGCAGACCGGCGGATCATTGGCACAGAGGTCCAATAGCGATGATTTCCTTAAGATCCTCTACATGAATGAGTAAAAACCTATGTATCTGGAACGTACATGCTTGCTCGCGGGTAAGGTCCTGATGAGCCAGCTCACACAGTGATTTTCATCGCCGCCCACAAGGTCGCCTGCCGATTTCTATCGACAAGGACTGAACCCGATCCCTTTAAGGCGCGGCGTAGCGCTCGTGCCGCCGATCTCGATGCATCTGCTGATCGGGTCTTCTGACGCGCGGGATGTAGATTTCAGAAAACGAAACTCGAATTATTGTACACAATATTTTTCGACTTGGCCTCTTTCTTGCATCCGCCAGCCTTCAAATTCGCCCGGATCGACTCCTCATTGCGGTAAAATTAGCGGCCAGCGCAAATGAAATTGCAATCGTGAAAGGTGCTGTTGTTATGGATGTTCTTTTATTGTAGACAATCATGTGTGCAAAATAGACCAAGCGGAGGAGCGCGGCTTTGCACAGAATTAAAAAATGGGAGGACCTTAATGAAACGTGGAATCTTATGGGCGGGCGTTGCGTGCGCGCTTGCGACCTTCGGTGCGCTGGCACCGTCTATTTCTCGAGCCGATACGCTCGACACGGTCAGGCAGCGCGGCAAGGTGGTATGTGGGGTATCCATCGCCAATCCAGGCTTCGCAGCGCCTGACGACAAAGGCCGAATGGAAGGCTTTGACGCCGATATCTGCCGTGCTGTCGCAGCTGCGGTGTTTGGTGACGGCGAAAAGGTCGAGTTCGTTCCAACGAATATCAACACGCGCTTCCAGGCGCTTCAATCCGGCGAAATCGATATTCTGTCGCGGCAGACGACACTGACCTTTTCTCGCGATGCTTCGCTCGGTCTCGACTTCGGCCCTTACGTGTTCTTCGACGGTCAGGGCCTGATGGTTCCGAAATCATTGGGGATCACCAGCGCCAAGGAACTGAAGGACGCTGCCATCTGCACGCTGCCGGGAACGACCACGGCACAGAATCTCACCGATTTCTTCAAGGCCCAGAGCGCCAAGTTCGAAATGGTCGTGTTCGAAAGCCCGGACGAAAATCGCGCTGCTTTCTTCGGCGGCCGCTGCGAAGCCATCTCGTCTGATCGTTCCGACCTCGCCTCGATCCGTGCAGTTGCCAACAACCCCAACGACTATGTCATCCTTCCCGAAACCATTTCGAAGGAGCCACTCGCTCCTGCCGTTCGTCAAAACGATTCAAATTGGCGAGATATCCTATCTTGGTCCACATGGATGCTGATGGCGGCGGAAGAAAAGGGCATTACTCAAGCCAATGTCGACGAGAAGCTGAAAAGTGACGATCAGGAAGTCCAGCGCATGCTTGGCGTCACCGATGAGCTCGGACCGATGCTGAAGCTGGACAAGAAATGGGGCTACAACATCATCAAGTCGGTCGGCAATTATGGTGAGATCTTCGATCGCAACCTCGGGGAAAAGACCAAGCTTGGCCTGACCCGTGGCCCGAACATGCCCTGGAATGCTGGGGGCCTGCTTTACGCACCGCCCTTCCGCTAAGCATTTTCAGGAAAGTGCGCAGCCGCTTTCCGTCCGGAATGCGTATGACCAGGACGATAGAGCGTTTCACGACTAAAAAAGGTCGGAAACGCTTTAAGGAAATCAATCCCGTATTCGGATTCCGAGTACGGGACACCCCCGCTCTCGAATGTACCGGAAGAACGCATGGCTTTGCTTCATGACGTGCGGTATCGCGCGCTATTCTATCAATGCCTGGCAGTCGTATTCGTCGTCATACTCGCGTGGTCGATGTTTACCACGGCCAGCCAGAATCTGGCCAAGCAGGATATTGCAACCGGCTTCGCCTATCTGTCTCGACAGGCGGGGTTCGTTATCAGCGAGACGGCGATCGCTTACGAACCGACCGATACCGTCGCACGCGCGCTGCTGGTCGGCATTGCCAATACGGTGAAGGTCTCGGTGCTGGCGGCCATCTTCGGCACCTTGCTCGGCTTGCTTGTTGGCATAGGGCGGATGTCGCGCAATCCACTGCTTCAACGGCTGATGCTTATCTACATCGAGGTGATGCGCAACGTCCCTCTACTGCTGTATCTGCTATTCTGGTATGCCCTCATCATAAATGTGCTACCGCCAGTGCGGGCTGCCCTGGCAATTGCGCCAAACATCTATCTTTCCAATAGCGGACTTGTCATTCCAGCAGTATCCGCGGCGGGCGGCTTCACCGCGCCGCTAATCGCAATTGCTGCTGGCTTGATAATTGGCGTCCTGACCTATCGCATCACTTTGCGCCGCCGCCTTGCTCGCGGTCAATCAAACCAAGGAGGGCTGATCGCAATTGCATTGGCCATCGCTCCACTCTTGTTGGTCTGGCTAACATACGGGATTCATCTCAGCTGGGATCTCCCCCAACAAGGCCGATTCCGCCTGAGCGGCGGCTTGCAGATCCGCCCCGAATTCGTCGCCCTTCTCTTTGGCCTCGCGCTCAACGTATCGGCAAACGTCGCCGAGATCGTACGCGCCGGTATTCAGGCCATCAATAAAGGGCAATGGGAAGCATCCATGGCCCTTGGGCTCTCGCGTGGCAATGCACTGCGCTTGATCATCCTTCCTCAGGCGTTGCGGATCATGATCCCTCCGCTTACCAACATTTATCTGACGGTCTTCAAGAATAGTTCGCTTGCGATTGCGATCGGCTATCCGGACCTCGTCATGGTCTCCAATACCATCATGAACCAGACCGGGCAGGCGATGGAAACGATAGCGGTGTTCATGGGGGTCTATCTCGGCCTTTCCATCGCAATTTCGCTTCTGATGAACTGGTACAATGCCCGCATGGCGTTGAAGGAGCGCTGACAATGGCCGATGTCGACCTTCGACTGACCGAGTTTACCCCGCAACTGCCACCCAAAAGGCAGACGCAATGGGTGCGAACCTGGTTCGGAACGCCTGGCAACACCATAATCACGCTTGTCTGCGCCGGCGCATTGCTGATGCTGGGAAGGCTGGCAATCGACTGGCTGCTGATCAATGCGACATTTGCGGGCACTCCTGCCGACTGCAAGAGCGGTTCCGGGGCATGCTGGCCGTTTCTGGCCACGAAACTGCGCTACATGCTCTTCGGATTCTATCCTTACGAGGAAC
The DNA here is from genome assembly GCF_016429015.1 of Rhizobium sp. ASV20. Lineage (GTDB taxonomy): Bacteria > Pseudomonadota > Alphaproteobacteria > Rhizobiales > Rhizobiaceae > Rhizobium. Next base: position 20,674 of record NZ_JAELTU010000134.1, read on the forward strand.
AGTGGCGCCCGCTTTTGGCACTGATTTTATTTATGGCCGGCGCCTTGGTGTCGATGCTGCCCTGGCTTTGGGGCAGAGCGTTGCTCGGCGCATGGTGTCTGGTGCTGATGCCGACGCTGTA
>NZ_JAELTU010000974.1 GCF_016429015.1 Rhizobium sp. ASV20
TGGTGATGCGCCAAGCCGGCGAGGAGCCGATCATTGCGGCGCTTCCGGCCGACCATGCATTGGCCGAAAAACCTGCGCTCTTACTGGGTGACCTCATGTCGGAGCGACTGATTGTCTGCGCCGAAGCTGTCTCTTATACACATCTGACGCTGCCGACGAAATTCTTGGAGTGTAGATCTCGGTGGGCGCCGGATCATGAAAAAGGGGGGGGGGGGGGGGGGGGGGGGGGGGGGGGGGGGGGGGGGGGGGGGGGGGGGGGGGGGGGGGGGGGGGGGGGGGGGGGGGGGGGGGGGGGGGGGGGGGGGGGGGGGGG
>NZ_JAELTU010000975.1 GCF_016429015.1 Rhizobium sp. ASV20
CCCCCCCCCCCCCCCCCCCCCCCCCCCCCCCCCCCCCCCCCCCCCCCCCCCCCCCCCCCCCCCCCCCCCCCCCCCCCCCCCCCCCCCCCCCCCCCCCCCCCCCCCCCCCCTTTTTAATGATACCGCGCCCACCGAGATCTACACTCCAAGAATTTCGTCGGCAGCGTCAGATGTGTATAAGAGACAGGGCCATGGCGACCTGCTGTACGACCGGGCGCGAGAACAGGCCACGGGGCTGCACCACCTGCCGCACCTGCGGATTGCCCTGCTGTTCCATGCGGGGATCGGCGACGCGTCGCGTGCCGGGGCGAAC
>NZ_JAELTU010000976.1 GCF_016429015.1 Rhizobium sp. ASV20
TGATCGGCAGGCCGACCGAAAGCATGACGAAGCTGGCGACGATGATGGCATAGAAGGCGTTCGTCGTGCCGTAGGAAAGCGTGATCGTGCCGCCGATCGCCTCTAGCGCCAGGAAGGATATGGCGCCTGTCTCTTATACACATCTGACGCTGCCGACGAAATTCTTGGAGTGTAGATCTCGGTGGGCGCCGGATCATTAAATGGGGGGGGGGGGGGGGGGGGGGGGGGGGGGGGGGGGGGGGGGGGGGGGGGGGGGGGGGGGGGGGGGGGGGGGGGGGGGGGGGGGGGGGGGGGGGGGGGGGGGGGGGGGGG
>NZ_JAELTU010000977.1 GCF_016429015.1 Rhizobium sp. ASV20
GGCCGATAGAGACGTAGTCGTCGGCCGACTGCGCATGCGTGATACGCGCTGTGTCCTGCTCGATGATCGGACCTTCGTCGAGATCGGCGGTGACGTAATGCGCCGTCGCACCGATCAGCTTCACCCCGCGCTCATAGGCCTGCTTGTAGGGGTTGGCTCCCTTGAAGGACGGCAGGAAGGAATGGTGGATGTTGATGATGCGGCCCGACATCTTCCGGCACATCGCATCCGACAAAACCTGCATGTAGCGGGCAAGCACGATCAGCTCCGTGCCGGTCTGCTCGACCAGATCCAGAAGCTGGGCCTCGGCCT
>NZ_JAELTU010000135.1 GCF_016429015.1 Rhizobium sp. ASV20
TCCTTGCGGTTACTGGCGCGAAGCAAACATCATATCATAGTGAGCTTCATGCCCGCTCACCTCGAATATCTTCTTGAAAACAAGCAGGAAACGATCGACGGTAGCGGCGTCGCAAGCGAGATATAGATCCTCGTATGCGTTGTGCGAACCGTCGTTTATCCACGAAAACAGCGAATTGCAGATTTGCTGTTCCTGGCCCGAGAACCTGTTCACGATATCGTCTTTGTCCATGTTGCCCAGGATCATGAAATAGTTTTCCAGAATCCTGCGAAGTGTATTCTGAATGGTGAGTATGGAACGGTTTTCGTTTCTGACCTCCTGCCACAGCATCTCGTAAGAGGTCTGTATCGGATTTTGTGGATGGCCTTCGATGACCGAATAGTCCTCCTTTTTTCGGACTACCCAAAACGTGAGCTTCGTTTGCCACTGCTTTTTGGGGTCGAAGGTAACTTCCTTGTGGAAGTAGATATTATGGGTGAGCACGAAGATTTGCTTCAACGTGGAGGATTGATCCAGTACTCTCGCAAACAGTTTCCTGATGAGATTGCTGACGATAAATAAGATATCGCTGTCCAGGCTCGATACAGGATCATCGATGACGACGATTCTGTTATTGGTGATCCCGCTCTCGGACACGCTGCCATTAATCAGGTAGTAAAAGTACAAGAAGACGATGAAAGTCTTCTCACCTTCACTGAGAGTTTCCCGTGCCTCCGATCCATCGCTCCGGATGACCGTGTAGAGCCGATCCCCTTCGTCGGCGGTCGCCAGCTTAAAGTTGCGGAAACCGAATGACTCCAGAAGGCCGTTGATTGCATTCACCGTCGGCTGGACGCTGGTGATCTGCCGCTCCAGCTCCCGCAAGGCGGCCGACTTCTCACGTCTCTCTTGCTCTTTCGCTGAAATACCACGCGTCAGTCCTTCAATGGCGCTGTTCAGTGCTTGGCGGGCTGTCTTGTAGCTTCCCAGCGCAATCTTGGCCTCTTCGGTTACATAGCGCCATATTTCGGAAATAAGGGTCGCGCGTTCGGCGACAATATTGTCTATCAGTGCATTATGTTCATCGATCTTCCGGTTTGCATCGGCGAGGATTGCGTTAATTTCGTCGACAGTCTGGCGGACTGTTTCAAGTTCTACCTTCGAACTCGGTTCGGCCCTCTTTCTCGCTACGTGTTGAACATTGAGGGCGAATTTAGTGCGGAGGACCTCTGCCTTCTGTTCGAGCGACGTCCGGTCGAGATACTCGGTTTGGGCAGCCACCGCATAACCCAGCTGACGAATAATACTATCCGAGTGTTGGTCGTAGGCTGCGGCCAGGCGTGAAATCGCCTCAACATCGGCTTGGTATGTTTCATCGAAGTAATTTTCGAGATCGCGGCGGAAATTGTCGTCGGTCGTCTGCTGGCAGAAGGGGCAATGATCGTCGTTTTGACGAAAATAACCGAGCCCCTGTTTGATCCAGTCGCTGTTCCCGAGGCGTTTGATCATACCCGATATGGAGGCGTCTTCTTTCCCAACCACCCGCTTGCCAAGAATAGGATCAACCTCCAGAGCAATCACATCCGATGCCTCAAGGGTCCGAACGCGTTCAAGATGGACTTTGGCTTCGGCAAATATGGTGCTGGCGCGGGTTTCCAACTCATTCAGGGGCTTCAGGGCCGCGGTGTTGCTTTCGAATTCAGCAAACATCCGATCGGCGAAATTGGCGCGAGAATTCAACAACCCGCGAAAAGCCTCCCGAAATCTGTCTTCGTATTGGGTCTTGGATTTCCAGCATGCCTCCTGAAAGGCCGTAGTCAGGACGGCGAGTTCTTTTCGTTTCCCACCGCTTCCATCGGTTCCTTCCAGAGTATGTTTCCGCTCGCGGATCGTTTTCAGAATTTCATCGATCTTTTTTTTGAGATCATCGATATTCTGTAGTGTTTCGGCATCTTCGTGTCCAAGCGTGAAGATGCCGCGCATCCGGGCAGTGAAGTTCTCTTCGACAAAATCCCGGTTGTAGACGAGAACCTCGAGCGGGGTCCCTCCCGCCCATGTGACAGCGGAGTTTACGTATGCTTCAGGCTTGGCAATCACGCGAGATATCGTCGTCTTGCCAGAGCCATTTGCTCCGAAAATGAAATTGATTGGCCGCAGTTCAGTAAGAACCGCCGCGCCCCCTGTGAAACTAGCGACTGTATTAACCGAGATTTGTTCAATCATGATTCACCCACGATTTCCCACGGGAAGAATGCGCGCCTAGATCGAATCAGTAATTGATAAAATACACGTCAATGTTCTAAAAGAGCAGACACTTTCGGAGCAAAAATGTACACAAAACATTGGGCACGGGATCGGCGGCAAAAGGCTTTCCAGGAAACATTAACGGAGCAGAACTTCGAATCTCTTCGAAATTCAGGGCGGATCGAGCATGGCGAACTTTCCCTCATTCGCCGACAGTCGCGGTATAACAAAGCGGAAATCGAACCGTTTAAATATCGTGTGGTCGAGATGTGCATTGCACAGGGTGATCGAATAATAGCGATAGCATTGTTTCATGAGTGGTGCCTGGACGATCTCTTTTTTCCGGGTCGCCGACACTTCGTTGGAGCCGCGGACGTCATTACTCAACAAGATTATGAGATGGCCGAATTCGTCTCGGAACTTTGGAGCGACAACGATCATCCGCTCCAATACGGAAACATCATACTCTTCGACAGACTTTCGATACCCGTTCCTGATCCATTGATCTGGTCGTGCCTGCTCAGGGCAATCGATAAGCAGTTTTCGAAAAAGGGCGCTTTGATTGTCCTCAAAGCGTTCCCACTGGAATTTGAGGCGCGTAACGAGGATGAGCCCGGTCGCAGCATGGCCGATTTTCCAGAGTTCGATAGACGCCAGATCGCAATGAAGCGCCACTACCGTCGAATGCTCGGAATGAACAATAGCGTCGGGGAAAACGACGCTAAAGGGTGGATGTGGCGAGTGATGAGAGGCCCTCAACCGAGCTTTGAATAATCCAGTGTAGCTAAAATTCGCTATGTTTCAGGGATGCACCGTCGTTTGCGCGGTACTGAGCGGACCCGAAGCCTAGTTCAATCGACACCAAAAGAACGGCTCCTCCGATCAAGATCGGCAAATACGGAAGGAACACAAAGGGCTGAGCCAGGATCGTGAACGTCGAGGGTAGAATTGTCTTGCGGCGTTTCCGGTCCGCACCGTCATCAAAATTATCGAATGTGAGAAAAGGGGTCTGTAGGAGCAACGAATGTGACGACGGAGTACGACGTTGATGATGACAGCACTCCAAAAAGCCAGTATTTTCAAAGCCTAGAAAATCGTCGAATGTGACGAGCTACATCTCTTCTTGGTTGTCAGCGAGATCCAATCATGTGGCGCCGGCGTTTGCCGGATTGGCGCTTGCATAAATGGTCTCAGAAACCAGCCTTCTTCAAACCTTCGCGATAGAGATCCTTGTGCCACTGTTCCTTGACGGGGACAAAGGACAGCCATCGGTCGACATCAAAGTCGGGATTGGCTTCACGGACCCTGTGTACGATGGTGCTGGCCCTTTCCTTGTCTCCCAGCATTGCCCAGTTCGCCGCGGACAGCCGGTCCGCCAGAATCGGATCGGCCATCTGATCGATGTAATCGAGCGAGGCCTGAAACTGGCCGAGTGCGTAGTGAGCGCCGGCGGCCGTCCATATATACGAATCCGGGTTCATGGGATTGAGCTCCATGGCGTCCCGGATTTTCTGCAATGCCAGATCTGGTCGCGAGAAATGCACTAGCGTGTCGGCATGGTCGGCAATGACGTCGGCATAATGAGGGCTGAGCGCTTCCGCCAGTTCCAGTGCCTCGACGCTTTCGTCGATCGATCCCTGCAGCAGTTTGGCGACGCCAAGTTCGCGATAGCCGTCCGCCAGATCGTTGCAGACTGCGATGGCTTGGGTGGCGTAAATCTCAGCCGATTTCAGCAGTTCAATATCTCCGGAAGCCGTCAGCAGCCATTCCTTGGAATAGGTGCGGGCGATGGAACTGAGGGCAGGGGCGAAATCGTTGCTTTCGCGGAGAGCAGCTTTCATCTGTTTACGAGCGCGACGCATGTTTGGCAGCGTCAGGCGATGAAGATATTGCTGGCCGACAAGGTATTGATGGTACGCAGCCGGATTTTTCTCGAAATAGGCGCGCGTCATCTCATGACGCTCCACCTGCCCGGCAACCCCTAGAACGATTTGCCGCGAGATGTCCCGCTTATTGCGAGCAAGATCCAACTTGCCGAAAGTAAAGCGCTCGGCCCAGACAACCTCCCTGTTCGGCAGGTGGATGAGCTGCGAAAACAGCGAGAGATCGTCACCAAGCCCGCTCAGCCTCGTGTCGAGAACATAGTTGATATCATAGCGTTGGAGGAGCGCGATCTGATTTTCGCTTTGGCGGCTCATCTGCATAGCGGAGTAGGGGGCGATCACTCGTAGGCTGTGCAAGGCGCAAAAGCCGAGCGTGATGTCCTCAATCAGCGAAGATGCCAAAATTGCTGCTGCCGCACCGGCGCTGTCGTTGCTGGGAGCCAGTAAGGCTATGCGCGGTATGCGCAAGATGGGTTGTGAGGCAAGGTCAGGCTCCCCGGTCGCCTCATTGATGAGATTGTCCGGAGAAACCTGGGTTACCGAGTGCGGTGATGCCGGTGGTTTTGCGATCCGGGAGGATACCAAGCCTTTGCGCTGTTCGAACAGATTCCTGAGCTGGTCAAGTCCGCCGTCAGCTTCGAATGATTTTAGCAGAAGGTGATGGGTGTCTTCGTCCCGAGGGTCGGCTTCGAAAAGAACAAGCGCTGCCTCTTTGGCGAGAGCGACATCCCTTGTTGTCGCGGGAAGCCTCTCAGCCGCATCCAGCATTTCCTTCAGCAACGCCAGATGCCGTTTTCTCTCGTTCTCGCGCCAATCGATGAAAATCCGGCTTTGGCAGTTTGCTTTTTCAAGGAACGTCGAGTGCAGATCCTGCGTAAGAATGGCAAGGTTTTCCAACAGAGGCTTAGATGCCGCTGTCGCGGCGGACACAATGTCACTGGTCAAGGAGCGGTTGACAAGGTGAATATCCATGTCGTCAAAGGCAAGAAAGTCGACGCCCAGGCTCGATTGCCTGCTCTTGATGCGGGAGATGAGTTTGCGCAGGTTCGCCAGGGAGTTGGCAACATCATCGTCGCCCCACAGAAATCGCGCCATGGCAGCTCTGCTGCTGTATTGGCTATCGCTTGCCAGTAAATATGCAAGTATCAAGAGGGCTTTTTCCGGAAATGCCACGTCTTGTCCCACTGCGTCGAGAAGAACGAGCTCTCCGAATGTTCTTAGTGAAAATTGCATCGCGGCTTCTATATTTCGTTTCGTGCGTAATGGCTGCCTTCTGGGGAAGTTCGTTGGTCTCGGGACAGGCTGATTCCGATACGACAGGTAGAATTTATCCCACATTTCTTTCGTATTGCATGCCTAAATTCAACCTCCGGCTTGCCATGCTTCATTTTTAAAGAAGCTGTTGCATGAGGCTTCAATGCCGGTGCCGAAATTCGCAAGAATACTGGAAAGATCACGGTGTTGACGGCAGACTTGGGTCTGCTTCCACGCGCGCGTTTGAACGGCGGCATTTCCTGCGCCCGCGCGGCGGCGAATCGGAACATCGGAAGCTTGATAAGCTCTTCTCGAATCAAGATTTTTTTCGCGAGTGCCTGCGTGCGTCTGCCGTAGAATTCCGGGACCTATACCTTGGTATAGTTGCACTGCACCATCGCTTGATTGACCCTTCTCAGGGGGTGTGACAAGAGGACCCTGCCTGCGCGACACGACGCAATGGCGGATGAAACAGCAAGTTAAGAAGCAAATGGACAGCTACCCTAGCCGCTGTCCGGTCGCGGCCTATGCCCGAATCCGGACGGTCATTGCAATAACCTGGAACGCTGCCGGCAGTCGTCGGGCAAGCGACGGTAGGGCTTAGTTCGTCCTTTCCGGCTTGCCCAAGGATCTGCCGAGATGCAGACCAAGGAGTGAGCCATGAACAACATCATTCTTTTTCGCGAACGCAGCTTCGCTACCAAATTTCCCACGGCGAATGCATCGAACATTGTCGCGTCTTCGCTGGTGCCCATTCGGGCTGCCTCCCTTCCTCGTCCGCGCCTGATTGCCGTCTGGCACACCAACTCTCGCACCGGGAAGCTGGAATGCTTCTGGACGACTGAAGAAGCCGTTGGCACCGATGAGGATCATAGTCGCCGGGCGGCCTAGCCTTTTTCTTAAAGCAGGCGCTCCGCTGCGTTGCGAATGCAGCACGAGGCAGAGCGCACATTGGTAACGTCCTGATTTCAAGGGGTTATGCATGGTTTTCCTTGCCAATGATCGACGCGAGCGTAGCGCCGTAGCCGCGTTGGCTGGTGCACGTATTCTGCCGAATGGCTACGATCTTGCCGCATTCGCCTTCATCGCTGCAGCAGCCTACCTGACCCTCCATGGGGTCGGAGAGATGCGCGCGCCGCTAGCTGGCCTTTCCACAGGCTCGATTTCGCTGGATCCGGCCTATTTGCCCGAGTATGCGCTACGCACGACATTGCGTATGATGGCGGCAATCGTCGCCTCGCTCATATTCACCTTCGTGGTCGCAACGCTTGCTGCGAAGAGCCGACGCGCTGAAAAGATCATCATTCCCGCTCTCGATATCCTGCAGTCCGTGCCGGTGCTCGGCTTCCTGACCTTTACTGTCACGTTCTTCATGGGCCTCTTTCCCGGAAGCCAGATGGGGGCCGAGTGCGCGTCAATCTTCGCCATCTTCACCAGCCAGGCATGGAACATGGCCTTCTCCTTCCATCAGTCGTTGCGGACGGTGCCGCGCGATCTCGATGAGGTAAGCCGCGGCTTCGGTCTGTCTGCCTGGCAGCGCTTCTGGCGGCTGGAAGCACCCTTTGCTGCGCCCGGTCTTGTCTGGAACACGATGATGTCGATGTCCGGCGGCTGGTTCTTCGTGGTCGCGTCGGAGGCGATTACGGTTGGCGACACTACCGTGCAGCTTCCGGGCCTCGGCTCCTGGCTCGCCGTCGCCATAGACAAGCAGGACTTCATTGCCGTCGGCTGGGCCGTGCTTGCCATGGGGATCGTGATCCTGCTCTACGATCAGCTGCTTTTCCGGCCGATCGTCGCCTGGGCAGACAAGTTCCGTTTCGAGCAGACCGCAGGCCAGCAGAAGCCGCGTTCCTGGGTCTATTCGTTCATTCGCCGCACGCGCCTTCTGAAGTATGTGACCGCACCGTTTGCCGCCGTATGGAATGCGCTGTTTCTGCTACGGCTGCGTCCCGCTTCGAAGGCGGTCACGGCGTCGCAGGGTGAGCGCCAAGTTGTTAGTCGGGTTATTGATTATGCCTGGTTCGTGCTGATTGCCGCCATTGGCGCCTGGAGCATTTGGGACATCGTCTCCTACCTTAGCCAGACGCTGACCTGGAGTGATGTCTGGATTGCCTTTGCCGGTGGGTTCGTCACTCTGATCCGCGTGGCCGTGCTGATCGCGGTCGCAAGCGTGATCTGGGTGCCGCTCGGCGTGTGGATCGGCCTTCGTCCCGCTGTTGCGGAACGGGTCCAACCCATCGCGCAGTTCCTGGCCGCATTTCCGGCGAATGTGCTCTTTCCGGTAGCGGTGATCGCAATCGTTGCGACAGGGGCTAGCCCCAACATCTGGCTGTCGCCGCTGATGGTGCTGGGTACGCAGTGGTATATCCTCTTCAACGTGATCGCCGGGGCGAGCGCTTTCCCCACGGATCTGCGCGAGGCATCCGCCGTCTACCGGCTGCGTTCGTGGACCTGGTGGCGCCGGGCGATCCTGCCGGGAATCTTCCCTTATTACGTGACGGGAGCTCTGACCGCTTCCGGCGGTTCTTGGAATGCCAGCATCGTCGCCGAACTGGCAAGCTGGGGAGACACGAAGCTCGAAGCCTTTGGGTTGGGCTCTTACATCGCGAAGGCGACGGCGGCCGGAGATTTTCCGCGGGTCATCCTCGGGATCGTCGTCATGTCGATCTTCGTCACGCTCTTCAACAGAACGCTCTGGCGGCCGCTCTACGTCTTCGCTGAACGCCGCCTGCGTCTCGACTAATCAAAGATCGGAGAAATGAACATGGAAAACGCTGTCGTCTCCAAGAAGGCCGAAATCGTAAAAGCTGCGCCGCTGGTGCTGGCGAAGCAGGTTTGCCAGACCTACGACAAGGGGAGTTCGGGTTCGCTGGTGGTCCTCGATAATGTCGACCTTCAGCTCTATCCCAACGAAATCGTCGGTTTGCTCGGCCGTTCCGGTTCCGGCAAGTCCACGCTTCTGCGTGCCATTGCCGGCCTGATCCGCCCAAGCAAGGGAGAGATCACCTTTGCCGGCCGGCCGGTGGTTGGCCCTAACTCCGATGTCGCCGTTGTCTTCCAGAGCTTTGCTCTGTTTCCATGGCTGACGGTGCTGCAGAATGTCGAACTCGGTCTCGAGGCGCAGGGTGTGGCTTCGTCGGAGCGTCGCAAGCGCGCGCTCGCCGCGATCGACCTGATCGGCCTCGACGGCTTCGAAAGCGCCTATCCGAAGGAGTTGTCGGGCGGCATGCGTCAGCGTGTCGGCCTTGCCCGTGCTCTCGTCGTTCGCCCGAAGGTTCTACTGATGGATGAGCCCTTTTCCGCCCTCGACGTGCTGACCGCCGAAACGCTGCGCACCGACCTTCTCGACCTGTGGTGCGAAGGCCGCATGCCGATCGAGTCTGTTCTGATGGTGACTCATAACATCGAGGAAGCCGTCCTCATGTGCGACCGCATTCTGATCTTCGGATCGAATCCTGGTCGTGTCATCGCCGAAATCAAGGTTGATCTGCCGCAGCCGCGCAATCGCCTCGACCCGGCCTTCCGCATGCTGGTGGAAGACATCTATGCGCGCATGACGGTTAGGACGGGAGCTCCATCGCGGGAGGGCCTGTTCCCTGGCACAGGTATTGCCATGGAGCTGCCGCGGGTCTCGACCAACCTGATGTCCGGTCTGATCGAAACGCTTGCTGCCGAGCCTTACCGCGGGCAGGCGGACCTGCCGCCGCTGGCCACCCAGCTGCATCTCGGTATCGACGATCTCTTCCCTGTTGCGGAAACGCTTCAGCTTTTGCGTTTCGCCGATCTGGAAGGGGGCGATATCAAGCTGACCGCACCCGGTTTGCGCTTCTCAGACAGCGACGTCGACGAGCGCAAGAAGCTCTTCGAACAGCATCTGGCAACCTATGTGCCGCTTGCCGCGCATATTCGCCGCGTGCTCGACGAGCGACCGACCCACCGCGCTCCGGCGCGACGATTCCGCGACGAGCTGGAAGATTACATGTCGGAAGACTACGCTGACACGACCATCAAAGCGGTTACGAACTGGGCCCGCTACGCCGAATATTTCGCCTATGACGAGAATGCGGATCTGTTCACGCTGGAGAACCCGAGTTGAAGCACGCTGTTGAATCGGATGCAGCAGGGTCGCCGTCGGCTGAGATGGTGACCGACCCAATTGAACCTTGGAATTTGATAGGCAGCCAAGGCAGGACCTAGCGCATGGGCTTCCAGCAGATCGCCAGCATCGGCGGTCTGCGCTCGCGCGGCCTGTCAGGCTGCGGGATGGATCGTCATGCCCAGAGACAACGAAGAACTTGGCCGTTTCCTGGAGGCTCGCAGCAGAAGCAACCGGAACAAGTCCGAGGTGAGAAAGCTCCGCCAATCCGCCGGAAAACGCGGTGTTAGGACCCGGGCGGAACGCTTCAAGGATCGCATCGGATTAATGGCGATGCTTGCATTGCTTTGGGGCGCTCATGCACTCATGCGGTCGGCGACACGGTTGTTTTTTCGCGGTTTTCTATCTGTGAACCAGGCGCGCATGCTGTTTCGTCGGGCGGCATGGCTCAACAGAAAGAGCCTGGCAATTCTCCGACGTCGCCAAGCCCGACGCCTCCTCAATCGCTATGCCGGAAACGACAACCATGACCGTGGTGATTGATCAAATCCTATCCGATCTGGGGCGACTCTGGGGGCAGGAACTTCATCGGTTTCGCACGGGGATGATGGCAACATCTTGCCGGTTCGCGGATGAATAGGCGCGTCGCTCCGGCCAGGCCTATGAAAGCTGCGGTTGTTTTCGGACTTGGGCTGAGGCAGTTTGCCATTCGTGCACGCGGGTGTCGAAGCGACGATACAAGGACCATAGGCATGAGGCGCGAGTTTCTGAAATATCTGTTCGAGATGCCCTTGCTCTGGCTCGGTATCTCGGTTCTCGCCGGCCTCATCTTTATCGGCGACACCGTTACGGATTTGGAAATCGCCTTTGCCGTTCTCTATGTTTCGGTGATCCTGCTGGCGGTTCGCTCGGGGCGAACAGAAGCGATCGCGGTCGTCGGCATCGCCTGCGCCGCTCTTACCATTCTTAGCTATTTTCTCACGCGTCATGGCGCTTCCCAGGCCGGCCTGGTCAACAGTGCTCTTAGTATCGTTGCCATCGGCGCGACAACCTATCTGGCAATCAGGATCGAGACGATCGACGCAAGGGCGAGGGAGGCGCAATCCGAACTTGAGCGCATGTCCCGTTTCATGATCGTTGGTGAACTCGGTACATCCATCGCTCATGAGGTCAGCCAGCCGATCACCGCGATCACTGCAAACGGCAATGCTGCGCTTCGCTGGCTGGCAGCTACACCCGCAGATTACGACGAGGCTCGCAGAGCCATCGAACGGATTGTGGCCGATGCCGGCCGGGCAGGTGATGTTATCGGTCGCGTTCGCAGACTCGTTGCGCGATCGTCTCCTTCGCGGGATAGGGTCGATCTGGCGGAGGCGATTGACGATGTGCTGGAGCTTCTCCGCAATGAAATCCGGAAAAACCAGATATTGCTTCGAACGGAGCTTGCCAATGACCTGCCTCTGGTGGCCGGCGACCGCGTGCAGCTTCAGCAGGTGATCCTCAACTTCGTCATGAACGCGATCGAGGCTCTGGCGGATGTCAGTGCCGACGTGCGTGAGTTGCTCGTCAGCGCTGCCGCCGCCGAAAGCAAAATTACGGTCAGCGTGCGCGATACGGGGATGGGTATAGCGCCAGCCAGACTCGATAGAATATTCGAGGCTTTCTATACGACCAAGCCAAACGGTATGGGAATGGGGTTGGCCATCAGTCGTTCGATCATCGAGGCGCATGGCGGTTCCGTCTATGCGGCACAGAATTTTCCACATGGTACAGTTTTCGGCTTCACCCTGCCGCTGGACGGAAAAACGAGGGGATAGAGCATGCAAGATCAACGACCAGCTGTTTACGTGATCGATGATGATCCCTCCGTGCGTGACGGGCTCGACAGCCTTCTACGCTCCGTTGGCTATGAAACGCGCGGCTTTGCCTCGCCATGGGATTTCCTGCAACATCCCCGTTCAAACGGCCCTGCCTGCATTGTCCTCGACGTCCGGATGCCGGATGCAAGCGGTCTCGATTTTCAGGACGAGCTGGCAAGGGCCGGCTATTTGACGCCGATCATCTTTCTGACCGGCCATGGTGATGTTCCCATGTCAGTACGAGCCATGAAGGCCGGCGCTGTGGAGTTTCTTCTCAAGCCCTTTCGCGAGCAGGATCTGCTTGATGCGATCCGACAGGCGCTGGAACTGGATCGGGCTCGCTTGTTGAAGGAAGCTGCCACAGTCGATCTTCACGAGCATTTTGCCTCGCTGACGCCGCGTGAACGCGAGGTGATGGCTCTGGTCGCGCGCGGCCTTTTGAACAAGCAGATTGCAGCAGAGATCGGTCTGAGTGAAATCACGGTGAAGGTTCATCGCGGTCAGGTCATGCGCAAAATGCACGCTGATTCAGTTGCCGACCTCATCAGAATGGCCGACAGCCTTGGATTGGCCGGAATGGTCGTCGACGGGAAGGGCGTTGGCAGCGCTCCTCGGCTGCGCTAAGCCTCGCTGCTCAATGCGACCGGATCAGTTCGCGAATGCATTGCTGCCCGGATATTTCCCTTGCACCTCAAGGGCGCGGCGTGGTGGGCGTGCCCTGATGAAATATCATCTGCCAGCGATCGTCGATCCGCTGCCAGATAGAACTACGCAAAACGTGTCGCGGCGCGCTTGTCTCATCAATGGTGCGAATGGTCCGATAGGTCACCAGAACGACATCGGGCGAGATGGATCGAAAGGCGTAGTCGCATGCGATTACAGGGGGAGAGGCTTGCGCCGCTCCTTCCTCGGTCAGGAGCGCGATGAGTTCTTCCCGATCGTCATATATCGTCCCTGAGCTGCCAAATTCGACAAAGCCTTCGGCGAGCAGTTCTGCGACCGCATGTGGAGACTGGCGCATTTCCGGGCGATGCAGCTTTTCCTCGAGTAAACGAATTTCCTCGAATTCCCGCCGCGCAATGCTCATTGTGATTGCTGCCTCCGTTTCTTTCGACCTCATTTCGGGGAAGGGTGGCCTCATGCCGAGGCCTCGAAATGGTGCTGTCGCGTCATTCTATCCGAGCGATCGGAATCGATCTCCCTGAACTGCTCCAATTCGTCTGCAAAAAGCTCGGCTGCGTGACGGCCGGGGTGCGTCTTATCGTCCTCGATGACCGCAGCTATCCTCCGAAACAATTCGGCCTCGAAATTGCTTGCGATGGCCTGGCCGTTCGGTCTTGTCAGCCGCGCACCGCCGTCCAGGCGGATCGCCGAGACATAGAACTCATCTTCATAATCGGCTCCGGCCGAAGTCAACTCTGCATACCCATAGAGCAGCAATCCGCTTTCCCAGCGATCGCACAGCCGGATGCTAAGCTCGTCAAATGAGTATTCGCAGGAAAAAGCCATAGCTTGCATCGTCATTGCTTCGTCTCCGCGCTCGGTGCCCTTGGCCAGTTTGCCGCGACAGCGTCGATCCTTACATGCATTGGCGGTCTGCTCCTCTTGCATCCTTATCCGCCGGTCCTTCGGGTTTCGCTGACTTCGAGCGTGCCTTTGAGGCTTGCTCGGGCTCATTCCTTCCGGGCCGATCGGCTCTAAAGGGGAGACTGTCACTAAACACAATTTATGTCAACACCATTCATGTTTATTCGCATGAAGGCAAACACTAAAGATGTTTCGGGCTGCAGCATCCGGGTCTCTACCTGGAAGATGTCGGGCGTCTCACGTGCCGCGGATTCAGAGATGGTGTTCTTATTTACGGGCGATATGTCCGCAGATGCGGCCTATGATCGTCAGTCGCGCCAGTTCCACCGTGAATGTCTCCAGAGCCGGATTGTCCGAGATAATCTTGACCTCGCCCGGCTGGCTGAACGGCACGCGCTGCAGGCGCTTGATCTGTGGTTCGGAGTAGCCGTCGCTGATGGCGTAGACGGTATCGGTTGTCATCTGGTTCTGCGAGAGGTCGACGATGACCCGGTCTCCGGGCATGTAGGTTGGCTGCATCGAGTCACCGATTACTTCCATGATGATGGTGTGGTTCGGCGAGGCCTTCGCTTCATTCCGTAGATAGCCCGTGGGAATAAGCCATTCCGCCACGATCTTATGCCCTGCCACGTTTCCGGAGCCTACGGGCAGATTGATGACTTCTCCAACTATGCCGCTACCGGCGCCGAGCTTGACGTCCACCTCTGGCGTTGCGCCGGCGATCTGCGGCTGCCAATGCTCCCTGCTATAGCTGTTTTCTCCGCCGTCTTCGGCAAAACCTTCGTTATCCAGTTCGTCTGGATCAAAGGAGGTGACGATGCGTGTTGCCGTGCGCACTGTCTGATTCGACCCTTCCCCCGTCAGCAGATAGCCAGCGGTCGTCCCGAATTTTTTAGCATAGCGATTGGCGATGTCGGCACTGAACTCGTTCTGACCGTTCTCGTGGGCACGATAGGTGGAAAGGCTCACCCCCAGCGCTTCCGCCGCCTTCGTTGCCGATGGATAATTTGCGGCTTCGCGCGCCGCTCTTAGTCGTTCGCCCATTGATCTTTGCATTTCCCGACCTTTGCAAATTTAATGACATAAATCATGTTGACACGAACATCTTTATCAACATAATTGGTGTTTATCAAGCTGCGGCGACGAATTTTGCTGCGGTGTCGGCATTGAGGCTTCCTCGATGCCTGGCGGACATGGGAATTCGAAGGAGTGGCAGCATGAACGTACACAGGAGAAGCAGGAGACCAAATTTTTACGGAAGCGGCTTCGATCGCTTCTGGGGGTGTCCGATCTGCCATCGCGCCCTGTCGATCGCCGAGGTCATCAAGCTGCATTGCGAAATCTGTAACGCGACGGTGACGCCGACTGAAACCTTGGGCCCTGAGGCCGCCGCAACACAGTCTAGAGATGAGAGGTTCGCATGATTGAGATGGTCGAGGGCTTTTTGGCGTGTCTCGGAGCTGCTCTCTTTCTTGGCCTGATGCTGGCCGAGGTGAAGTCGATCATTTCGAGATTGGCATCCAGACTTGATGATAAGGATTCTGGCGCTTCGGAGGGCGATCATACGCACTTTCTAGTCGATGGAGATAGTGCCAGCCAATCGAGCATGCCGATACACCAGGCCAAATAGCGCCGACGACAATCGATGTCGTCTCTTCAGAAGACAAATAGAAACCCAACAGCAGGCCTGGCTTTGCCGGCCGGAGGAGTTTGCCATGAATGAATTTCAAATCGGAACTGAGGCCGTTGCCGACGGCTATCTTGGTTGGATCCGCAAGGTCCACCGGGCGACGAACGAGATTCTCAGAGATCGCCGAGGCGAGGTGATCGTCTTTGCGACCCAGGATGCTGCGAAGGCTGCCGCAGGGGAGGCTATTGTCGCCTATCTCAATACGCCAATGCTGCGCGACGGTGTGAAAGTCGAAGCGCTCACAAAAGCAGAAGCTTTCTTCAAGCCAAGGTCGATCGACTCGACAGCTGGAGCCTCGGGGAAGGTGGCGTGACCTGTTCCCGATAACAACGTTAGCAAAGATGTCATGCGAAAGGAGGCAGTTGGGTCAATGAGCAAAGGCAAACTTGATCTTCTTCTCGATGGTCTCGGTATAAAGCTTGTCCCGGTTCATCGGCGGCGCGCGCCGGCCGAGAGCCATGCGCGCGGGACAATGCAGGAAATTCGCGGGCGCTATGGCGACGGTCATCTGATCTTTGCGCTGCGCTGCATCCGCCAGACAGGCAACAATCGCGATGAGCTTTGGTCCGATACGATCGGTGCGGTTTCCGATGTTCTCGCGCAGCGCCAGGATTGGGCGCTTCAGCGTCCGGGCGATTTGCTCGGTGCTTTCGACGACATCGCACTAGCTTCACTGCGGGTGGACGCAGTGGCTCGGCGGCCGTGGCCAGTTCGCGCAACGCTGCGAACCTTGCTTTATTCGGAGTTGGAGAGACGACTTGATGCATCGACACGCCTTGCAGTTTGACGATCTTTCCAGCAAAGCGGCTGATATCGCCGATTTGAGTCTCCTCATCCGTGCTCGTTTCGTGGAGGCGGCGGATACCATGGTCCATCTCGACGTTCGTGGCGTGCGCCCGGACAGAATGCGGACGCTTTGGCCGGAGGTTCTGCCCGAGCAAATGGACCATGCGGATATCCGCACTCGCTATCGTCCCAGCGCTGCCGCGATCAGTCGAGCCGAAGAGGTCCTGCAGGGCTGGCTTCGGATCCATGTCTGCGATGAAGAGCGTCGCATTCTGCTTTCGCGCTGGTCCGTCTGTCTTGCTGCGCCCTTTGTCGCCGGCTCGTTCCGGGATTTCTGCGCCCGAACCGGTCGGGTACGGCGTACGGCCGAGCGGCGTATCCAGAGCGAATTCCAGAACATGGCCGGCATTCTTCTCAATGTTTCGCCGATATTGCAGGAACCGGACTGGTCGCGCATCTCACCGATGATGCCGAATTCGGCTAGCGGTACGGAGCGGATAAACCCACCGGCGATTAAGCACGAAACGCATTGGTTGCCGGACGATGCCCGGCCCGTGTTCGACGCGGCGAGCCCGGAGCTTGATGAGCTTGCCAAGCGACTGGAGCGCGCAAACCGCCGTCGCGCGAAATTGAAAGCCTAAATGACACCGACATCGTTCGGTCCGAACCCGCACTTGCCGCTATGCCTCGATCTGAACCTTCTTTCTAAGATTGCTCACTGCTTTCAAACGCGAAGACGCCGCTTCGCGTAGGTTTTCCCGTGCTCACGCCAAAATCCGGGACGATATATTCCGCTAGAAGACGGAGCCGCGATGCGGGCAGATGGGCGCGCCATGGGTCACCGATCAAAACCGTGATGCCTGATGCCAGGCAGCGATCCAGAAATTCCGTAACACCTTTTGCGATAGCTGCGTCGTAGAACAGATCGCCGACGCAGATAACGTCCGTGGGCGGAGGCTGGCCGATTGTGATATCGGCGAGGACCGTTTGGATGGTGACATTATTCAGCTCTGCGTTAAGTCCAATCGCTTCGATGGCGTAGGGATCGATATCGGCTGCGTCCACCTTCGCAGCGCCTGCTTTTGCTGCGGCGATGCCGACTATTCCCGAACCGGCGCCGAGGTCGACGACATGGCGACCCACAACAGTTTCCGGCTTGTCGAGAAGATGGCGGGCCAAGACCAAGCCTCCTCCCCAATAGTGCGCCCAATAGGGCGATCCGAATCGTGGATCTCTCTCCGCAAGCCGGCGTAAGCCGCTGTGCGGGCCGGCCTTGTGGAGCCGAATCTTCGGCATGCCGGGAACCGGCAAAACGGGAAGGTTGTCGGTAATGAATTGCCGAACGTGGCTGTAGTCCACGACACTCTCTTGGTCATCGTCCAATATTT
This sequence comes from Rhizobium sp. ASV20, assembly GCF_016429015.1. Taxonomy (GTDB): domain Bacteria; phylum Pseudomonadota; class Alphaproteobacteria; order Rhizobiales; family Rhizobiaceae; genus Rhizobium. Next base: position 16,767 of record NZ_JAELTU010000135.1, read on the forward strand.
TCTCTCACTCATTCTTCATCGAAAGCATCGGGGATGCTCGGTGCGCAGATATCTGCGGACTGCAGTCAATGCGTTCTGCGGTGATAGGCATTCGATCGCATCCTTGCGCCACCTCTCGGGCAGTTCGGAGATCTGACGACAATTTCGCTCAATTCGTCGGATGGTGGATCGCAATATTTTTCAATGATTTCAGATGATTATCTGGAGTCGTCGTCAAGGTCTCCACTCGTTGCAGAGCTATCGTCCGCCAGGGGTGTCGCCAAACCTGCCGAATTGGGGTATTCATTTTGGCATGATGAGAACAGTTGCAGCGATGCACTGTTGACCGCAAGCGATGTCTTCGACCGCTTTTTTCTCTCAAGGTTCATCGGAAATTTCAAGCATGACGAATGCCGACAAGCCGGTCGTGCCGCGCAAACCGCGTGCACGTCGTCGCAAGGCCGTTTCCGCCAACGATACGCCGCTCGATTACATGTTGAAAGTGATGCGCGACGATGAGGCGGATCAGAAGCGGCGCGACGAAATGGCGAAGATCGCAGCCTCCTACGTTCATCAAAAGCCAAGCGAACGTACCGGTGCTGCGGCCGGCGCCAAAGGGGGGCGAGGCCTCACCATCGACTTAACAAACGCCACGGATGAGCAGCTTGCCATACTCGAAACCCTCTTCGCTCCGCTTGCCGGATGCGGCGACGATGATGGCGGCGATCCGGGGGGAGAGGGCGAGACGGGCGGCTGAGTTTGAAAGTGCCGAGCGAGCCCTCCAGGTTGCCGCGGATGCGGAGCGTATTCGCGCCAATTGCCAGTCGTTGGTCGGCTTCGTCAGAGAGGCTTGGCATGTTGTGGAGCCCTCGGTTGATTATGTCCATGGCTGGCATATCGATGCGATCTGCCTTCATCTCGAAGCCGTCACTTCGGGCGAGATAACGCGACTGTTGATCAACGTGCCGCCCGGCACGATGAAATCGCTGCTCTGCGGCGTCTTTTGGCCTGCCTGGGAATGGGGGCCGAAGGCCAAGCCGCAGATGCGCTATCTCGGTGCTTCCTATTCCGAGCACTATGCCAAGCGAGACAGCAGGCGCATGCGCGATCTTGTCGCCTCGGAATGGTATCAGGCGCTTTGGGGCGATCAGGTCAAGCTGACGAGAACCGGGGAGATGGCGTTTGCCAATGCCCGAACAGGCTCACGGCAGGGGGTGCCATTTTCGAGGCTGACGGGTGGACGAGGCGACCGAGTGATCATCGACGATCCGCATTCGGTCGATGGCGCGGAATCCGAGGTGGAGCGGTTATCAACGGTGCGGACGTTTCGCGAATCCGTGCCGACACGGCTCAACGATCCGCAGCGTTCGGCTATCGTTGTCGTGATGCAGCGGCTGCATGAGGCCGATGTTTCGGGCACGATCCTGGCGCTTGGCCTGGGTTACGAGCATCTGATGCTGCCGATGGAATTCGAGCCGGAGCGCCGTTGCCGAACCTCGATCGGATTTGTCGATCCGAGGACGGAAGAGGGGGAGCTGCTCTTTCCTGAGCGTTTTCCTCGGGCCGTTGTCGAGCGCGACAAAGTACCATTGGGTAGCTACGCCGTTGCCGGCCAGTTCCAGCAGCGGCCAGCGCCACGGTCGGGCGGTCTGTTTCAACGTGGCGATTTCGAAATCGTCGAGGCAGTGCCGGCGGGGGCGAAACGGTGCCGTGCCTGGGATTTTGCCGCGTCGAAAGCGCGTCCGGGTCGAAAGCCTGATTGGACCGCCGGCTTGCGCATGGCTCTGGTCGACGGTGTTTTTTATGTCGAGACGATTGCGCGAGGTCGCTGGTCACCTGCCGAGGTGGAACGCAATCTGAAGAACGCTGCATCACAGGATGGGCCGACGGTGACGATCCGGATGCCGCAGGACCCAGGTGCTGCCGGCAAGGCTGATGCGGAAACGAAGATCAAACTGCTCGCAGGTTTTCCGGTAAAGGCCATATCTCCGACCGGTGATAAGGCGACGCGCGCCAAGCCGGCATCGGCGCAGGCGGAGGCGGGGAACGTCAAGCTCTTGCGAGGGGACTGGAACGAGACGTTTCTCGATGAAGTCTGTGCCTTTCCAAACGCGCAGTTCGACGATCAGGTCGATGCTTTCGCCGACGCCTTGAACGAGCTCGCACTGAGCTCTTCCTTCAGTTTCAGCAACTTCTAGGCCTGCTGTCGCGGGCTTTCATCACATCGTTATCAAAGGACAATCCATGGGGCAGGTATTCTCGATGGTTCGCGACGGATTGGTGAGCCTTGCATCCCGCATGGGCACCGAGCGTGATAAGGCGACATCCGTTTTCTATACGCAGCCGATCCTGACGGACGAGCAGATCATCGCCGCCTATCGCGGCTCCTGGCTGCCGCGCAAGATCATCGATATCCCGGCGCTGGATAGCTGCCGGAAGTGGCGGAACTGGCAGGCAGCGGGCGATCAGATCGGATTGATCGATGCTGAAGAACGCCGCTTGAATTTACGCGGCAAAGTGCTGGAAGCGTCTACAAAGGCGCGCCTCTTTGGTGGTGCCGCTCTCTTCATCGGTGCCGACGATACCGACCCGGGACTGCCGCTTGAGGCGGAGCGGATCGGGAAGGGTGCCATCAAGCACCTCACCGTGTTGACACGCCACCAACTGGCTGCCGGAGACATCGACGGCGATCCGGCTTCGGAATGGTATGGCAAGCCGAAATTCTACACTCTGACTGGTGCCAACGGCAAGCAGGTGGCCATCCATCCGTCTCGGCTCGTCATCTTCAAAGGCGCCATGACGCCCGGTGAGGAGTTTGGCGGGTTGGGCAATCAGGCTTGGGGCGAAAGCGTACTGGCCGCCACCTTCGACGCGATCAAGAACGCCGACAGCACAGCGGCTAATATCGCCAGCCTCGTCTTCGAGGCCAAGATCGACATCATCAAGGTTCCGCAATTCTCCGCCAATATCGGCAATCAGGCCTATGAAGATGCCGTGCTGCGCCGCTATGCGCTCGCCAACACGATCAAGGGGGTCAACGGCACGCTGATCCTCGATGCCGAAGAGGAGTATGACAGTAAGAGTGCGCCGCTCTCCGGTCTCACAGATATTCTGATGGCCTTCCTGCAGATCGTCGCCGGCGCTGCCGACATTCCGGTCACCCGATTGCTCGGTCAATCGCCGGCGGGCATGAATGCGACGGGTACAGCTGACATGAAGAATTATCATGATCGCATCCAGGCGATCCAAGAGCTTGACTATACGCCTGCGATGTCCCGGCTTGATGAGTGCCTTATCCGCTCCGCCACTGGTGCTCGCGATCCGGCGATCTACTCGACCTGGGCTCCCCTGGAGCAGATGAGCGAGAAGGAGCGGGCCGATATCTTCAAGACGAAGGCAGAAGCGGCGCGGGCCTTGTTCGGCTCAACTGCGGGTGAGGAGATTATTCCTCGTCCGGCGCTCTCGGAAGCTTTGTTGAATGCTTTCGTGGAAGACGGGTCGCTGCCCGGATTAGAGGCGGCAGCAAAGACAACGGATCAGCCGGGCGACGGTGTCGGCTCGTCCGAAACGGACTCTGACGCGCGCCAAGAATCCGCTGCCGTGTAGTTGCCGGTAGATCCATTTCGCCACGGTGAGCGGCCTTCACTCGAACCAGATCGGCTTCGGCCAGGAGAAATTCCAATATGAACTTCACAGACACTGTCACCGTCGCGGGGACGCGGCGGACGGGAGACGGCTATCTCGTGGCCGATGCCCGCATCGCCCGCACCGGCATTCAAACCTATGCCGGCGCCGAGATCGGCAGGCCCGAGATGCCCACAGTTCGGATCTATCGGCCAGGTGGCGAAGTCTTTTCCGAAGACACGCTCAAGAGTGCCGCTCACCGACCGGTGACAAATGAGCATCCTCCTGAAATGGTCACCTCGGAAAACTGGAAGAAGTATGCCGTCGGCCAGACCGGGGACGAGATTGCCGGCGAGGGCATCTTTCTG
>NZ_JAELTU010000978.1 GCF_016429015.1 Rhizobium sp. ASV20
TCGACGATTGCAGGCCAGATCAATGCCAATGGCCAGGTCTACCTGATCAATCCGAACGGCATTGCCATTACCAAGACGGGCACGGTCAAGTCAGGCGGCTTCGTCGCCTCGACGCTTAGCATCTCCGATGACGACTTCATGGGGGGCAAGAGGACGTTTACCGGCAATGGCGCCTCTGCGCCTGTGACCAATGCCGGTCAGATCACCATCAACCGCGGCGGCTATATGGCGCTGATCGGCGGCACGGTCGCCAACAGTGGCACCATCACCGTGCCGATGGGCAAGGCGGCACTCGGATCGGGGGAACAGGC
>NZ_JAELTU010000979.1 GCF_016429015.1 Rhizobium sp. ASV20
AAACCTGTAGCTGATAAACTTCCTCCATCTAAGTTTATGTAAAGTAGGGAGCGCCCGGTGCTGACAGGCTATACGCGGGTTTCAACTAGCGAGCAGAATCTCGATCTCAAGCGGGACGGTCTTGAGCCTGTCTCTTATACACATCTGACGCTGCCGACGAAATTCTTGGAGTGTAGATCTCGGGGGTCGCCGGATCATTAAAAAGGGGGGGGGGGGGGGGGGGGGGGGGGGGGGGGGGGGGGGGGGGGGGGGGGGGGGGGGGGGGGGGGGGGGGGGGGGGGGGGGGGGGGGGGGGGGGGGGGGGGGGGGGG
>NZ_JAELTU010000980.1 GCF_016429015.1 Rhizobium sp. ASV20
CCCCCCCCCCCCCCCCCCCCCCCCCCCCCCCCCCCCCCCCCCCCCCCCCCCCCCCCCCCCCCCCCCCCCCCCCCCCCCCCCCCCCCCCCCCCCCCCCCCCCCCCCCCCTTTTAATGATCCGGCGACCCCCGAGATCTACACTCCAAGAATTTCGTCGGCAGCGTCAGATGTGTATAAGAGACAGGGCAATGACAGCATCATCAACGTCAGCACGCTGACCAATGCACTGGCGACGGCCAACGTTACGGTGACGACGGGCTCGTCATCGGATGCCACCAATCCGCAGGCCGGCACCATCACGGTGGCTGCAC
>NZ_JAELTU010000981.1 GCF_016429015.1 Rhizobium sp. ASV20
CCCCCCCCCCCCCCCCCCCCCCCCCCCCCCCCCCCCCCCCCCCCCCCCCCCCCCCCCCCCCCCCCCCCCCCCCCCCCCCCCCCCCCCCCCCCCCCCCCCCCCCCCCCTTTTTAATGATACGCCGACCCCCGAGATCTACACTCCAAGAATTTCGTCGGCAGCGTCAGATGTGTATAAGAGACAGTCTATATCTCGCTTGCGACGCCGCTACCGTCGATCGTTTCCTGCTTGTTTTCAAGAAGATATTCGAGGTGAGCGGGCATGAAGCTCACTATGATATGATGTTTGCTTCGCGCCAGTAACCGCAAGGA
>NZ_JAELTU010000136.1 GCF_016429015.1 Rhizobium sp. ASV20
CGCATCTGGACTTTGCCGGCGAGGTTCGGGCGGCGACCAAATTTCCGGTCTTTCATGCCGCGCGCATCGGCGATGTTGCCACCGCACGGCACGCGATCGCCGAAGGCAAGCTCGATATGGTTGGCATGACGCGCGCGCACATTGCCGATCCGCATATTGTCAACAAGATCATGTCGGGGCAGGAGGCACATATCCGCCCCTGCGTCGGCGCTACCTACTGTCTTGATCGCATTTATGAGGGCGGTGAGGCGCTCTGTATTCACAATGCGGCAACCGGCCGTGAGGCCGATATGCCGCATCGGATCGAGCGAGCGCCGATATCCCGTAGGGCCGTCGTCATCGGCGCGGGTCCTGCTGGGCTCGAGGCTGCGCGCGTGCTTGCAGAGCGGGGCCACGCAGTCGATGTGCTCGAAGCGAGCGGAAAGGCCGGCGGGCAGGTAAACCTGCTTGCTCGCAATCCACGCCGCAAGGAAATGATCGGGATCGTCGACTGGCGACTTTCGGAGCTGGAGCGTCTCGGTGTTGCGATCCATTACGATGTCTATGCCGGCGCAGATGACGTTTTGGCATTCTCGCCCGATATCGTCGTCGTGGCGACCGGCGGCATCGCGCAATCCCCGGAACTCGATGGCGGCGACAATCTCATCACGTCTTCCTGGGATATTCTGGCCGGAGCCGTGAAGCCCGAGGGGCAGGTTTTGCTTTATGACGACAATGGCGGGCACCCTGGCATGTCGGCAGCCGAAGTCATCGCCAACAGCGGTGCCGAGCTGGAGCTGGTCTCGCCGGAGCGTTTCTTTGCCCCTGAAATGGGTGGCATGAACCATGTGCCCTACGCGAGGATCTTTGCGGAAAAGAATGTGCGGGTCACCATCAATACCCGGTTGAAATCGGTGCGGCGCGACGGCAATGCACTTGTGGCGGTGTTGGGATCCGATTTCTCCGAGCAGACACAATGGGAACGCCGTGTCTCCCAGGTCGTGGTCGAGCATGGCACGATAGCGAATGATGAGCTTTATCTTGAGCTGAAGCCGCTCTCGCGCAATTTAGGAGCTGTCGACTATCCGGCGCTGATCGCGCGCACGGCGCCTTTGCCTGAGAAGAACACGACAGGCGCCTTCGATCTGATCCGCATCGGTGATGCCATATCGAGCCGCAATATCCACGCCGCCATTTATGATGCGCTGCGCTATTGTTCCTTGTTATGAGCCGGTCGTGTTTCGAGGCTTCGCTGTGTGCCGAAACCGCGAGGCACATAATCACGACAACCGTATTACATCGCTGACACGCTCTTCAGCAGTGGCCACTTTCCTACGCTGAAACGATCAGAAAGATGTTATATTATAATATCAATGTATTGATTGAATATTCGAAACTGATTTATGAGGATATTTTGCGCAAATTCGGGCCAGCTTGATCCGTCATTTTCCTGAAACAAAATGTAACAACTTATAACACTGCGTTACGTCCGAATCAGTATATTGCGTCATCTCGAACGAGAGGCCGCTTGATGCATTCAGACGATTCGCCATCCCCTTCGCAGACCGACGTCCTGATATGCCTAGACAATCAGCAGGCGGCTACGCGCATAAGCTCTGTCCTTTCGGAGCGCGGTCTGTCGGTAACCGCTATACCGTCGACAGGAATTCAGGAGTGGTTCGAACCGAACGGCTGTCAGGTCGTCGTCACTCACACGGCAATGATCGGTGAGGTGAGAAACCGGCTCAAGTTGCCAATCGTCAACTTTGAGGCTTTTATCTTCGATCGTCCGGAACATGTCACCGAAGGCGCCGCGCGGCAGTTCGACGGCGAGGCATTCATCAAACGCGTTTTCTCGGTGATGGGCGATACCCAGAAGCGGGCATCGCGCTGATCGATCTCGACGCCCGCAAACGTGCGACCGGCGCCTTGTCTAAAGGATGAACTTCCAGATTTCCAGCATGGCGGGCCGCGCCTAGGCGGGATCAAGGTTCTGGGCCGTATGCGGCGCAGTCATCGCTGCGAACATTCCGATAATCTTACCGATCCTGCGCCGGCGCGCCGTTGTTGTCCGATTCTTAGGGAACTGCGCCAGTAATTTCAGATAGAGTTCAGCCTGCGCAATTATGGTCCGCCTCGATTCTGAGCGAGAGACCGGCCGGGCATTCGATGAGCTTTACCGGTCTTTTGTCGGAAGACTGTTTCGCAGCGAAGTTCATCGCACCGTTCCGGTGCAAAGCCCCCTAGAGAACCGAGGATTTCGAAACGTGGCTGATGTTTGTACGCAAGGCGTAGACACGGGCTTTGTCGCCCTGGGCTACGCCAAAATTGCTGTTCTGGGAGTTGTGCAGGGTTTGACGGAACTCCTGCCTGTCTCCTCCACCGCGCATATGCGCCTCGTGCCGGCCTTGCTTGGCTGGCAGGATCCCGGCTCGGCGTTTTCGGCAGCGATGCAGCTTGCCGCACTCGCAGCCATCATTTCCTATTTCTGGAGCGATGTTCGCTACGTCACATTCGGATCGCTCGATGCCATCAAACGCAGGGATTGGGGCTCACCCGCCATGCGGCTTGCAATTGCCATCATCATCGCAACGATCCCGATCGTCATAGTCGGCCTCCTGCTCGCGTCGTCGCTCAACGCCTGCGGCACGTCGTTCCGCAGCCTATGGGTCATCGGCATTGCCTGCGTCGTCATGGGCCTGCTGCTTGCCGTTGCCGAATTGTATAGCCGCCATAGAAAGAATATCGAGCAGATGACGCTGGTCGATGCGCTTTTCGTCGGCATCACCCAGGTGGGTGCGCTTGTACCCGGCGTTTCGCGTTCGGGTTCGACTTTGACCGGCGCGCTCTTCCTTGGTCTAAAGCGCGAAGAGGCTGCCCGCTTCTCGTTCCTGCTCGGATTGCCGGCGATCGCCCTTGCCGGACTGAAGGAGCTGTTCACGCTCTATAAGGCCCACATTCCGATGGAGGCCTGGTCCATCCTCATCGTCGGACTGATCGTCGGCAGCATCTCGTCCTTCATCACGATATGGGGACTGATGCGCTTCCTGGAGCGTTTCTCCACCTGGCCCTTCGTGGTCTACCGTATCGTCCTGGGTGTGGTCATCCTCTTCGGTGTTTTGACCATGGGCTGGGCCTGAGCCTCAGGCTCATATCGGACCTATAGTGAACGACGAAGGCGCCGACCGAGGTCGGCGCCTTTTTGTTGTGGGTGTCAGCCGAAGACCAGCCCACCGTCGACAATGAGGTTCTGGCCGGTCACGGCACGCGCCCAAGGGCTTGCGAAGAATAGAACCGCGTCGGCAGCTTCTTCCGGTGTCGTGACACGGCGAAGAGGCGTATTGGCGGCGATGATGTCGAAGACTGCCTCCGGCGTGGCGCTGCTGGCATCGGTTGTGCGCAGCAGCCCACCGGAGACCATATTGACGGTGATGCCGAGCGGTCCGAGTTCGGCCGCCGCCGTGCGCGTCAGCGACAACAATGCCGCCTTTGCCGCCGTATAATCGTGATACGGTACGACCGGGTTCTTGAAGAGGTTCGTGCCGATCGTCACAACCCGGCCAAACGCCGCGCGCTCCATCGCCGGCCGCGCCGCCCGGATGAGGTTGAGAGCGCCTTGCAGTGCCGTCTCGAGCTGTGTCGTCATCTCGGCCCAGCTCAATGCGTCCAGTTTCGACCGGGCATCGCCGTTGAAGCTGAAATCGGCTAGGGCGTTATGCACCACCGTCGTCGGTGCGCCGAAATGTGCTGTCACCTCTTCGACGAGGCGCTCCGTTTCGGCAAGACTGCGCATATCGGCCTGAAAGGCTTTTGCGCCACCGCCAAGCTTCTCGGCAAGGGCTTCTGCCTGTTGGCGGCTTGCTCGATAGTTGATCGCAACCTTGGCGCCTTCGTGGGCGAAGGCCGTTGCGATTGCAGCGCCGAGACCGCGCCCCGCGCCCGAGACGATGACGATCTGGTCCTTGATTGGCAGGCTCATTTTGCTACTCCTTCATTGTCTGCCCATAGCGCATGGAAATGCTGCACGGGGCCATGGCCGCTACCGACCGAGAGCTGGCCCGCGGCGGCAACCGCCCGAGCGAGATAACTTTTGGCCGAGGCGATGGCTTGCGGCAGCGGCAAGCCCCTGGCGATCTCGGCAGCGATGGCGCTGGAAAGGGTGCATCCGGTTCCATGCGTGTTTTTCGTCGGCAAACGGTCGGCCTCGAACCAGGTGATGGTTCCGCCACTTGCGAGCACATCGGGGCTCTCATCGCCGTCGAGGTGGCCACCCTTTACGAGCACGGCGACCGGGCCGAGCTTCGAGAGCGCCAGGGCCTGGCGTGCCATATCCCCGCGGTTCTTTGCTTCGGCCTCGTGCAGCAAGGCGGCAGCTTCCGGCAGGTTCGGGGTCACGACTGTCGCAAGCGGCAGCAATCGACGGCTCAGGATATCGACAGCATCGGCAGCAAGAAGAGCCGCGCCGCCCTTGGCGATCATCACGGGATCGAGCACGACCGGAACGTCGGGATGCCGCTTCAGTATGTCGGCAACGACGCCCGCAATTGCCGCATTTGCAATCATGCCGATCTTGACGGCATCGACGCGTATCTCTGCAAAGATCGCCTCGATCTGATCGCCAACGAATGCTGGAGGTACGGGATGAACGCCCGAAACACCCTGCGTGTTCTGGGCCGTTAGCGCCGTCAATGCGGCCATTCCGTAAACGCCAAGCGCCGAAAAGGTCTTGAGATCGGCCTGGATACCGGCGCCGCCTGAAGGATCGGAGCCGGCGATGGACAGAACGTTGCGGATCATTTGCGCGCCTCCTTGATGGCATTGGCGATGAGGGTTGTCGCCGCCATGGGATCGGGCTGGCCGCAGATCGCTGAGACCATCGCGACTCCATCCGCGCCTGCTGCCAGCGCCTCGGCAACGTGCTCTGCTTTCAGACCGCCGATGGCGACCGTTGGAACCGGGCACAGCCCTATGATGCGGGCGAGGCCATCAAAGCCGATCGGTTGCTTGTGGTCGGGCTTGGTCGGTGTCGCAAAGACCGGGCCGATGCCAGCATAGTCGACGATCCCGGCGTCGATCGACGAGGCGAGGGCCTCCGTCTCGACGGAGAGGCCGAGGATCATGTCCGGGCCGATCATGCGGCGGGCGTCGCTGGCGTTCAGATCCTCCTGCCCGATATGCAGGCCATCCGCGCCGATCGCGATGGCAGCCTCGACATCATCGTTGACGATGAGGCGCGCGCCGCTTCCGGCGAGCACCTGTTTGAGGGCGAGCCCCGTCTCGATCATGGCCGCTGTCGAGGCATGTTTGTCGCGTAGCTGGACGATCGTGGCGCCTCCGGCAACGGCAGCGCGTGTGGTCTCGATCATGCCGATGTCGACGCAGAGTACCGGGTCGAGAACGAGATAAAGCGATAGATTGAAGCTCTTCATGCTGTTACGACCCTTGCTTTGGCGGTGAGCGTCTTGGCGTCGAGGGTGGCCAGCGCGTCGAGAAAGCGCCAGGAGAAGGAGCCGGGACCATCGGCTGCGGCTCCAGCCTGTTCTCCCGCGACGGCAAAGACCGCGAGGGCTGCGACCGTCGCGTCGAACGGGTTGTCGGGCGCCGTCGCGGCGAATGCTCCGACAAGGCAGGTCAGCGAGCAGCCGAGTGCTGTAATCCGGGGCATCAATGGCGACCCGCCTTCTATCCGTTGAGCCTTGTGACCGTCGGTCACGAAATCGGTCGCACCCGTCACCGCAACGACACATCCATGCCGGTTGGCAAGTTGCCTCGCCGAATCCTCTGCCATTTCGACGGGATCGCGGCTGTCGACGCCCTGACCGCGATTGACACCACCCGTAAGGGCGATGATTTCAGAGGCGTTGCCCCGAATGATCGTCGGCCGCAGCTCCAGCAATTGCGTGACTGCCTTACGGCGGAACGCTGTGGCATAATGCGCTACCGGATCGAGAACCCAGGGCTTGCCCGCCTGATTTGCGGATCTTGCGGCTGCAAGCATGCCCGCGAGCCAGCCGGCGGAAAGCGTGCCGATGTTGACTGTGAGAGCTCCGGAGATAGCGGCGAATTCGCCGGCTTCTTCTTCCGCATGCACCATGGCGGGCGACGCTCCGGCGGCAAGCATCACGTTGGCGGCGATATTCATTGCCACGAAGTTCGTGATGCATTGCACCAACGGCGGGCTCTCGCGCATAGCGTCAAGCAGCGCGCCGAGATTGATTTGGTCTTGCATGTCGCCCCTTTCAGGCGGGCGAGGCGCATGGGGCACGAGCATATTGCGAGGCCCCGAGCGACTCCCTCCGCCAGCATGATCTGGTTCAGGTTCAAAGGGTACTTCTCAGCCCGCCATATGGCAGACGCCCCTGTCTCTCAATCCCTCCCTTGTCGCAGACAATGGTTGCTCTGTCATCAGCAAATTGCCATGGCCGTCACGAAGCAAACCTGAAGAGGTTGGCGGAGCCTCAATGATCCATGCGTCTGATGCATAGGTGCAGTGATTCCTTGGCTCTGCAAAAGATGAGAGCCCCGAGCTATATATTTCTCATCGAAGCGAACGAAGCGCCAAGCACGGCAGCTCAGCTTCGAATGCCCAAGGAAAGGGGATCATCATGAACGTAGCACGCTCTTTCAACAACTGGCGCAAGTACCGTCAGACGGTCGCCGAACTGGGCCGTATGACCACTCGTGAGCTGCATGACCTCGGCATCGAGCGCGGCGAAATCCGCAATGTTGCCCGCGCAGCCATCGCTGGCTAACAGCCGTCACGGCTCATTGACCAACTGTATTTTCAAGCGCCTGCTTCCTCCCGAGCAGGCGCTTTTGTTTTGTCTGCATGAGAGCTCCGACTGCGTCTTCTGCTAAAAAATGCTCCAGTGATGCGGCTAGGATTTCGCATAGCGCATAGCTGTCCTGCAAAGAAATGCCTATCAACTGAGCAAAAGACTGCTATGTTTTGGATATCGAAGCGATGCACCTCCTCCCGCATCCTTCGCTTTGCAGACGCCTACTCCTCCTCCCAAGGTCGTCTGCACGAACAGCGCCACTCCTCCTCCCGTGCGCTGTTCAACTATTGCCGAAAGCCTGCCGCACCTCCTCCCGCGGCAGGCTTTTTTCGTTTCAGCCAAGAGCTTTGGAAAAGCAGTGCGGCGGCTCTCGTAAAAATGAACGGGCGTCCCTTTGTGCGACAAGCATAGCGCGCTACATCGGAGATCGCTCCCAAATCTGATTCACCCCAAAAGGAGGATGCCTATGACCGGTTCTGCCGAATACACGCCGCCGAAGATCTGGACTTGGAACAAAGCCAATGGCGGCCAGTTCGCCAATATCAACCGTCCGATCGCCGGGCCGACTCATGACAAGGAATTGCCCGTCGGCCGCCATCCCCTTCAGCTTTATTCGCTGGGTACGCCGAACGGCGTCAAGGTCACCATCCTGCTCGAAGAGCTGCTGGCGCTCGGTCATAGCGGTGCGGAATATGACGCCTGGCTCATCAAGATCGGCGATGGCGACCAGTTCGGCAGCGGTTTTGTCGAGGTCAATCCCAATTCGAAGATCCCGGCTCTGCTCGATCGCAGCGGCCCCAAGCCGATCCGCGTCTTCGAATCCGGCTCGATCCTGACCTATCTCGCAGAAAAGTTCGGCGCTTTCCTGCCGACGGAACAGCCCGCCCGCGCGGAATGCCTCTCCTGGCTATTCTGGCAGATGGGCAGCGCGCCCTATCTCGGCGGCGGCTTTGGCCACTTCTATGCCTATGCACCGACGAAGATCGAATATGCGATCGATCGTTTTGCCATGGAAGTGAAGCGCGAGCTCGATGTGCTCGACCGTCGCCTGGCGGAAAGCGAATATATTGCCGGCAGCGAGTACACGATTGCCGATATCGCCATCTGGCCATGGTACGGCGGCCTCGCCAAGGGGTGGCAGTATGGTGCCGGCGAATTCCTGCAGGTACAGGACTATAAGAATGTGCAGCGCTGGGCTGATCTGATCTACTCGCGCCCGGCAGTGAAGCGCGGCCGCATGGTCAACCGCTTGTCGGGCGATCCGTCCGAGCAGCTGCGCGAGCGCCATGACGCCAGCGATTTCGAAACCAAGACGCAGGACAAGATCGAAGCGGCAGTGTGACGCTCGACACCTTGCCTTCTCTAGGGATGCTCGCGGCTGAAAGGCCGCGAGTTTTCGTTTGGGGCAACGGGCTCACGTCACCCGGCGAATTCGCCGCGGACGATACCGTGGCGTTGCAGCTTATCGTAGAAGGTCTTGCGGGGAATGCCGAGGGCCTCGATGGTGCGGCGGACGTCGCCATTGTTCTGCAACAGCGTCTCGCGAATAAGTTCCGCCTCATAGCGTTCCATTCGGGCAGGAAGCGGCAACGCCTCGTCGGCGGCAGGCGCATCACTTGTGTGAGGCGCAGTTGTCATTTCGAGCCCAAGCACCAGGCGTTCTGCGAAGTGCGAGAGCTCGCGAACGTTTCCCGGCCAGTCGTGCTGCTGCAAATGGCGATGTACTGAACTGGACATCGCCGGCATGTCACGCTTGAAGCGGTTGGCAGCGCGCTTTGCGAAATAGCTGAACAGCAGGGGAATATCGGCACGCCGTTCGCGAAGCGGTGGGATCGAGAGTGTAACGACGTTCAGGCGATAATAGAGATCCTCACGAAAATCGCCGCGTTGGGCGGGATCGCCCAGATCCACCTTCGCCGCCGCCACCACGCGCAGATCGACGGGCCGAACCTCGTTTGTGCCGAGCGGCGTCACCTCGCGCATTTCCAGAACGCGCAGCATCTGCACCTGGATCGACGGCGGCATGCTCTCGATTTCGTCGAGAAACAGGGTGCCTGCGCTTGCATGCTCGATGCGGCCGACACGCTTCTTCTGTGCGCCTGTGAATGCGCCGGGCTCATGGCCGAAAAGCTCACTTTCGATGACGGTCTCGGGGAGGGCGCCGCAATTCAATGCGACGAAATTGCCCTTCGCGCGGCGGCTCCAGCGGTGCAGCAGGCTTGCGACCACTTCTTTCCCGCTTCCCGTTTCCCCCGTGACCAGCACATCGACATCGGTATCGGCGATTTGTCGCAAAGTGTGCCGAAGTCGCTCCATGGCCGCCGTCTGGCCGATCAGCGGCAGATCGCTCTGCGCCTGTTCGGCCGCGAGGCGCAGCGAACGGTTTTCAAGCACTAGCCGACGCTTCTCGGCGGCGCGGCGCACGCTTTGCACCAGCCTGTCCGTTGCGAAGGGTTTGGCGATGAAATCGTACGCGCCATCCTGGATTGCCTGCACCGCCATCGGAATATCGCCATGGCCGGTCATCAGGATGACGGGCATGTCCGCGTCACGCTCCTTGACGCGCGAAAAGAGCTGCTGCCCGTCCATTTGCGGCATGCGGATATCGGAGACAACGACCCCGCTGAAGCCCGGCTCGAGAGCGCTGAGTGCCTCGCTCGCCGAGGAGAAGGCCGAGACGGCAAATCCGGCCAGCTCAAGCGTCTGCTTCGTCGCTCTGAGCAGATCCTTGTCATCGTCGATGAGGAAGACCGGGGAACTGTCGTTCATGTCGTTGCCTTGCGCAGATGGATGGTGAAACGGGTGCCGCCACTACTGCTCTCCACTTCGATCCGGCCGCCATAGTCGACGACAATATCCTTGGAAATGACGAGACCTAGCCCAAGGCCCTTTTCCTTGGACGTGTTGAACGGCGTGAAGAGTGAGTCGAGAATGGCATCGGGAATGCCGGGCCCGTTATCGGAGACGACGACCATGATGTCATCGGTCATTTCGCGCACCGAAACATCCACCTTTGCCCCGTCTCGACCGTCAAGTGCTTCCAACGCATTTTGAAAGAGGTTGATCAAGACTTGCTCAAGGCGGATTCTCGTGCCGACGACATTGAGCCCCAATGGCGGCAGTTCGATTTTAAGAGCGTCGAGGCGGCCGGCGAACCGGCTTCTGAGCAGAATGACGGCGCCCTCGATGACGGCCTTGAGCTCCACCGGTTCAGGTGCAGTCCGACCTTTACGGGCAAAGGCCTTCAGTTCATCGGTGATCGTTCCGATCCGTTCCGTCAATCCGGTTATCGCGGACAGATTCTCCCTGACGGGATCGATTTGCTGCCGTTCGAGGAAGATATTGGCGTTTTCGGCATAGGCGCGGATCGTTGCGAGCGGCTGATTGATCTCATGAGCAACGCCAGCGGCGACCTGACCAAGGATTGCGAGACGGTTGGCCTGCACGAGATCCTGCTGGACGCCCTGAAGTTTTTCTTCCGTCGCGCGATGGTCGGCTATTTCCGCCTGCAGACGATCGCGGGCACGGCTGAGGTCGTCGGTGCGCTCCAGAACGCGACGTTCCAACTCCTCGCGGGCAATCCTGCTGACTGCGATCTGCATGGCGGAAACGTGACGCCTTCGAAGAAGAAAGGCAGCAAAGACAAGGATTGGTAACAGCACCGTCAATGTGAGGAAGCGCATCTCCCGCATGGAGGATGTCACCGCGGGACCCGTCGGTATGAGATAGCCGAGTTGCCACGGAGTTGACGGGACTGCAGTCGTCAGTCGCAGATATTCATCGGCGCTGCTGCCGGGTAAGACCGCACGAACGATGGTCGTATCCGAGGCGATTGTCTCTGGGCGGCTGATGGGCAGCGGCGAGAGGGGCGCTGCGCCGAACTGCAGACTTTTGCGAATAACAATCGCCTCGTCGCGTGAAAGCGGCGCAGTTGTCATGAAGCGCCATGATGGCAGGCTGGTGATCAGGACGACACCGTGTTCGTCGGTAACGTAGGCGGGACGGCCGCTCTCGCTCCAATCCGCCTCCAGCTGATCGAACTCCATTTTGACGACGACGACGCCCAAGGCGGAGCCAGCATCGCCAACGCGGCGGGAAATATAGAGACCCGGTCGATTGCTGACCGTGCCGAGCGCATAATGCTCGGCCGTTCCGGTTTCCATAGCCTTGCTGAAATAATCGCGAAACGAATAGTCGTTGCCGACGAAGCTCAGCGGCTCGCGCCAATTGCTCGAGGCCATGGCGATACCGTCCTTACCGACGACATAGAGAACGGCTGCGCTCGTGCCGGAAACCAGGCTTTCCAGCTTGCGGTCGAGCGCGGTTACGGCGTCAGTTCGCCGCTCGGCCAGAGCATCGCGCACCTGCTGATCGTCTGCCAACAGCAATGGCAAAGCACGTGGGCGCTCCAGTACGGCCCGTAACAGGGCGACCTTCAGGTTCGCATCGGTGTGTGCCTGGCGTTGCAGCCCTTCGATAGCCGTCAGGCGCCCGTAGAGGCTTGCGCCGTACAGGGCTGCGGCGATGACGGCGGCCGATAGCAGGGTGAAGGCAAGCCAGACCTGCCGGGATCGTCGTCCCAGCTGCTCTGGCGTCAAAAATCGTTCGCTCACCGGTTGCTGCGACATAAGCGCATTGTGCATGTTTTCGCTCGATCTGTAAATCGAGCTGTGCGGATTATCGCACATGAGCTGGTGTGATGGCGGGTGATTGAAATATAAACCATTTAGAATCAGATGGTTATCGGAAGAAATCGAGACTGGCACGCTCGTTGCTTAGGGAGATGGAACAGTCGGAGGCTGTTGAATTCTAGTCGTCGCCCGGAGGGCCGAGAGATCGGTTGGGCTTAACGGAGGACATCATGATTGCTCCCATCGCTGCCGCCGAAACGCGCGGCAAACTTCCCTTCTACCGGCATCTCTATGTGCAGGTTCTCACCGCCATTGCTGCCGGCATCCTGCTTGGCCATTACTACCCGCAGTTCGGCGCGTCACTTCAGCCGCTTGGCGATGCCTTCATCAAGCTCGTGCGCATGGTCATCGCGCCGGTCATCTTCCTGACGGTCACGACCGGTATCGCCGGGATGTCGGATCTCAAGAAGTTCGGCCGCGTCGTCGGAAAATCGTTCATCTACTTCCTGACCTTCTCGACCTTGGCGCTGATTGTCGGCCTTATCGTCTCGAACGTCGTCCAGCCGGGTGCCGGGATGCATATCAATCCGGCGACGCTGGATACGAAGGCCGTCAATAACTATGCGGCACAGGCGCATGATGCCTCCGTCGTCGGCTTCCTGATGAACATCATCCCGGACACCATCGTCGGTGCCTTCGCCAAGGGCGATATCCTTCAGGTGCTGTTCTTCTCGGTCATCTTCGGCATTGCGCTTGGCGCAGCAGGCGAGCGCGCCCGCCCGGTCACCGATTTTCTACAGGCGTTGACGACGCCGATCTTCCGTATGGTCGCCTTGCTGATGAAGTTTGCGCCGATCGGCGCCTTTGGCGCCATGGCCTTCACCATCGGCAAATATGGCATCGGCACGATTGCAAACCTGGCATTTCTGATCGGGACGTTCTACGCCACGTCGCTGCTGTTCGTGCTCGTGGTGCTCGGCGCAGTTGCCCGTTACAACGGCTTTTCCATCCTTGCGCTGATCCGCTACATCAAGGAAGAATTGCTGCTCGTGCTCGGCACTTCTTCCTCGGAAGCGGCACTGCCTGGCCTGATGAACAAGATGGAACGGGCAGGCTGCAAACGCTCGGTCGTGGGTCTTGTCATTCCGACAGGCTATTCCTTCAATCTGGACGGGACCAACATCTACATGACGCTGGCGGCCCTCTTCATTGCTCAGGCAACTGATACGCCGCTGTCGCTCGGCGACCAGATCCTGCTGCTGCTGGTGGCCATGCTGAGTTCCAAGGGGGCAGCCGGCATTACCGGCGCCGGGTTCATCACTCTCGCAGCCACACTCGCAGTCGTACCCTCGGTCCCGATTGCCGGCATGGCCCTGATCCTTGGTATCGACCGCTTCATGTCCGAGTGCCGCGCCCTGACCAACTTCGTCGGCAATGCCGTCGCAACGATTGTCGTTGCGCGTTGGGAGAACGAACTCGACCAGACGAAGTTTGCCGCTGCCATGGCGGGGCAATTAAGCGAGGACATCGAGGTGCCTGCCTTGCAGGCCGCCGAATAGGCTCTCGTCGATCCACGTCAATGTGAAGCGGCCCTACGGGGCCGTTTCCGGTTTCAGCGTC
Organism: Rhizobium sp. ASV20; assembly: GCF_016429015.1. GTDB lineage: Bacteria > Pseudomonadota > Alphaproteobacteria > Rhizobiales > Rhizobiaceae > Rhizobium. The sequence goes on from NZ_JAELTU010000136.1 coordinate 13,010, forward strand.
GGCTTGGTCCGCCGTTCACCAACAAGCCGGCCCCGTCATCAACAGTCATCTTCATAAAACTGTCACTGCAACGGCTCAGAGCATGAAGGTGCCAAGGGCTGGTGTCGATGAGGCCGCGTGCCGGACAGGAGAGGAGCGTGACGCAGATGATTTTAGTGAGCGCCCGCCTGTGGACCTTCAAGCAAGCGATCCCCTCGCTGCGGCATCGCGAGTAGTTGACGGCATGGCATCGTCCGCGCAGGAGACGGCCCTGAGGCGTTCGGAGAGCTTTCTTTCCGAACTGGCATCCCATGCCGACGCGCTGTTTCATGGTCGCTTCTATGAGCAATATGCGGCTATCTGCTATAGAAAACAGCCGGAACGGCAGGCTGTCGAGGTCCTTGTCGTGACGAGCCGGGAAAGTGGCCGATGGATCATTCCCAAGGGTTGGCCCATGAAGGGCAAAAAACCGCATGAGGTCGCAGCGATAGAGGCTTTCGAGGAAGCTGGCGTGGGCGGCAAGGTGAAGAAGAAGGCGTTTGGGTATTTTACCTATCTGAAGCAGTTGACCGACGGCAATGATGTTCCTTGCGTTGTCGCAGTGCACCTGCTTGAAGTCGCGCAGGTTTTTCAGGATTTTCCCGAGCGTGGCCAGCGCCGTAGTGAATGGGTATCCTTCGTCGAAGCAGCGAGCCGCGTGAGGGAGCCGGAACTCAAGGGGCTGCTGCTTGCGGCGGAGCGCAAAATACTCAAATCGCGCGGCAAGAACCGGTCGACCTGATCACCTCAATTTGATCGACGTCTGAATTTTGCCATTCGCGGTGAGCTGCGAGCCAGGATATAGGCAGCTATGCGCTTACGCGCTTGTCTACGCCGCATTGATGCCTATATTGACCCAGCGTTCGGCCATATTTGTTTCGGTCGAGATGCTCCATGGCTGCAATAGCTGCCTTCACCCGGCATTCATACCGCCGGTGGACTTTGGAAGGAGAAATTTCATGTCCATTACTCAGAATAATATCGATAGTTCAAAGGCTTCCACCGTTCCCCATGGTGAAATTGCAGCTGCCGTCCGGCAGGCGCGCGAAGCCATTGGCTACACGATCGCCGATCTTTCCGAGACCTGTGGTCTCACCAACGATGAGATTGTCGAAATAGAGGCCGGCGCCGATGCTGACCCCGCAAAGCTCCGAAGAATAGCCGCCGCATTGCAAGTCCCCCCTTCGACTTTCTTCGTAGTCTGAACAAGCGGCGCACTTCGGTGCGCCCTTCAACTCCCCACCGTGATTTCTATGCCTGCGGTGTGTCCGCCTCGATCCCGCTGCTTATGCCGACAATCGGCTGAGTCAGGCCTAGCTGAAAATCCTTGGCCGCGGCTGCCCCGATCACGGAGCGCCGCCAACCGCAATCATAGATGGCGAATCGGCGCTTTAAGGGGCATATACAACTATAGATAAGAAAATTGATTGCCACACTGAAAAGAGCTGGCATTGGCGGCTGTCATTTGTTGGCCTTTTAAGCGAAAACCTCCAAAATTATACATTGAAAATCAGCCGGTATCGGTGGAGCTTTATAGATATTTTCGCTTTCTGCTGTAGCGATACTGGTCAAACTCGTTCCAAAGTTCTATTCTAGTTCAGTCAGCTTCGATTTATTAGTGCTGCTTTAGTTGATGCGGCATAGTGATGTGCGCCGGAATTTCGTATGATGCGTGTATTGGCGCTTAGTGGGGCATAGCGGCATGCGGCGGAATGATAAGAGCGTTGGCGCAGATCTCGATAATGATGCGCAGCTTCTCAGTTTGATTCCTACTGACACTTCCAGCAATCCGGCGACCATCGATAAGCCCGCCGCATTGCAGGCGGAGCATCCGAAAGCGGATGAGAGCGATCCAGTCCGGGGTGCCGCCGTAGGCTATAACGTCTCGGTGCTGGATAAAGTCGCGAGTGATATGACTTTGCTGGCTACATTGGTTACGAGGCGGCGGCACGCAAAGTCCGACACTCCGGACTATAAAAACCACGCCTTGCCATCCGACGACGTGAGCGAGCTTTCGGAGCTCACATTCCAGCCTGTCGGAATAGCATTTCAGGAGGTGGGCGAGTTTCAAATCGTCGATTCGGTGGTAGGCGCTGTTGAGTATTTGACGGCGAAATGGCCGATCCGTTACGGCGACGCTTTTGAAGAGGCGTTGCAAACTTGTGTTGACGGCATCAACGGCAGGGTTTCACCTGAGCAGGTCCGCTTGGCTTTCATCCACGCTGCGAATGCGGCCGGCTTGCGCGTTGCTCCGTAGGCAAGTTTTCGGCTTGCCACCGCCCAGCCGCCACGCGCGTCTGCAAGACCCCTTTTGATAACTTCACCATGAGAGGGGTATTTGATAACGAAGCTGCACCTGTTGCAAACGAAGAGACCCGACCGGCACTTGAATCAAGGCGGTCGGGCCTCCCGACCATCGCAAATTGGCGGTTGCGATAGCTACGAAGATGTGGCTCGCCACCGCCATGTCGTCCATACGTAAAGCGACAACAGAGGCCTGATTGCGCCCGACTTCGGAAAGCGGGTTTCAGGGTAAGCCGATGCTTAACGCCGCGACGCCATATGTTCCGGAACGGTACAGCGGCAGGATCCCTTCTTCTCCTGCTTTGAATGCTATCGCATTTACGGGCGAAGCAAGGACATGCCGATGGTATTTGGCTGGCTATTTCCAAAACGATGTAATGAGAGCGATGGTTTTGGCGCAGTCGGGAGGCCAGACGTTCCTTGAAGGGGTCCGCCCCGTCAGGCCTCCCGGCGCAGCAGATTGACATCTGCGGTAGCCGTAGAAAACTGCAAAACGGCGCCTTCGCTGTCTATATCGAAAGCGACAGGCCGCGTCTCATTACGTCATATCGAAGTCTTCGCTGCTGGTTGTCTTTTGACGGCGCTGCGAAATTGCGTCGCCTTGCATCACATATGCCTTAGTCCGGCATTGCCCGCCATCCATGCGATTCCAGCTCGTGGTGTTTGAGTGGTGACGGATGCCGTATTCTTCGACGCTTCCAAAGTATATAATCTGTATGTTCTCAATACATAATACGACAATATCATACAAATAACGTATACATTTGAATAATATTTATTAGAGGCTGCGTATTTACAGATATAATCTCGCCTATATTATGGCTTCAACGTGAACTTTCGCAAGTACATGTTGAATCTCGTAAATTCCTTTGAGGAGAATTTTCGAATGCTCAAGTTTCTGGGATCTACCGTCTTCCTGTTGGCAACGGTTGCCGGGAGTACCGTTTACGCAGCAGATCTCGCCGTTTCCACGCCGCCTCAGGCTCCGGTGGATGTGGCGCCAACGTTTTCGTGGACGGGCTTCTATGTCGGTGTGAACGCCGGCGGCGGTTTCGGTGGCAGCGACGATGTCGGTTTCCATTCCTTCGGAAATTACCTCGGCAGATATGGCAAGCTCGACGGGTCGGGTTTTCTCGGTGGTGGTCAAATCGGCTATAACTACCAGTTTGACCCAAACTGGGTAGTTGGCCTCGAAGCGGATTTCCAGGGCGCTGATATTAGCGACTCGTTCAATAGTGGTATTGCAAGCGCATCTTCCAAGATCGACTGGTACGGCACCGTCCGCCCCCGCATCGGTTACGCCTTTGACCATACCTTGTTCTATGGCACCGGTGGTCTCGCTTATGGCCATGTCAACTATAAAGGCGCACTCGGCGGCGCTAGTTTTGACGACGATAAGACAAAAGCCGGCTGGACGGTAGGCGCTGGCGTCGAACACGCCTTCACCGATCATGTGACCGCAAAACTCGAATATCAGTATGTCGATTTTGGCAGCAGCAACATGGGCGGGGACGCTCTAAACTCGAAAGCCAGCCTCGATTTTCATGCCATTCGGGTCGGTCTGAACTACAAGTTCTGACTATAAGTTTTGCCTTGAAAGACAACATGTTAATCTGTTGCAGAGGATAATAACATGGCTTTGATTGGCATCAACTTAGTCAACAACGGCACGACCAGGATTGATAGTAGCAATGCCGGCGCTCCTTCGGACACCATACAGCTCAATCTGGTTGCGAATGGTACGGTGATCGTTGATGGCGTAAATGTCGACATCAGCAGTATCGTCGGCACCGGCTCAGCTTCAAATACGACGATCGGAGCGATCAACGGTGCGAATGTGACCATCGATGCCGGTCTCGCAAACGTCGGGGCTGCTTCGACCTATACTTATGCGATGGGTGCCAATTCGAGTATTATGGTGAATCCAGGCCTGCTTAGCATCGATCTTTTGAACGGCGTTACCGTGGATTTCGCCAATGCAAACGGTAGCGGGCTGTTCGCGTACACTCCCGGCAATATCAGCTTGAACCTCTCGACCCCGCCAAGCGTCGTGAATGTTCGATCGGGAGACAGGATCGAGGTCGTAGGCTCGAACGTTGTTTCTCAATCCGGCAATATTCTCACCTTCTTCGGCGGCTTGTTGAACACGATACCGTTCGGCTCTTATAGCATACCGGCCGACGTCACCTATACCTACGATCCGAACACCGAAACACTGACGTTTACCAGCTGCTTCCTGCGCGGTACGCTCATCCGCACACCGGAGGGAGATTTACCGGTCGAGGATTTGCGGGTCGGCGATCTTGTGGTTACACACAAGGGCGTTGCAGAAATCAGATGGGTAGGGCGGCGTCGGATCGATCCAAAGGCGATCGACAAACCGCGCGATACCCTTCCGGTTCGCATACAGGCGGGCGCTCTTGCAGAAAACATCCCCTCCCGAGATTTGTATGTTTCGCCGGATCGCTGCATGTTTTTGGAGGAATCGCTGATTCCAGCAAAATTCCTCCTTAACGGTACGACGATCACCCAGGAGGCGACGCTGATGCCGTTCGAGTATTACCACATTGAACTCGAACAGCATTCGATCATTCTTGCCGAAGGCGCACCGACCGAGACCTATCTTGCCATCGGTGGTCGTATGTCCTTTCTCGAGCCTGGCGTATTGCGGTTCGGTTCGTTTGCAAGCACAGCAACGCGCACCTGGAACGACTGGTGCTATCCGCCGGTCTATGCCGGCAAGGTGCTCCAGCAAGCCCGGATGTCTATTGAGAGACGAGCGGAGGACATGGGCTACCGCGTTCGAGAGGCCGAAGCGTCCTGACATAAGAACAGCGCAATAAGGTGAGGTTCTTTTGTCCAACGACTTGATGCGGGTCGTTAGACGAGCCGCCTTGGCTTAGAGCAGTCAGTCGTCACCAACTATGTGGGTTTTGATGACGTGGTCGTTATGGACAATCTCTTCGGCGACAAGGGCTTCGGGATTCGGGAAATGATCGAGAGCATTGATGCGAAGCTAGAGCAACTCGCGCTGCACAACCCGATTTGAAACCGAATGAAGCCGCATTCTCAAACCTCAAAGCGCTGTTGAGGAAAGCCACCGAAGATTCATCATACGCCTCTGGAGGACATTCAAGCGAATACTCCAAATTTCAATCTCAAACGGATGCCGTAACTATTTCGCAGCACCAGACCATGATGAAGCGTGATCATATTCCACCCTGATAAACCAACTGCCCTCCTGAGAAATTTAAAGCAGCTCTTTTGAACTATGATTTTGGAGATTTTGTCGCGTTTTATACTGTTGTGACGGGATCGGTGTGGCAGGGGCTGGATTACGTGGACAACACTACCGGTGGTCTTTGCATGGTCTGAAGTTGCTCGCGTTGGGGCGTTGGGAAGGGGATGTGCGAAGGGCGAACCGAAGCTCAATCGTCCCGCGCGATGAGGGTGAGCATGGACTTAGTTCTAAACTCGTTTACTTTAACGGAGCAAGAGACATGGCGGAAGGCAATTATAGCGCTACCACTGCGAGTGGCGTGCAGTATAATCTGACCTATAACCCTGGCGTAGGTGGGATAGGTGCAAATTACAACCTCACCATCACCAATCCGGACACTACGACAACAACTGTCACTGGTATCGCGCCAGCCAATGTTGCGACACCGGTTAATGGCACCAATTCACTGTCCATCCTCTCGGTTCTCGGGAACACGAATTATGTGGTGGCGCCCAACTCGACCGCAACGGTCAACATTACCGCTGCGTTATTAGGCACGTCCACGGTCTATGTGGGCGGCAACGCTACCATCAATTCGGGTATTAGCGCCCTGAGCAGCATGACCGTCATCGTTGACGGCGGCACCGCCACCGCTGCCGGCGGCACGGTCCTCGGAGCGCTGAGCGGCTTGAACGTCGATCTCGAGAATGGTGGCACGTTCACCAACGGAACGGCCTTGATAAGCGCACTGAACGGCACGACCATCAACTTCGGAGCCGGTGGGGGCACCTTCGTCGCGAATGCCGGTGGTGCGGTTCTCAATCTTTCGTCCACGACCATCAATGGTTTCAATGCCGCGACGGACAAGATCGAGTTCCAGGGGCTGGCGGGATCGGTCGATCACTACTCCATCAGCACGAGCGGCGGTTCGCAGACGATCAATCTATTCGACAGCAGCAACAACCCGCTCGGAAATATCAGCGTTGCCGGCACCAATTTCACGACCGGCACCTTCACAGCGGGCCAGGCAGGTCCGCTGACAATCACCGCGAATGGTGCGGCGATAGACATTACTCCAGTGGCAACACCCTGCTTCGTCTCGGGGACGCGGATTCTGACCGTACGCGGTGAAGTCGTCGTGGAAGATCTGAAGGTCGGCGATTTGGCGATCACGGCGACTGGCGAAACCCGTCCGATCATCTGGATCGGCAGCAAGCTGGTCGAGCGGCCGGTGCGCAACGAGTGGCCTATCCGGGTTCGTGCAGGCGCCTTCGGCGATAACCTGCCTGCTCGCGATCTGTTGCTGTCCGGCGGCCATGCGGTATGCGTGGACCTGATGGGCGAGGTGTTCGTGCCGATCGGCGAGCTGGCGAATGGGGCGACGATCGTCCGCGAGGAGTGGCCCGAGGTCACATATTGGCACGTGGAGCTGGAAAGCCATGATGTGCTGATGGCCGAGGGCATGGGCTGCGAGAGCTACATGGAAGTAGGCAATCGCGCTTTCTTCGGGAGGGCCTATGGTCGTCTCGTCGAGGTCGACGCCGCTCAGCGCGTGACCGAGAGCATAGCCCTTTATGCTCGCCCCTTCGTCGACCGCGGTGTCCTGGTCGAGGCGATCCGCGAGCGGTTGACCGCGCGGGCCGAGGCACTCGGCTGGAGCCGGGCTGCGGATATGGACCTGCATATGCTGGTCGACGGCAAACGCGTGGAGGGGCAGATCGACGGTGACGTCGCCCGGTTCATCTTCCCGGCCTCCGCCGAGACGGTGAGCCTGGTGTCGCGGACCTTCTCTCCCGGTCGGGAAGTCCGTGCGCTCGGCGTGCGGTTGGAGAGCCTGCGCATCTTCGATGGCCTCAGGACGGATCGCGACGTGGCCTTTGACGGCCTCGTCGGCCTCCATCCGGAAGAGCTTGTTGCAGGTTGCAGCTGGTCCTGGACCAATGGTCATCTCGTGCTGCCGGCCACGTTGTGGACCGATTGCAAAGGCCACGCGATCCTGCGCCTGACTGGCTATGCCGAAGCCGGTCAGCCCTGGGTGGCGCCGGCAGAGAAAGACGTCGCGGGGCTACGCGCCGCTTGACAAAGCCTCCTTGCGGCGGCCCGCCTTCGGGCCGCCGCAAGGAGTGAGGAGCGGTTCAGCAGCTGGGGACGGATG
>NZ_JAELTU010000982.1 GCF_016429015.1 Rhizobium sp. ASV20
CGCATACGATAGCGGTTGCCCAATCCCGTCAGCGGGTCGGTATATCCCTTGGCCTGCAATTCGTGACTGACTGGCCCAGACAGCATTTCAGCCGATTTCATATTCGGTTCCGATGTTTTCTCCACCCCTGTCTCTTATACACATCTGACGCTGCCGACGAAATTCTTGGAGTGTAGATCTCGGGGGTCGCCGGATCATTAAAGAGGGGGGGGGGGGGGGGGGGGGGGGGGGGGGGGGGGGGGGGGGGGGGGGGGGGGGGGGGGGGGGGGGGGGGGGGGGGGGGGGGGGGGGGGGGGGGGGGGGGGGGGGGG
>NZ_JAELTU010000983.1 GCF_016429015.1 Rhizobium sp. ASV20
CCCCCCCCCCCCCCCCCCCCCCCCCCCCCCCCCCCCCCCCCCCCCCCCCCCCCCCCCCCCCCCCCCCCCCCCCCCCCCCCCCCCCCCCCCCCCCCCCCCCCCCCCCCTTTTTACTGATACGGCGACCCCCGAGATCTACACTCCAAGAATTTCGTCGGCAGCGTCAGATGTGTATAAGAGACAGGTTCTACTTCCTGTTCTTCCTCGTCATCATGCCGGTGCTCGGCCTGGTCGAGACACCGAAGCGTGTTCCAAACTCCATTACGGAAGCGGTTCTTGAGAAGCAGGGCGGTAAAGTGGCCGCTCCGGTT
>NZ_JAELTU010000984.1 GCF_016429015.1 Rhizobium sp. ASV20
ATCGTCTTCATCGGATTGCTACCGCTGGCAACCGCGATCTTCGGCGTTCTGCGCGGCGGTGAAAGGCCGCGCCCTGCCTTCTGGATATTTTCCGCCATCGGTAGCGCGCTCGTCAGTGGCTATGCGCCTGTCTCTTATACACATCTGACGCTGCCGACGAAATTCTTGGAGTGTAGATCTCGGGGGTCGGCGGATCATTAAAAAGGGGGGGGGGGGGGGGGGGGGGGGGGGGGGGGGGGGGGGGGGGGGGGGGGGGGGGGGGGGGGGGGGGGGGGGGGGGGGGGGGGGGGGGGGGGGGGGGGGGGGGGGGG
>NZ_JAELTU010000985.1 GCF_016429015.1 Rhizobium sp. ASV20
CCGAAGGCTACGCAGAGGGGCGGCATGGTTCCGGCACCTATGTCTCCTCTGGCCTCCCGCCGATGCCAATCGGGAGCGGCGGCACGCGCGAGCCGGCTGACGACAGTGCGCGGCGCGGTATTTCCACCTGTCTCTTATACACATCTGACGCTGCCGACGAAATTCTTGGAGTGTAGATCTCGGGGGTCGCCGGATCAGTAAAAAGGGGGGGGGGGGGGGGGGGGGGGGGGGGGGGGGGGGGGGGGGGGGGGGGGGGGGGGGGGGGGGGGGGGGGGGGGGGGGGGGGGGGGGGGGGGGGGGGGGGGGGGGGG
>NZ_JAELTU010000986.1 GCF_016429015.1 Rhizobium sp. ASV20
GCAAGACGGCGAATAAAGGGCCAAATTGCGCCGAAGTCGCTTCCGCCACGCAACATAATATTTCGCCAACACATAAAATGTGCGCCTCCGAATGCGATGCGGCCCGCTCTTCGAGACGATGCAAGGCCTGTCTCTTATACACATCTGACGCTGCCGACGAAATTCTTGGAGTGTAGATCTCGGGGGTCGCCGTAGCATTAAAAAGGGGGGGGGGGGGGGGGGGGGGGGGGGGGGGGGGGGGGGGGGGGGGGGGGGGGGGGGGGGGGGGGGGGGGGGGGGGGGGGGGGGGGGGGGGGGGGGGGGGGGGGGGG
>NZ_JAELTU010000987.1 GCF_016429015.1 Rhizobium sp. ASV20
AGCGCGCTTCGCCGCTTTTCGGCTTTTTCCGTTTCACGATCCACGGGCATGAGAAGCCCTCGCTAGAGCAATTCCAGCAAAAATGCGCAGCGGTTTTGCGTCCGGAATTGCGTGAAAACCAAGAGACCTGTCTCTTATACACATCTGACGCTGCCGACGAAATTCTTGGAGTGTAGATCTCGGGGGTCGGCGGATCATTAAAAGGGGGGGGGGGGGGGGGGGGGGGGGGGGGGGGGGGGGGGGGGGGGGGGGGGGGGGGGGGGGGGGGGGGGGGGGGGGGGGGGGGGGGGGGGGGGGGGGGGGGGGGGGGG
>NZ_JAELTU010000988.1 GCF_016429015.1 Rhizobium sp. ASV20
CGGGCAGGTTTTCCCAATGGATCGCACAGCGCTTGCCGTTCAGCAGACCCGCCTGGGCAAGCACATGTGCGCCCGTACAGAGACTGCCGACGGCGACGCCGCGATTATAGGTCTCGCGCAGCCAGGCCTGTCTCTTATACACATCTGACGCTGCCGACGAAATTCTTGGAGTGTAGATCTCGGGGGTCGCCGTATCAGTAAAAGGGGGGGGGGGGGGGGGGGGGGGGGGGGGGGGGGGGGGGGGGGGGGGGGGGGGGGGGGGGGGGGGGGGGGGGGGGGGGGGGGGGGGGGGGGGGGGGGGGGGGGGGGGG
>NZ_JAELTU010000989.1 GCF_016429015.1 Rhizobium sp. ASV20
CCCCCCCCCCCCCCCCCCCCCCCCCCCCCCCCCCCCCCCCCCCCCCCCCCCCCCCCCCCCCCCCCCCCCCCCCCCCCCCCCCCCCCCCCCCCCCCCCCCCCCCCCCCTTTTTAATGACCCGGCGACCCCCGAGATCTACACTCCAAGAATTTCGTCGGCAGCGTCAGATGTGTATAAGAGACAGGGACGAGGCCCTTGATCGCATCATGGCGGCAGTCGATCTCTTCGGGATTGTCGGTCAGGCGGATCGAGCGGATGACCGTGCCCTGCTTCAGCGTCTGGCCGGCTCCCTTGACCTTGAGGTCCTTGAT
>NZ_JAELTU010000990.1 GCF_016429015.1 Rhizobium sp. ASV20
CACGCGCCGCCTCCAGCGCTGCCTGCGGCGCCGGGTAAGACGGCTGTCCGACTGCCATCGAAATGACCAGGTGTCCGGCCTGACGCCGCCGCGTCGCCTCGGCAAGCACATCCATGGCGTGGAAAGGCTGTCTCTTATACACATCTGACGCTGCCGACGAAATTCTTGGAGTGTAGATCTCGGGGGGCGCCGTATCATTAAAAAGGGGGGGGGGGGGGGGGGGGGGGGGGGGGGGGGGGGGGGGGGGGGGGGGGGGGGGGGGGGGGGGGGGGGGGGGGGGGGGGGGGGGGGGGGGGGGGGGGGGGGGGGGG
>NZ_JAELTU010000991.1 GCF_016429015.1 Rhizobium sp. ASV20
ATCCTTCGAGCAAGTGCTCGATGATGGCTGTGTAGATTTGCTCTTTCGACGAAAAATAATAGTAAACATTCGCCTTAGGCAGGCCGGATGCCTCGGCGATTTCGGCGATTCGCGTGCCGTCGTAGCCCTGTCTCTTATACACATCTGACGCTGCCGACGAAATTCTTGGAGTGTAGATCTCGGGGGTCGCCGGGTCATTAAAAGGGGGGGGGGGGGGGGGGGGGGGGGGGGGGGGGGGGGGGGGGGGGGGGGGGGGGGGGGGGGGGGGGGGGGGGGGGGGGGGGGGGGGGGGGGGGGGGGGGGGGGGGGGG
>NZ_JAELTU010000137.1 GCF_016429015.1 Rhizobium sp. ASV20
CAATCGTCGAGCTCGTCTGGCCGGTGACACGATTGAGGATGGCTGCATTGGCATCGGGCTGGACGAAGGTGACGCGGTTGCCCTTGCCGACGTCGAAGCTCTGCCAGTTGACGACGGCGCTGCCGCTTGTCTGGTTGATGGTCAGCGCGCCGGCAGACGGCGACCCGATCGTCGCGCTGCCCGCCGCCACCTGGCCGCCTGTCGGCAGCGACTGCGCCAAGGCCGCCGAATGCACCAGTGCCGTCGAGGCCAGCAGCGCCACCAGCCGGGTCCTATGCGAGAACGTCATATGGGTCGCCTGTCGGGTCATCATCATTGTCCTAAAACTGGAATGCCGCCGAGACGGTGAAGCGATTGTCGTTGTCGCCGTTGCCGAAGCGTTCGGTGCGGCCATATTCGAGATTGACGTTGGTGCTGTTGAAGCTTGCCTGTTCGGCCGCTGCCAGGCGCAGCCCGACACCATAGGCCGCCCCGCGCGAGAAGCCGCTTTCCAGCACCGTCGGCTGGTAGAGCTTGACGCCGCCATAGGCGCCGAACAGGTAGGGCGAGACCACCACCGCCCCCGCCGTGCTCGTCCCGTTCGGCAGGTTCGTCCCCTGCTGGGCCGGAAACTCCGGCCAGCCGAACGGCAAGGTGAAGCTGGTCGAGAACGGGAACTGCGCCTCGGCGCGCAGCACAAAGCCGGCATCCCCCTGCAGCGAACCGCTGGGAAAGCTCGAAAGGCCAGAGGACGACGCAAGGCCGATCTGCTCGGAATTGAGCAGCGCCTGACCGAAGGAGGTCTGCGCCTTGGCGCGGAAATCGAAGACCAGGTGCTCCATGACCGGCTGGCGGTAGCCGAGATTGACTTCCAGCTTCTGGAAATCGGCGTCGGCCCCCTGGCGTGACAGGGGCGTGCCGCTGGCATTGGCATCGGCTGCACTGCGCGCACCGAGCCCGTTGATGCCGAAGGAGGTGGTAAGACCGGCGCTCAGGAGTGCATCGCCCGAGACGTACCAGGACAGATCCGCACCCGTGCGCAGAATGCGCAGCCGATCCTTCGACAGCGTTATGCCGCCGCCGTTGAGCAGTTGCAGTTCTTCGTCCTGTGCATCGAAACCGCCATTGAGGTTGAGGGTGAATTCGCGCGAGCGGATCAGCGGATAGGACAGACGCGCCGAATAGCGGGTGAAATCCGACATGAACTGCAAGCCGAACAGGCCGGCTTCAGGCGTCGTGCGCGAGGCCGTCGCCTCGAGATTGAGCGTCAGCCCGTCAATGCCGATCGGCAGCGTCACGCCGCCGGCCAGCGACCGATTGCGCGGCGCGCCGGTGAAATAGCCATCATCGCCACCGAAGCGCGGCGCACCCGAGGCACGCAGATAGAAAAGCTCGCCGAAGCCGAACACCGAATTGAAGTCGAGCCCGATGCCGGTATTGTATTTGCCGAGCGCGTCGGTGGAATTGTTGTCGCCGGAAATGAAGCCGGTGACCGGCTTGTAGCGGGCCTCGATCGTCAGCACGCTGCCGCCGTCCTGCGTCCCGCGCGACAGTGTCGAGCGCAGCACCGTGCCGGGCAGATCGCCGGCCAATAGCAGCTGGCGCTCGATCTCGTCGTTGGAGAGCCCCTTCTCTCCCACCAGCGGCGCCAGGATCCTGGCGATACGGTCGCGGATGTTGTTCGGAAGGTGCGAGGTATCGATGCGTTCGAGGAAACCGTCGATGACGACGATGCGCAGTACAGCGCCATCCACCAGACGCTGCGCCGGCAGCACCACGCGTACCAGTCCATAGCCCTTGGCGGCATAAGCCTGTTCGAGCCGACCGGCCGCCTCGAACAGGGCCGCCGCCGTCACCTGGCCGCCGCTGAGGCTCCTGGCGATACCCGCCTCCTCCGCGGCAAAGCCTGGAAGGCCGCCCTCGACCTTGACCGACTTCAGCCGCACCGTCAGCTTCTCCGCCCCCTTCGGCGCAACAGGACCGGAGGCTTCGGGAATGACGATGCCGCTGCTCTGCTTCTGAAGCTGCGGCTCGAATGTCTGCGGCGTCACCTGCGATGCCGTCTGCGCAAACGCGGGGTATGCCTGGGTCATCACTGCAACACTTGCGGCCAGCCCGAATGATCGCGCAAAACGGTATCCGAAAATCAAAATGAACCCCTATCCACCCATGTTCGCGCGAACCGTGGCCCGCAGCCATAGAATATCCATTGGAGCGGCCTTAGGCCGCTTCCTGTCACGCAACACACCTGGTAATTCTCGAAAGATGCCGCCAAAAGCGGCCGCCACGCTTCGTCCTCGCAAAAGAACTAACCAAAATGGCCGCAGGCGTCAGCATCCATTTTTGACATCCGGAATCTCGAAGAGGTTCCGCGGCCAAACGTTGGCAATTAGGGGCAAAGGAGACGAACCACCTCATCCGCAATGGTGGGCTCCTTGTGCAGCCGACACGCCGCCGCTTAAGGCTTTCGCAAACGCGCCATCAAGAATAACCAGCTTCTGCGCCTGAAATTGCGCATACTCCTCATAGAAGTCGCGCGAGATCCACATCGGCGAGTGCCCCGGCCGCCCGATCCATCCCAGCCCCCCGATCGATTGAGCTTGCGAAATCTTTCGGCTCGTATGCGCGCTTGAAAGACCAGTGGATCGAGCCAGATAAGCAATCGAGCGGACGTCCGTGAAACAGCGACCCTGGCCCGAAAATGTTTTCCGATCGACACCCGCAATCAGCCTGTCCATCACCCAGCCACCCGAGTCGATCCAGCCGAAGATCCTGTAAAGGGAGCCTGGCGCGCGCACTGCGGGACTAAGGAACAGAGATTCCGCCACAATCGGTTGGATCAATGGAAGCAAGCTTTCCCATTGCGTCGAGAATTGAGCGTATCTTTGGCCATCATCGAGCAGGTCGAGCGCCTGGAAGTGCAAGTTGTACCAGAGCGCCAAGAGAGACAGGGATTCGAATGATGGCTTTGCGAGGCTACCATGGCCGACCACTCGATCGTCGACGAGCTCAATCACGCCATACTGCATGGCCTCGTCGAAAAATGTATGGGCGGTGTTCCGGCTGGAGAGACCGAGAAATGGTCCAAGAACGCCGAAGCTTTGACGGCTGAGACCGGGCTTGACGGCCCCGATTGGCCGGAAAAAATGCGCAACTGCAGCATGGCTCAGAAGCCAACGTTGCTGTGTCGCAAACGGCGCTGCGGAGCGCGGCGCCAGCTTATGGGCCTCAAACATCCCGGACGCCAGGAAGAAAACCGCGGATGGGAACGATTCTCGCGCAAGAATATCGCTGACGTTGTGATACGGCACGACGTTCCTATCCCCCCTTGAGAGAGGCGGGTGCAAAGCCGGAAATTCTATTGTCTGCCCCAAGAATGCGACCTCCGGCTAGCGCAACAATTTTGTGCTCTCGCCCGAACAGTTCCGATCCGCGCGTGCCAAGAACCACATCGCGGCATTGCTCATACTATTCGCGATAGCGCGCAAAACTTCTCACTTTTTGATAATGTGAGAAGTAATTGCCCGATTGTTAGCATCGTGTCAACGAGAATGTTTCTCATATGATTTGAATCTGAGAACTCAATCAGGCAGAATGGCGCGCTCGCTGGAAAAGTGGCTGTTCCAAATCGGGGCTTAAGAATTCTCGCCACACCCATTGGTTCTCCCACAAGGACCCGAACGAATGCCGTCAGCGAGACCCCTTGTTCCGTCCTACACCTTGGGCGTTCTGACCATTGCCTACATCTTGTCTTATCTCGACCGGCAGATTCTTGGTCTTCTGGTCGAGCCTATGAAACAGGATCTTGGTCTGACAGATATGCAGATCGGCCTTCTGCAAGGCTTCAGCTTCGCGATTGTCCTGGCGGCGGCTGGATTGCCGCTAGGCCGCTTGGTGGATACCGGACGCCGCGTTCGGATTGCGGCTGTCGGAATCGCGCTCTGGAGTATCATGACAGCCGCATGTGGCTTTGCGGGCAGTTTCGAAACTCTTCTGTTATGTCGCGCTGGTGTCGCCTTGGGAGAGGCGGCCCTCACCCCCGCTGCCTATTCCCTGATCAGTGACCTGTTTCCAAGCCGGCGACGTGGGTTCGCAATCGGAATCTTCAGTTCGGGCGCGTTCATTGGGGCAGGCCTGTCGCTTGTCTTGGGAGCCACGGTCCTGCATCAGTCGTTGGGGACCGGCAGCCTCTTCCTTCTGCCCAGCATGCAATATGCGTGGCAGCTCGTCTTCGTCGCCATCGGACTGCCCGGTATCGCCGTCGCCCTTTGGACGGCAAGCCTTGAAGAGCCTGCGAGGCAATCCGAAGCGACTGCGAACCCCGCACCTGCTGCGGCGGAGATCCGCGCTTTCTTCGCGGGCAATCGGCTGGAGCTTGCGAGCCTCTATCTCTGCCTGGCGTTCGCGGCGATCCAATCCTACAGCTATAGCGCGTGGGTTCCCAGTGTTTTGATCCGCACGTTTCACATGCCACCTATCGCCGTCGGCTTCAGTCTCGGCCCAATTTTTATCGCTTGCAGCGTTTCAGGGCTGATCTTTGGGGCAATACTGGGCGATGTCCTGGTCAGGCGCGGTGTCACCACCGCTCGCCTCTTGCTCATGTCCGGAGGGGCAATTGCGGCATCACTGTTCACGGCGGCACTGCCTTTTGCGCCGACCCTGAGCGCCGCGTTCGCCTTGATTTCCGCCGCAGCCTTTTTTTCCACCATTGTTGTGGCGAATGGGCCGCCCGCACTTCAGGATATCACTCCGCCGCGAATGCGCGGCGTAGCTTCCGCAGTCGGCGTCATGATCGTCACGCTCATCGGCATGGGCATTGGCCCGACATTGGTCGGGTTCGTTGGTCAGAAGATCCTTGGCGATCCCAAAGAGATCAGTATCGCACTCAGCATCGTTTCGACGGCTGCTCTTGCCATCTCGTCGGCTTTCGCGTTCGTGGCCAGTCTCCACTATAAGCTCGAGCCAGATGGTGCTGCAGCAGGCACTGTGTAAATGCACGCGCGTCCGGACGATGCCACCTTTGAAGATTGAGATTGCTGTGCCGCCTCCCCTTCCTGCCAAGAACAATTGTGAAACCAGCAACAATCCTCACTGGCACTGTTGCCGCACATCGAATGGCCACTATTCTTGTGAGACGTTTACGCCGCGCCTATAGATCGCCCCAAGAGAATTGTTGAAAGCGTGTTGCATGTCGGCCTTTGAAGTCCTGGTTTCCAACATTACCCAGAGTTTTCTCGATCATGGCTATGAAGCCATGACGATGAGCAGGCTCGCAAAATACTGCAATATCACACGACGTGGGCTCTACCATCATTTCAGCAGCAAGGAAGAGGCTTTCCGGGCGATGGTCGACCAGAACAACATACGCACACGGCAAGACAGCCTGCGGGAGGGTGGTCGGCTCTTCTCAGCTGGCTCGAATGCGCTCGATATCGTCACAGCTGTCCTTGATGTCCGATATGGCGATACGAGAAGGAAATTAGTGCTGTCGCCATACGCGTTTGAAGTCAACGACTATGCATTTCGTCTTTGCCGCCCGGCGATGATTGAAGCCGCCGCCCTTTTCCAAGCCGATTTCGCGGCACTGCTCGAACAGACCATAGCGACCGGCCGCCTGATGCTCCGCCCCTCCATTTCCATCGAAACTCTGGTGCAGCTCCTCTGCGATGGTGCTCGCGGAACCAATCAAAGCTTCTTTGCGCCATCACCAGCAGAAATTGCCGCCCGCTATCGGGAGATGAGCCAAGCAATCCTCTATGGCTGCGCAGAGCCGGTCAAGCTGTGAACGGCTCACAGAATATCGCCGCGATCATGCTCGGGCGACGTTCTTGACGCGAATCACATCATTAGGCTTACTTTTTAGTCATAGGGCCATCGTGGCGCCGCTGAGGGTCCTTATGGCTAACCCAACTCTCCCGATCCGGAGAATAGCAGTGATCCCGCGTCTACAAATACGGTAAGGCAAGAGGCATGTTGGCCGATCACCCTTCAACTGGTCCGTGGCGGGTCGAATCCAGGAGAGCGTGTTGGATATTGGCGCGCATAAGACCGAGTTAAGTCACCGAGCAAGTCAATAGCTGTCATCTTTCCGTTGCCTAGGGCATGCTATTGCCATCGGCATATCCGGCTAAGAATTCTTGGGGCCTTTTTCATGCAGTTCGTGCGCACGTTCGAGCTCTATCCGTTTCTCGATACTGTAATCAGTCTTACCGCTGCCTTTATCCTCGGCACGCTGATAGGAGCTGAGCGTCAATATCGCCAGCGCACGGCGGGCCTGCGCACGAATGTGCTTGTAGCCGTTGGCGCTGCGGCCTTTGTCGATCTGGCACAGCGTATCGCTGGGACCACGGAAGCCGTACGGGTGATTTCCTACGTTGTTTCGGGAATTGGCTTTCTCGGCGCCGGCGTGATCATGAAGGAGGGCATGAATGTCCGAGGCCTCAATACCGCGGCAACCTTGTGGTGCTCGGCGGCGGTAGGCGCCTGCGCAGGAACGGATATGATTGCCGAAGCCGCGTTGCTGACGGTTTTCGTGCTTGCCGGAAACACACTGCTGCGCCCCCTGGTCAATGTCATCAACCGTATCCCGATCAATGAACAGGCTGCCGAAGCAACCTATGAAGTCAAGGTCATGACCAGTCGTGAGGCAATGCCTGAAATGCGCGACCTCCTGATCGAGCGTCTGGAAGACGCCGATTATCCGGTGGGTGACGTTGAGGTCACCGATCGAGGCGCCGATAGCGTCGAGATCATCGCCACTCTTGTCAGCACGGCGATCGATCCGGAGGAGATTGATGCAGTCACCTCCTACATGGAAGACCAGCAAGACATTGCCAGTGCAACCTGGGAAGGAAGCACGAAGGATTGAAGGTCACTTTGACCGCGGCCGCAATGAATGCGGCTGTAGCGGAAGTGACGCGGGCACGAAAGACCGTGTTGACGCGGGAAATCGATCGCCTCGCCCATCTCGTGCCCGACGTTCGATGATTGTTTGGACGGGCGTGCTAGGCTCTTGTTTCGGACGTGGCGCCGCACCGAAACAAGGCTTCAATCTTCCATAATTCGGCAGCCGATCGGTAGATTGCGGGCTTAGCTGCCGGACTGCAACGCCAGGCGCAGACCCCATGCAATGCCAGGCCCAACTGAGGTGACATGGTCCTTGTCAGGGATGACCGCAAATTTCGTCGTCAGGCCCGCATAGCGTCTTGATTCGAGAAGCTGTTCGAAGGTCTTCGCGTCCTCAACCATGTCCTTCGTGAAACCGCGGCGGTCAGTCTCGTATCGGCGGACTTCCTTCCCGCCGACATAGAGGAAAACGTTTGCCGGAAGGCTATGATGTCCAGCCGCGAACTGCTTTTCTATCGCCAGGATCGCGTGCGAATCATACCACAGCGACGGGCTGCCGATAATGTAGGTCTGGAACATGCCGGGGTCACGCAAAAGGATCGTGGCCGCAAGGAGGCCACCGTAGGAATGGCCCCAGAATATTCGTCGAGCCGGATCGGTGTGATAATGCGATTCGGCGAACGGAATGACAACGTCCTTGATGTAAGCCTGATAGGCGACCGATCCGCCATAGACATGACCCGTCGAAGGTTGGGCTGTCGGCGTATAGTCGCGACGGCGGCTATCCTCAAGCGATTCACCATCCGCGTAGCCCAGACCAATGACAACAAGGTCCCTTTTTTCAGCCTCGGTCAGGTCTCGGATTTCGCAGATGTGATGCTGAAATGCCCGCGCCCCGTCAGCCAGAAACAGCACCGGATGCAGGACGGGGCTTGCGGGATCAAATCCCTGTGGGAATTTCGCGAACAACTGGTATCCACGGCCAGAGACCGGGTCGCGTAGCGGAACAGCATAAGTCTTCACCTCGCACTGCTTTGCTTCTGGCGTTGCCACCGCGCTCAGCGGCACAAAGCACAGCAAAAGGAAAACGACGACAGTAACAATGCCAAGATGCGATGGGATCTTCCCGGAATTTCCAGCATGAGCGTTGTCTTGGTGGTGAAGGCGCATGTGATCCGTTTCGCTTGTCTGATGTTCACGGAGGTCATTGACCCGCGCATTGTGGCTGGCTCAAGCTGATCCCCGTCCGTCTGACTTAAAAGCGGAGGCAGGCTTGAAATGCAAGGCCGTGGTCCAAAATTTCAACGATACTCAAAAGCCCGTGGAAAGCTTTCGGCGAGATGGGCGACGTCAAGCGGCATCATTTTCAGAGTGAGATTATCCTTTAGGCGGCGCGGTGGCGCCGTCTCTGTCGTGTGAGTTACTGCGACCTTGAGCAAATGACGGACGCGCGACGGGCCTGCGGATCATTCCACGATCCACGCCTCCAAGGAAATCGTCTTTAGACAAGCGTTGGCACAACCGTTCCAAGCGCCGAATACGGCGAGGTGCGAATGGAAAGCTCCATCGAAGAATTGCAAACGCCTTACGAAATAGAGCGCGTTTTAAACCGAGCCGCCCTCATCCAGAACGGTGATGAGAAGCTCCACCAGTTCTTTCCCGGCCTTGCGGCTCGGATCGCGGTCGGGATCATAAATCGTCACCTGAAGTCCTGCAGCATTTTTCGCAAGCGCCGCTCGCAAAAGGATCTCGGCCTCACCCCAGTCAAAACCATCCGCCTGAGGCGAGTCCACCGCGGGCATCAACATCGAGTCGATGACATCGACATCCATGTGAATCCAATACAGTCGCTCGCCGGTTCCGACTGCAATGTGCACGGCGTGCATCACAGCCTCGATGCCGGCGTCCCGGATATCCTGCAGCGGCCAATAGTGGATACCCGACTGCGCAATATCCGGGATACCTGGATGGCTGCCGCCTGCGACATAACGGTTGCCGAGAGCGGCCACGTTTTGGACGGAGACATAGGGTCTGCGATCTTCGATATCCGTGAGTTCAACAGGTCCCCAGCCGGTTACCAAAGCAAGATCCATTCCCGCAGCACCACCTGTCCCGGACTGCTCGGGCAGGAAGAAGTCCGAATGGCCATCGACAAAAATCAGGCCGGGATCGCAGATACGTCGCATTCCCAGCAGGGAGCCGATCAGCAGGCTGCAATCACCTCCCAAAACCAAAGGGAAATGCCGCGCCCTCACCACCTGTTCCACTGCGTCAGCCAATCGAACAGCATGGTCTGCAATAGCGGCCATGTTCCTGACGTTGACCCCACGTCCATCGTCGGGTGAATAAGATTGCGGTTCGACGCGAATGATCTCCTGCACGTTCAATCTATCATGCAGCCCGAGTTCTCGAAGGACCTCTGGAGCATGCCGCGTTCCAGGCTGCCGGCCCGGCTCAGGAGGCATCAGACCGAGATTGCTCGGTGCTTCGATGATGACGATCGGTTTGCGCTTCATTCCCATGCTCCTTATCTGTCGCGCCACAGCATCCACAGCTATCTGTTTTCACGCGGCAAACCTATCGTGGAAATTCACGGTCGCGCAGGGGTGTGTCAGCGAGATTAGCAAGTGCCCCCGATGCGAAGCCCCTCATCGATGATCGGGAAATGAGACTTCAACGAACCCGAATAGATCGGACAATCGTGCATGCCGTCGGCACGATGGGCGCGACGCTCTCCGGTTCCAGATTTTCACGGAGCCGCCTCGACGTTCAGGCTATCGATGGCGTGTGAGATAGTCCACAATGCGACCCTGCTTGCCGGGGTCGAGTTTGGTGGATATCGTCAGACGAGAAAACTGATGCCGATAGGAATGGCGGGCGTGAGATGCGATCATCGATACCTAAGATTGGCGGATATCCCCAACAAGCGATGGCCAATCGCCGCAGCGAGGTGGTGACCGGGTGACGCGCAGACCAGGGCTGGATCAATATCAATGTGAATATTTGAGGTGATGGCATGAACATTCGTCTTCGCTCCACTGACTTCAGCCGGTCACCCGATGGAATACTGATCTATATCGCCGATGTATTATGGCTGGTCATCATGTCGGCGTCTCTCATCGAGGGTTATGCCTATCGTTATGCTGGCGTGCTTTTATTGATATTGGCACTCACCTTGTACGTCAGATCCGAACCGAGAATACCAATCGACTGGCGCGGCTGGCTATGCCTGGCGTGGGGGAGCTACGCCGGCGTGCGATATCTTTTGCAATTTGCCTTGCAGGCCGATCATCCGGTTGGCGACCATGAACTGATTTTCCTTATGCCCTTGATATTCCCGCCGCTCGCTTTTGGCCTGTTTCTATGCTGGTCTCACCTTGAAAAGATAGTCGCCGTCTACTTCGGCTTCGCACTGGTGATCCTTCTGATCGGCATGCGTATCGACGCGCTTCTCGAAGGTAGACCCTTCATCCCGCTGATACAGCATAATCAGATACATGGTGCGGTGTGCTGCGGCATGATCCTCATCGGAGCCATCTTCTGGCTGCTGCACTACCTGACCGACGACACCAGCAATCGCAGCATGCGGCTTTACGCATCCGTCATCTCTCCAATTATATGCCTGCTTTGCCTTCTCGGGATATATGGAGCTAAATCGAAAGGCGTCTGGCTCTCGCTTGTTCCCGTGATGCCGATCGTCGGCTTCCTCATCTTGCGCAGCCTGAAAAAGCGAGTGGCGATCTTGATCGTCCTCCTTCTCGTGGCGTTGCTCGGTGGAGGCATATATGCTGTGCGGGAAAATATTTCGCGCACAGCCGGGCCGACGATCGCGGCGACCGTTTCCATATTCAAGGATGCAGGCGCGACGTCGCAACTCGGCGATGCGGTCTCGCATTCCATCGAAAGCGGCGCCACGCCGATTTCCATGAATGAGCGACTTCAGCTTTGGGCTAATGCCTGGGAGCTGTTTTCCGCTGCTCCGATCTTCGGTTGGGGAAGCGAGTGGCTCGAGCTCTGGCCGCATACCCGCTACCCAAATGTCGGGTATACTTTCATGCACAATGGCTATCTGGAAATCCTCATTCGATACGGCCTTTTCGGAGCATTGGTCTTTTGCATCATGCTCGGATGCTTTTGCTTCAGCGTCTGGCGGGCTGCGCGTCTTGGTATCATTCCCAAGCACGCGATGCATGCATTCCTTCTGATTCTCCTCTTTTTCAGCTTCACTATTCTCAGCAACTCGAACAATCGGCTCGTTAGCGGCGAGAGCCTGTCGATTTTGACAGCTGCCTTTGCGCTTGCATGTCAATTGAAGATCAAAGCGCGCAAAGCTGAAAATCCGAAAGCGTATCCCGCCAGATAGTCTCCTTCTCATCTCAGGGTAAACTTCCGGGCGAGCATCGGTCTCATCTCGCGATTTTGAATGAGGCGGCAAACCGAGACCCGCAGCGCGCAGCATCAAGCCTTGTCTCATGAATCGGATTGAGTGTGTCCATCGGACCGCAGATCCAATCGTCTCTCCGCACGTCGTCTATCTGCAGATGCACTGGCATAGCCTCGCGCCTTGCTCATTGAGGTATTTCGCAATCTTACCGCCGCTGCCCGATCCGGCGCGGCTCTTGTCGCCATGTTTTCCGTTGGATTTCATCGGAAGGCCCTAGCCGGAAACCTGGCCGCCGTTGTGCAGTCGCCATTCATGCGGTGCGACGCCACCTTTACGACAAAATCAAATCACGCTTTTGCCTATGTCACGTCAGGGTGCTGTAAGCTCTGTCGTTCACTCTCGCCCCATCAATTCAGGGAAAGTCGTGAGGGCGTGAAATCCTGTGCCTCGCAACGGTTGGCGCTTGGGCGTTTGCCTTTCCGCCAGCATATCGCAGCAGTCACCAAGGTCCGCTCGCGGTGGCGTCTTCACGACGCCACGTGTCTTTTCCGTAAACGAGCGGTGATCGAGACAAATGAATGCTGCCAATCCAGAAATGACCCAATCGACTTTGGATACACCTCCTGAGGGGATTGGCGACACATCGGTTGAACCGCCGGCGCCTTCACTGTCGATCGTCATTCCAACATTCAACGAGATTGACAATATCGTCCCGTTGGTGGGACGCCTTCATCGGACGCTAGCCGGGATCGAATGGGAAGCAATCTTCGTCGATGACGACTCCCGCGATCACACGATCGAGATGGTGCGCACCATATCCTTGCGTGACCGTCGCGTGCGGGGGATCAGGCGTGTCAATCGGCGTGGACTGGCCGGCGCCTGCATCGAGGGAATTCTTTCCAGCTCGGCGCCTGTTGTCGCCGTGATGGACGCAGACCTTCAACACGACGAAACCCGTTTGCCGGAAATGCTCCGGATGATGGATGCTTTATCCGCGGACCTTGTCGTCGCGACCAGATATAAGAACGAACCGCATGATATCGATGGGCTGACGAAGTTGCGGCACACTGGCAGCCGCGTTGCAACGCAACTGGCGCAAAGGCTGCTTCCGACACAGACCAGTGATCCGATGAGCGGCTTCTTCATGGTCAGGCGGGTGATCGTCGAAGCCGCCGCACCGAAACTCTCCCTGCAGGGATTCAAAATCCTATTGGATATCCTGACGTCGTCATCGAGGCCGCTTGCCGTTGCAGAGCTGCCCTATGACTTCCGCCCGCGGCTGCACGGCAATAGCAAACTCGACGCGACGATCGTCACGGAATATTTCGGACTGATTGTCGCGAAGTTGACCGGTGGCCTTATCACGCCGCGCTTCCTGATGTTTTGCGCTGTCGGATCGGTCGGCTTGCTCGTACATCTGAGCGTGCTCCGGCTTCTTCTCGTGAATGGCCTTTCCTTTCCAGCAGCTCAAACATTCGCGATGATGGGAGCCATCCTGTCGAATTACACGCTCAACAATGCCCTGACCTACAGGGACAGGCGTCGGCGCGGATGGCGCTTCATCACGGGTTTAGCGCTGTTCTCGCTGCTTTGCAGTTTCGGGGTGCTCGCCGGCGTCGGTCTGTCGACGCTCATCTACAATCAGGAGCCACACTGGTGGCTGGATGGTATCGCAGGAGCCGTCATCGGTGCGGTATGGAACTACATCACAAGTTCGGCAATTACCTGGCGGGCGAGATAGCAAGTTATCCCGGAGACCAGGGCCTCTGCTGAAGGCGATTATCATCGTTATCGTCCTCACCATTTTCAGGCTCTGGGCGATGGCGCATTTCGATCTCGTTCCGGACGAAGCCTATTATTGGCTTTGGTCGCGGGTGCCCTCGGCAGGCTACTACGACCACCCTCCGATGATTGCGTGGTGGATCTGGATATCGACCCACCTGTTTGGCGACACCCTGTTCGGGGTTCGCGCAGTTACGATCGTGGCCGCCCTCGTAACCACGGGCAGCGTCTATGCAACGGCGAGCGAACTCTTTGACGATCCGAAGATTGCCAGCATGGCAGCCATCTGGCTGAATGCCATGCTCTTGATGGGCCTTGCGGCTTTGTTTGCGACGCCGGATGCCCCGTCGACCATGTTCTGGGCCTTGACGCTACGGGCTCTGGCACGGCTGCGCAATGGTGGCGATCCGCGGCTGTGGCTTTTGATCGGATTGCTGGCGGGTTTGGGCTGCGTCGCAAAATATACCAATCTCTTCATGGGTCTTGGAATTGTGCTTTGGCTGGCGCTTGATCCCAAGGCACGCCCATGGCTGTTTAGCCGCTGGACCTTCGCAGGGGGAGCTATGGCACTCCTGGCGTTCAGCCCCGTCTTGCTCTGGAATGCAAGCCATGACTGGATCTCGTTTGCCAAACAGTTTGGCCGTTTGGCGGATCAACATGCCGGTCTCTCCCATTTCGGCGAGTTCGTCGCCGGTCAGTTCGGTCTTCTCAATCCGCTGATCGCAATTTTTGCAACGCTCGCAATCCACAGATGGCTGCGCGCTCCGATTTTGGAACCGTCGCAGGCCGTTGCTTTTCTGATCCTGCTGAATGGACCACTCGTCGTTTATATGATCGTCCATGCGCTGCACGATCGCGTGCAGGCAAATTGGCCGGCGCCGGCATATCCTGCCCTGGCAATCCTGGCTGCGAGCGCAGCCGCTCAGATCCATGATCGAAAACATTTGAGGCGACTGTCATACTGGGTGGCTCCAGTCGGCATCGGGCTTTCCTGCATGCTGCTCTTCTACTTTGCAACGCCATGGGGCAAGACATTCCCCCTGCATAGTCCCGCCGACACCATTTTGGGCTGGCGCGAGTTTGCTCAGAAACTCGAAACAATGCGCAAAAACTCGGGCGCGGATTGGCTTGCAACAACAGACTATGGGTTGACCGGAGAACTGGCCTTTGAACTTCGTGATAGCAGCCCCGTCTTGCAAATTGTCGATCGACAGCGTTTCACTTTCCAGACGCCGGATCGGCGACTGGCCAATAGATCAGCGCTTCTCGTCGTGCCGACAAACGAAGGCCCGGTCGAGCGCTATTCAAATTGTTTCCTCGCTTCTGCAACGTTAGGCAGCTTGTCACGCCAGTCCGGAAACCGCGTCATACAGAACTACACCATTATCAAGGTGCAAGGCGCATCGGAGAATTTGCTGCGGGACGGCTGCCCCAACCTTCGCAAAGACAGCACCAAATAAGCTCCGGCACTTTTACGATGTCGCCGAGAAGATCCCGGATGATTTGTGGATGATGGACGACGCCCAGGTCGCTATTCTGGCTCAGCGCAAATGACCAGGATCCAACGGGCCGGTGGAATATGCGCTTGAGAGCCGGAATTAGCACGCCTATAACTTGACTAATTGACACCAATTTTAATAAGTCAGATATCGCACCCGCCGATCCGAACGCCCCGTGGTCAACGGTGCCCCCCAACTGGGCTTTGCATGGCAATGGCTCATCGTTCAAACGCACTGCATTCGACATGACCATAGCCGCTGACGAAATCGACGACGATCTCCAGACGATCTACCTCCGGCATTGGAATTCCCTGCGCTCGCATCTACGCAAGCGAACCGGTTCCCTTGAGGTCGCCGAAGACGCGCTGCAGGAGACCTGGTTTCGCGTGGCCGGGCTTTCCGGTTCGACGGCGGTTCGCGACAAGCAGGCCTTCCTTCTTCGGATCGCTGCCAATGTCGCCATCGACCTCATCAGACGCGAGCGCCGTCATCAGAGCCGTTGCACGACAGACGGGGAGGTGCTTGCCGACATAGAGGATCTCGCACCCTCTCCAGAAACCATTGTCATTGATCGCGACCAGCTACGTGCGCTTGTCAAAGCGCTGATGGAACTGCCGGAAAAGGCGCGAACAGCCCTGTTGATGAGCCGATGCGATGGCTTTTCCCATCGCGAAGTCGCCGCCCACCTCAGCGTATCGGAGAGCATGGTTGCCAAGTATCTCGCGCAGGCCTTGCGCCAGTGCCGCGATGCGTTCCGCGCTTTCACATAGTTATTTTTTGGCGGGTCACTGCAAGATCGGCACTTGCATTGCGTCTAATAGATGATGGGCAACGATATGGCACGGAGCGAATTCGGACATGGCAGACGCAAAAGCGATCGATGAAGCGCTGAGCGACCAGGCGATCGAATGGGTCGTGCGACTGCATTCCGGGCACGCGACACGGGCTGAACACGAGGCATTCGCCCGGTGGCGGCAGAACGATCCGCAACATGAGGCAGCAGCGCAAGAGGCCGAAACAATCTGGAGCGGCATCGGGACTGCCGGGCACAAGGTCCGTAAAAGCGAGCGTGCAAGTGCCCGCGCCAAGATCAGCCGGCGGGCTTTGCTCGGTGTGGCTTCAGTCGGATTGATCGGCGGCGGCCTTGTCCAAACCGGCCTGTTGAGGCTGACCTTCCTCGCAGACTATTCAACCGGCATCGGTGAACGGAAAACGATCGCGCTCTCCGACGGCTCGACCATACAAATGAACGCGCGCTCGGCGCTCTCAGTCAGTTTCGACAGGACGCAACGTCTCATCTCGCTTTTCGAGGGCCAGGCGACGTTTTCGGTCGCCCACGATCCCGCCAGACCTTTCCTGGTCGCAGCGGCGGATGGGCAGACAAAGGCTACGGGCACTGCCTTCGATGTCGACATGCGCCCTGAAGAAGTAGCGGTGACGGTGCTAGACGGAACGATCTCGGTGACCACGAAAGTGGTCGCCGAGCATCCCGTCGTGGCGGGCCTGAACCAGAGAGTGCGCTATACAGACGATGGCATGATCCTGCCCGCGGAAGACGTGAATGCCGATATCGAGACGGCCTGGCGACGAGGAAAGCTGGCGTTCAACAACCGTCGCTTGGCCGAGGTGGTCGCAGAGGTCGAGCGCTATCGTCGCGGCAAGATCGTTTTGGTGGGATCATCATTGCGACAGCTTTCGGTCACCGGTCTGTTCGACCTGACAGATCCTGAATCGGTTCTGACGACGATCCGCCAGACGCTTCCCGTGCGGATCACCGAGTTGCCATTGGTCACAATCATACGGCATGCATAGATAAAATCTATATTTATCAAGCGATTGCATTAAACATGAAACTTATTCTCATCTTTTGTTGCAAGATTGCGCTGATCATTTCGTCTTTCCGATAGAAGCTGCAGGGCTGAGTTGCCCAGCAGATGAGTCAGGGTCGAAAGGGCGTCGGATGCGGGTACAGGGATCAGACAAAAGACATGGGCGCGGAGGACTGTGGTCGGCAAGGCTTCTTGGCTCGGTGGCCATGACCGTACTATGCCTTGCCGTACATGGGAGCAGTCCCGCCATGGCGCAGGATACGTCCGCAAGGGCCACACGTAGCGCCGTGATCTATAATATCCCGGCGCAGTCGCTCGGTCCCGCGCTTACGGCATTTGCCGACCGCGCCGGTCTGAAGCTCCTGTTTCCATCGCAACTCGTTGCTGGACGCAAGAGCCCGGGCCTTGCAGGTAGCTTCAGCCCACAGCAGGCGCTCGGAAAGCTTCTGGCCGGAACCGGCCTTACCTATCGCTTCACCAACGCGTCGACGATTACCATCCTCGGATCGGAGCAGCCTTCCGACGCTGCCGGCACAAATGGCGCCACGATGCTCGCTCCCATCGTCGTCCAGGGATCACAGGACGGCACGACGGGTTATGTTGCGACCAGAAGCATCGGGGGCACGAAAACCGACACGCCGCTCATCCAGACGCCGGCTTCGGTCACGGTGGTTACCAAGCAGCAGATCGCTGATCAAAATGCCCAGAGCGTCTCCCAGGCCATGCGCTACACCGCCGGCGTCGTTGCCGAACAGCGCGGCGTCAACGAGGATTCGCTCGAATATCTCTATAGCCGTGGCTTCCAGGCAACGACTTACCTCGATGGCCTACAGATTCCTTTCACCGGTTTCAACATCACCACGCGCGACTCTTACCTGTTCGACCATGTCGAAAGTATCCGCGGCCCGGCTTCCGTTCTCTACGGTCAGACGCCGCCCGGCGGCATCGTCAACATCGTCAGCAAGCAGCCGACGGAAGCGCCGGAACATGAGGTCTTCTTCCAGACGGGCAGTTATGGCCGGGTTCAAGGCGGCTTCGACTTCTCAGGACCGATCGCCGACCGCGACGACCTATTCTATCGCCTGACCGCGACCGGGCTGACCACAGGCACCCAGACGGACTTCGTCGACCAGAAGCGCATCGGCATCGCGCCGGCCATCACATGGAAACCGGATGAAGACACGAAGCTGACAATCAGCGGCGCCTATCAACGCGATCCCGAGGCCGGCGCCTTCAATTACGTGCCCGCAGTCGGCACGGTACTTCCAGGCCTCGTGCATATCCCACGCTCCTTCAATACGGGTGACCCCGGCTATGACGAGTTCAAGAAGGAAGAAGCCTCAATCGGCTATTCGTTCGAGCACCGTTTCAATGACGTGTGGCAGGTTAAACAAAATTTCCGCTACCTGCACAACGAGCAGACTATTCACCATGTCGGCGATGGCTCGACTTATGATGCCTCGGGTACGTCACTTGAGCGTTATGCCTATCGCAACTTCGGAACGACGGATGCCATTACCGTCGACAACCAAGCCCTCGCGACTTTCAACACGGGCGCGCTGAAGCATCAGATGCTGTTCGGCTTCGACTTCCAGAATATCCAGTACAACCATTACTTCTACGAGGGCAGCACTAGCGGGCCGGATGCACCGCCGCTCAGCATCCTCAATCCTGCCTACTATCAGTACATTCCCAACCCCGATTTCATGCTGGGCACGTCGAACAAGCAGCGCACCCAGCAATACGGTCTCTATGCGCAGGATCAGATCGAGCTGGGCAAGGCGACCTTCGTCGGCAGCCTGCGCCAGGATTGGGCAAACACCCATACCGTATCCTACAAAAATGGCAGTGTGACGGATCAGGACGATCACGCGCTGACCGGCCGTATCGGGATGATCTATAATTTCGACAACGGGCTGGCGCCGTACGTGAGCTACTCGACATCGTTCCAGCCACAATCGGGAACGACGGATACTGGAAGCGCATTAAAGCCGACCGACGGCGAGCAGTATGAAATCGGCCTCAAATATCAGCCGGTTGGTTCCGATAGTTTCGTCACTGCATCGCTGTTCGACCTGCGACAGACCAATGTGAAGGTATCGAACTCGCTCTATCCCGGCTCCGTGACGCAGACGGGCGAAGTCCGTTCGCGCGGCGTCGAGCTGGAGGCGCATGCCTATATCACCGACGACCTGCAGGCGATCGCGAGCTACACCTACACGGATGTCGAAAACACCAAGGCGACAGCCAACATCCAGGGCAAGCGCCCGGCAGGCATTCCCGAGAATATGGCATCGCTCTGGCTATCATACGATATGCCGGAAAACGTCGCACCCGGCCTGAAGGTCATGGGAGGCACGCGTTTCGTCGGCGGAAGTTTTGGAAATCCGACCAATACATTCAGCGTACCCTCGGTGACGCTGTTCGACATCGGCCTGCAATATGACTTCGAAAAGCAGTTCCCCAAGGCAAAGGGCCTGACCGCCACACTGAATGTCAGCAACCTTTTCGACAAGACCTATGTCACCTGCACCAACTCCACTTACTGCACGTATGGTCAGGGACGCCTCGTTTTGGCCGGTCTGAGATACAAGTGGTAGCAGGGACCAGAGCTTGAGCGACTTCGGCGAGTATCCTTCAGTGACAGCACCAAAGCGGTGGGCGCCGACCCGCCGCTCCCTGTTTTTGGCACTCTCGTCGATGGCGATGGCCTATGCGGGACCATTGTCCGCCGCACCGGTTGAGCAGTCCAGGAGGCGCATCATATCCCTGAACTGGGCGTTGAGCGAAACGCTTTACGCCATGGGCATAGAGCCGATCGGGGCCGCCGAAATCACCGGCTATGAACGCATGGTCGGCTTTCCCCCCACGCCGCCCGGTATCATCGATCTCGGGTTTCAAAACAATCCCAATCTCGAACTGCTTTCCAGCCTCAACCCGGACCTTATCCTGATCCAGTCGTGGCAGGCAGCCGGGCGACCTGCTCTTGAGCGGCTCGCACCTGTCGAGAGTTTCGCGCTCTATAATCGGGGCAAGGGCGATCCGCTCGAGGCATCCCGGGAAGCGGTTAAACGGCTGGCCGAACTCTGCGGAGACCCGGCAGCCGGTTTCAGCCTGCTCTCGCGCACAGACCAAATCTTTGCCGATTGCGCGAAACGTCTCCTGACGACCGAACGGCGCCCGATCCTGCTCGTGCAGGCCCTGTCGCCCACCAATCTCGTCGTCTTCACGGGCGGAAGCCTGTTCGATAGCGCATTGCGTCGTATCGGCCTTGTGAATGCCTGGTCGAAGCCGCCAACCCTCCTGTGGGGCAGCACGCAGATCGGCGTCGATGCGCTTGCCGCCTATCCTCAGGCACGCATTGTCTGGATTGCGTCACCGGATGGGGCTGGGTCAGAGGATCTCTTCGGCAGTGATCTCTGGCGGCAACTCCCCCAGGCGACCCGAGGACCCGTCCTGAAGCTTCCATTGATCTGGGGGTTCGGAGCACTGCCGACGGCCGAACGCTTCGCTCGCCTCATCACCTGCGGGCTGATGGGGAAGACGGGATGACGATTGCCCGCCGCGCCTTGGAACGTATCGGCCGACCGATCGCCAAACCGCTCGCCATCGGTGCTCTCGCCCTGCTGTTTATCGTGGTGACCCTAAGCCATTTCGGCCGCACCTTTCCGGCATCGGCTTGGCATGATCTCCTTGCGCCGTCGGCCAATCTGCAGGCCGCAATCCTCTACTATTCGGCGCTGCCGCGCCTGACTGTGGCGCTGCTGACAGGTGCTTCTCTCGGCTTTGTCAGCGTTATCATGCAGGTCGTGCTCCGCAATCCGATCGCAGAGCCGGCCACGCTCGGCGTGTCCGGTGGCGCATCGCTGACCCTGACCTTGGCCTCGCTTTTCTGGCCCGGCCTGTCGGGCACCGTACGCGATATCGTCGGCATCGCGGGTGCCGCAGCGGCAATCTTGGTGGTTCTGGGGCTTGCCTCGCGCCGGAACCTTTCTCCGATCAGGCTCATTCTCGGGGGGCTGGTCGTGAGCATCCTCTGCGGTACGATCAACGCACTTCTGGTGCTGTTCCATCACGACAATCTACAGGGCATGTTCATCTGGAGCGCCGGATCGCTGATCCAGAACGACTGGCGCACCACAGATCGCCTGCTGGCACAATTGCTGACACCCATCCTTCTCATCATCATCCTTGTGAAGCCCCTGACCCTCCTGCAACTGCAAGACGAGAGTGCGCGCGGTCTTGGTCTTTCGCTGGCCAGGATCAGATTGCTGACCCTGGCCGCAAGTATTCTCGTGAGCGCCGCTATCACCAG
>NZ_JAELTU010000992.1 GCF_016429015.1 Rhizobium sp. ASV20
CCCCCCCCCCCCCCCCCCCCCCCCCCCCCCCCCCCCCCCCCCCCCCCCCCCCCCCCCCCCCCCCCCCCCCCCCCCCCCCCCCCCCCCCCCCCCCCCCCCCCCCCCCCTTTTTAATGATCCGCCGACCACCGAGATCTACACTCCAAGAATTTCGTCGGCAGCGTCAGATGTGTATAAGAGACAGGCCAGGTGCTGAAGGCGCGCAAGCCCGACGTCAAGGTCATCGCCGTCGAGCCGGCGGATTCACCGGTTCTATCGGGCGGCAATCCCGGCCCGCACAAGATCCAGGGTCTCGGCGCCGGTTTCGCGC
>NZ_JAELTU010000993.1 GCF_016429015.1 Rhizobium sp. ASV20
CCGCGATTTTACCAACGACAAGCACCGCACCGTCGACGACACGCCGGCCGGCGGCGGCGCCGGCATGGTGCTGAAACCTGACGTGCTTGCCCGTGCTATCGATCATGCCAGTGAAAACGACAACCGCTGTCTCTTATACACATCTGACGCTGCCGACGAAATTCTTGGAGTGTAGATCTCGGGGGTCGCCGTGTCATTAAAAAGGGGGGGGGGGGGGGGGGGGGGGGGGGGGGGGGGGGGGGGGGGGGGGGGGGGGGGGGGGGGGGGGGGGGGGGGGGGGGGGGGGGGGGGGGGGGGGGGGGGGGGGGGG
>NZ_JAELTU010000994.1 GCF_016429015.1 Rhizobium sp. ASV20
GCGGGCTAACGAACTCGCTGGAGATTACCGCTATCGTGACGTTTCTCTCTATCCTGCTGGCCTATCCTCTTGCCTGGATCATCGCCGAGCGGGTGCCGCAGAAATATCAGCGAACGACATTAATCCTGTCTCTTATACACATCTGACGCTGCCGACGAAATTCTTGGAGTGTAGATCTCGGTGGTCGGCGGATCATTAAAAGGGGGGGGGGGGGGGGGGGGGGGGGGGGGGGGGGGGGGGGGGGGGGGGGGGGGGGGGGGGGGGGGGGGGGGGGGGGGGGGGGGGGGGGGGGGGGGGGGGGGGGGGGGG
>NZ_JAELTU010000995.1 GCF_016429015.1 Rhizobium sp. ASV20
GCGCGTCGAATGGCGCCGCATTCCTGTCAGACACACCGTAGGGGGTGGGAGAAAGACTATGGAACTCGATATCGTGGCGCTATCGCGCCTGCAGTTTGCCATGACGGCGCTGTATCACTTCTTATTTGTGCCGCTGACACTCGGCCTGTCCGTGCTGCTTGCCATCATGGAAACGACCTATGTCATGACCGGCCGGCAGATCTGGCGTCAGATGACGAAGTTCTGGGGAACGCTCTTCGGCATCAACTTCGTGCTCGGCGTTGCCACCGGCATCGTGATGGAATTCCAGTTCGGTATGAACTGGAGCTA
>NZ_JAELTU010000996.1 GCF_016429015.1 Rhizobium sp. ASV20
ATTGTTGTTGGCGTCACGCGAGCCCATGGGCGGGAAATCGAGCACAACGGCACAACGGAGCGTTCCGGAGGAGATGATATCATCAAGCTTATCGGCCTTGGCCGGCGTGATGGCGAAGGCGGTGGCCAGAAGGCCGAATGCGATGACTGTCTTTTTCATTAGATTCTGTTCTCCCAGTTTGGTCGGCCATTTGCGGCCGCGGCCAATAAACGCTTTTTGCTGACGTAAAGCAAATTTAAAATACAAATAGTATACAAAAAGAATTTCATCCTACCATAAGGCTTGCGGCGACCGGCGGCCTTCAATAC
>NZ_JAELTU010000997.1 GCF_016429015.1 Rhizobium sp. ASV20
CAAACGACAGCGTCGCCTTAACCGAAAGGTGCCGATGGAAATGGTATTGGACGGTCATGACCAATGTGCCGATCACTCGCTACAGGCGCCATCGCTTTCCTGCCGAAATTATCGCTCATGCGGTATGGCTCTATTATCGGTTCCCTCTGAGCCTGCGTGACGTTGAGGATCTGCTTGCCGAGCGGGGCATTGATGTCTCGTTTCAAACCGTGTCGGAGTGGGCCGTGAAGTTCGGACGCAAATTCGCTTACCAGCTCCGGCGGCGGTCACGAGGCAAGTTTGCCGACAAATGGAACCTCGACGAGAT
>NZ_JAELTU010000998.1 GCF_016429015.1 Rhizobium sp. ASV20
CCGTTCCCGTTGCGAGCGGCCCGGTGAGCTGGCCCGTCGAGATGTTGAGCACCAAACCGTCCGGCAGGCTGCCGGAGGCAAGGCTGTAGATCTTCACAGCCGTGCCGCCGGTTGCGGAAACCTGCTGGCTGTAGGCCTCGCCTGCCATCGCCTGCGTCAGCGCACCGCCCGGCGGGGTAAACACGAAGCTGGTCGGCGGCGGCGAGATGGCGAGCGTATAGGCAGCCGACGTCGCCGCATTGTTGGCATCGGTGGCGCTGATCTGGAAGCTGTAGCTGCCCGCCGACGTCGGCGTGCCGGTGATCG
>NZ_JAELTU010000138.1 GCF_016429015.1 Rhizobium sp. ASV20
TAGGCCTTGTCGCACGATTGTCGTCTTTTGTAAAAGTGATCGGGCAAATGTCGAAAAATTGCCGCAGGCGACCTCGAATGGCCCCTCGATTTGTTGACTTGCTCGCCCCAACTGCTATGTCTCAGCCGCCTGAGGCGACGTTGGAAATGGCGTTCGGAAGAGCGTTTCCCCTTCACCCGCCTTTCAACCGATGGCCCTCCGTCCCAAGCGTGTGGCCATCCCCCGAGAACCCGGAACACTGCGGAAAAACCCCATGAACTCTCGCGAACAACACGACCGGATGGCGAATGCAATCCGTTTCCTTGCCATGGATGCTGTCGAGAAGGCCAATTCCGGTCACCCCGGTTTGCCGATGGGGATGGCTGATGTTGCCACCGTTCTCTTTAGCAAATATCTGCGCTTCGATCCGAAGAACCCGCTTTGGCCTGACCGCGACCGTTTCGTCCTGTCGGCTGGCCACGGCTCGATGCTGCTTTACTCGGTTCTCTACCTCACCGGTTATCCGGACATGACGGTCGAAGAGCTGGCGCGCTTCCGCCAGCTCGGCTCCAAGACCGCAGGTCATCCGGAATATGGCCACGCCACCGGCATCGAAACCACCACCGGCCCGCTCGGCCAGGGCATTGCCAATGCCGTCGGCATGGCGATCGCCGAGCGCAAGCTGCGCGAGGAATTTGGTTCGGATCTTCAGGATCACTACACCTACGCCATGTGCGGTGACGGCTGCCTGATGGAAGGCATCAGCCATGAGGCGATCGCGCTTGCCGGCCACCTCAAGCTCAACAAGCTGATCCTGTTCTGGGACAACAACTCCATCACCATCGACGGCGCCGTCTCGCTCTCGGATTCGACCGACCAGATCATGCGCTTCAAGGCTGTTCACTGGAACACCATCGAAGTCGACGGTCACGATCAGGCTGCCATCAGCGCCGCTATCGAAGCCGCTCACAAGTCCGATCGTCCGACGCTGATCGCCTGCAAGACGATCATCGGCTTCGGCGCTCCGAACAAGCAGGGCACCCACAAGGTCCATGGCAACCCGCTCGGCGCCGAGGAAATCGCCGCCACCCGCGTCGCGCTCAACTGGCCCTACGAGCCCTTCGTCATCCCGAACGACATCCTCGGTGAATGGCGCGCTGCCGGCGAACGCTCCGTCGGCACTCGCGAAGCCTGGGAAGGCCGCCTTGCCGGTGCCGACGCTGCCAAGAAGGCCGAGTTCACCCGCCGCTTCGATCACAAGCTGCCTGCCGGTTTCGACGCCGCCATCAGCGACTACAAGAAGAAGCTTGCCGAAACCAAGCCAACGCTTGCAACCCGCAAGGCATCGGAAGACGCGCTCGAGGTCATCAATGGCTTCCTGCCGGAAACGATCGGCGGCTCTGCCGACCTGACGCCGTCGAACAACACCAAGACCAGCCAGATGAAGTCGATCACCCCGACCGATTTCTCCGGCCGGTACATGCACTGGGGCATCCGCGAACACGGCATGGCTGCGGCCATGAACGGTATCGCGCTGCACGGCGGTCTCATTCCCTACTCCGGCGGCTTCCTGATCTTCTCGGATTATTGCCGTCCGCCGCTGCGCCTCGCTGCCTTGATGGGTATCCGCGCCATCCACGTCCTGACGCATGATTCCATCGGCGTCGGCGAAGACGGCCCGACCCACCAGCCGGTCGAGCAGGTCGCAAGCCTGCGCGCCATCCCGAACTTCCAGCTCTTCCGCCCGGCAGACGCCACGGAAACGGCCGAATGCTGGCAGATCGCCATCAAGACGACCAATCGTCCGTCCGGCCTTGCGCTGACCCGTCAGAACCTGCTGGCCGCTCGTACCGAGTACAGCGAGAAGAACCTCTGCGAACTCGGCGCCTACACGCTGGCCGGCAAGGCCGATGCCAAGGTGACGATCTTCGCTTCGGGCTCCGAAGTCGAACTCGCGGTTGCCGCCCGCACGGCTCTCGAAGGCAAGGGCGTCTCCACGCGCGTCGTTTCCGTTCCCTGCACCGAACTCTTCTTCGAGCAGCCGGAAGCCTACCGCAAGGAAATCATCGGCAACTCGCCGGTCAAGGTTGCCGTCGAAGCCGGCGTTCGCGAAGGCTGGGATGCCTTCATCGGACCGGAAGGCGCCTTCATCGGCATGAAGAGCTTCGGCGCATCGGCTCCTTACAAGGACGTCTACAAGCACTTCGGCATCACCACCGAAGCCGTTGTCGCCGCCGCTGAGGCAAAGCTTTCCTGAGGGCGCTGACAAGCGCTCTCAAATCCAATAGACAGACACCCTGAGTGAACGGGAGTGAATTTCAATGACTGTAAAAGTAGCCATCAACGGCTTTGGCCGTATCGGCCGTAACGTCCTGCGCGCCATCGTCGAGTCCGGCCGCACCGACATCGAAGTCGTCGCCATCAACGACCTCGGCCCGGTCGAAACCAACGCGCACCTGCTGCGTTACGACTCGATCCACGGCAAGTTTCCGGCCGAAGTGAAGGTCGAAGGCGACACGATCATCGTTGGCGGCGGCAAGCCGATCAAGGTTACGGCGATCAAGGATCCGGCAACCCTGCCGCACCGCGATCTCGGCGTTGACATCGCGATGGAATGCACCGGTATCTTCACGTCTCGCGACAAGGCCGCCGCTCACCTGACGGCGGGCGCCAAGCGCGTCATCGTTTCGGCTCCTGCTGACGGTGCCGATCTGACCGTCGTTTTCGGCGTGAACCACGACCAGCTCACCAAGGAGCACCTGGTCATCTCCAACGCGTCCTGCACCACGAACTGCCTGGTGCCGGTCGTGAAGGTTCTCGATGACGCCGTCGGCATCGACCATGGCTTCATGACAACCATCCACTCCTACACCGGCGACCAGCCGACGCTCGATACCATGCACAAGGACCTGTATCGCGCCCGCGCCGCAGCCCTGTCCATGATCCCGACGTCTACGGGCGCAGCAAAGGCTGTTGGTCTCGTGCTGCCGCACCTGAAGGGCAAGCTCGACGGCACGTCGATCCGCGTTCCCACGCCGAACGTCTCGGTCGTCGACTTCAAGTTCGTGTCCAAGAAGGCAACGACTGTCGGCGAAATCAATGAAGCCATCAAGGCTGCATCGAACGGCAAGCTGAAGGGCATCCTCGGCTACATCGACGAACCGCTGGTTTCCCGCGACTTCAACCATGACAGCCACTCGTCGATCTTCGCGACCGATCAGACCAAGGTCATGGAAGGCAACTTCGTACGTATCCTCACCTGGTACGACAACGAATGGGGCTTCTCCAGCCGTATGTCCGACACGGCTGTTGCTTTCGCAAAGCTGATCTGATCATGGCCTTCCGCCCGCTCCTTCCGACGACAGTCCGCTGGCGTCCAATGGAAGGAGACGGGCTGGAGCACCTGACGATTACCCCTATCGACAATGCCGGCGGCGCGGTCATCCGTGCCGCCGGCATTATTGTTGGCGGACGCGGCGGCACGCCCTATGGCGTCTCCTACCGCATCGATTGCACTGCAGGCTGGGCAGTCCTCTCCTTCTCTGTCGAAACTACCGATGGCCGCCGCCTTGCATTGATCTCCGACGGCAAGGGGCACTGGCGCACCGAAGACGGCCAAGCCTTGCCGCAATTCGACGGCTGTATTGACATCGACCTCTATGGCTCGCCCTTCACCAACAGCCTGCCGATCCG
Organism: Rhizobium sp. ASV20; assembly: GCF_016429015.1. GTDB lineage: Bacteria > Pseudomonadota > Alphaproteobacteria > Rhizobiales > Rhizobiaceae > Rhizobium. Next base: position 3,673 of record NZ_JAELTU010000138.1, read on the forward strand.
TCGGCTCGAGCTTTCACCGCAGGATGGCACGGCGAAACTCTCCATGCTCTATATTCCGTTCGACAGTTTCGAACCCGTGCGCGACCGGCAAAACTACACCTGCCTCGTGCCGGAAGCGCTTTATCGCTACGCGGCGGAAGATCGAAACTTTACCGTCGATCTGCCCGTCGACGCGGACGGCCTCGTCATCGACTATCCGATCTATTTCAGACGTGCCGGCCTTTGATCGACCGCCAAGGCAGATCCCAGCATCGCCTTAAAAACATTTCGATTTTTTGAATGCTGCCCCGCTATGGTCCAGATTTACCAGTAAATTTCGAGATAGAAGTCTCCCAGGGCGTTCAATGCCGCTTTGCTGTTCTGGCAGAGCGCATCACACCATGACGTTACAGTCATCAGAGAGGGTTTTGATTCGCAAACTCTCCTCCGAGCGATTTCCGTATTTGCCAATCTACCTGGCACGGCGGCATGATGGAAACTGACGAGATTTCCAACATTCCGGGCTTTTGGCCCAAGCAGTGGCGCACGGAAGAGGGAAAAGAGAGTGGAGGCATTTTATATTATCGTGCTGATCAGCACGGTGCTGATTCTCATAGCGGCTTTCTCCAGCCTCATCGCCTTCCGTTTCGGCGCACCCTTGCTGCTGCTTTTCCTGATGATCGGCCTTGCCGCAGGAACTGACGGGCTCGGCATCGAATTCTCCAACAATTATCTCGCCTATATCCTCGGCTCGCTGGCACTCGCGATCATTCTCTTCGATTCCGGCTACGGCACGCCGATCCAAGCCTTCAAGCTTGCCGCCGCACCGGCGCTGACCATCGCCTCGGTCGGTGTTCTCGTGACGGCGGCGCTGTTCGGTCTCGCAGCCACCTGGCTGCTAGGCTTCACCTGGCTCCAGGGCCTGCTGCTCGGTTCCATCGTCGCCTCCACCGATGCGGCGGCTGTCTTCTTCCTGCTGCGTATCGGCGGCATCAACATCCGCGACAAGGTGCGCTCGACGCTCGAGGTCGAATCCGGCACCAACGATCCGATGGCCATTTTCCTGACGCTGGCCTTGGTCGAGCTTCTGGCCAGCGGCGAAGGCTATGGCGGCATCAACCTCGTCATGCTGGCGACCTTCGTTCAGCAGATGGGCCTCGGCGTCATTCTGGGCCTGATCGGCGGCATGATGATCGTCCTCATCGTCAGCCGCCTCGAGACCGATCGCGGCCTGACGCCGATCTTCGTGCTGGCGCTGGCGCTTCTCGTCTTCTCGTTTACCGGCGCCGTCGGCGGCAGCGGCTTCCTGGCTGTCTACGTCGCCGGCATCTATGCTGGCAATCGCAAGATGCCAGCCTCCGCCTCGATCAAGCGCTTTCAGGACGGCATGACCTGGCTCGCACAGATCATCATGTTCCTCGTCCTTGGCCTGCTCGCCACGCCATCGCAGTTTCCCGCCATCGCCATTCCCGCCGTGGCGCTCGCGTTGTTCCTGATCTTCGTCGCCCGACCGATCGCCGTCTGGCTCTGCCTGCTGCCCTTCGACTACACCCAGCGCGAGACCGGCTTCGTCGCCTGGGTCGGTCTGCGCGGCGCCGTGTCCATCCTGCTCGCCATCATGCCGATCCTCGGCGGCCTTGAGGCTGGCCACATCTATTTCAACGTTGCCTTCATCGTCGTGCTGGTATCGCTGCTGGTGCAGGGATGGACGATCAAACCGATGGCGCGACGCCTTGGCCTCATCGTGCCGCCGCGCATGGGCGCGATCGACAAGGTGGAGGTCGACCTGCCGGGCACCGTCAATCACGAACTGCTCACCTATCGTGTCGTCAAGGACAGCCCTGTTCTGCGCGGCGAGCGCATCCCGCGTTGGGCCATGCCGTCGCTCATCGTCCGCGACGGCAAATCCATGCGCTATCAATATGCCGGCCGCCTGCGCGAGAACGACGTCGTCTATCTGTTCGTTTCACCGAATTATTCGCGCCTGCTCGACCGCCTCTTCGCCAGTCGCGCGCCGGTCGATCCGGATGATGCCGAATTCTTCGGCGCCTTCTCCATTTCGCCACTGCGGCCCGCGGCGGATCTCGATGCCGCCTATGGGCCTGGGCTGTTGAGCGAACAGGAAAAAGGCCTCACCATCGCCGAACTGATGCGCCATCGCCTGGGCGGCAAGGCCGATTATGCGGATCGTATTCGCCTGGGCGAAATCATCCTCATCGTCCGCGATCTCGACGAGAACGACCACATCCAGTCGGTCGGCATGTCGCTGGAGGCGGTCGAACCACCTGTCCTGCTTCCGATCTTCGTCAATTTCCACGATATTTTTAAGAGCATCCGTGCCTATCTGCAAAAGCGTCGCGAACGCCCGGCGGAAGCCATTTCAAACGATTCAAATGCAGGCAAAAACGACACCTGAATGTCCTTGCGTCTCCAATCATCCGTAGTATGGTCTGCGCGCTTCACGCCATCAACAAGACTGGATCCTCCCCATGGCCGCCTTCAAAACCCTTGACAATCTCAACGACATCACCGGCAAGCGCGTGCTCGTACGCGTCGACCTCAACGTGCCGGTCAAGGATGGCAAAGTTACCGATGCGACCCGTATCGAGCGCGTCGCGCCGACAATCCTCGAATTGTCGCAGAAAGGTGCCAAGGTCATCCTGCTCGCCCATTTCGGCCGCCCGAAGGATGGTCCCTCACCGGACCTCTCGCTCGGCCTGATCGTACCGGCCGTTGAGGAAGTTCTGGACCATGCCGTTCTCTTCGCCTCCGATTGCATCGGCGCTCCGGCAGCAGACGCCGTCGCCAAGATGAGCAACGGCGACATCCTGCTGCTTGAGAACACCCGCTTCCACAAGGAAGAAGAAAAGAACGAGGCCGCCTTCACCAAGGCGCTTGCCGCCAACGGCGACATCTACGTCAATGACGCCTTCTCGGCAGCCCACCGTGCCCATTCCTCGACCGAAGGTCTCGCTCAGTTGCTGCCGGCTTACGCAGGCCGCACGATGCAGGCTGAGCTCGAAGCCCTGGAAAAGGGTCTCGGCAGTCCGGTTCGCCCCGTCGTCGCAATCGTCGGCGGCGCCAAGGTTTCCACCAAGATCGACCTTCTGATGAATCTCGTGAAGAAGGTCGACGCGCTCGTCATCGGTGGCGGCATGGCCAATACCTTCCTCGCCGCTCGCGGCACCAACGTCGGCAAGTCGCTCTGCGAGCACGATCTCGCCGACACGGCCAAGCAGATCATGATCGAAGCCGCCGCCTCCGGCTGCGCGATCGTGCTGCCTGAAGACGGCGTCATCGCACGCGAATTCAAGGCCGGCGCCGACAACGAAGTCGTTGCCATCGAAGCCATCCCGGCCGATGCCATGGTACTCGATGTCGGCCCGAAGTCGGTCGAAGCAATCAACAGCTGGATTGGCCGCGCCACGACGCTGGTCTGGAACGGCCCGCTCGGCGCCTTCGAAATCGCCCCCTTCGACGCCGCGACGGTCGCAGTTGCCAAATATGCAGCCGAATGCACCAAGTCCGGTAAGCTGACCTCGGTTGCCGGCGGCGGCGACACCGTTTCGGCGCTGAACCACGCCGGCGTTACCGACGACTTCACCTATGTCTCGACGGCGGGCGGCGCCTTCCTCGAATGGATGGAAGGCAAGGTCCTTCCCGGCGTCGCCGTTCTGCAGGGCAAGTAATCGAGCCCCTTCTCAGGAATAGCAAAAGCCGCGAAAGCTAAACCTTTCGCGGCTTTTTACTTTCGGCTAATAGACATTCGGCAACCCGCCGTCCGCGACCAGGCGGGACATGGTCCAGGCAATGAAATTGATGGCTTTCTGCTGCATCGGAAAGCAATCATGTCAAACAGATGTCACGAAAGCGCGGCACTAGCTTGTCCCGCCTATTATAGAGGGGCTTAATTGAGGGGTTGCCGTATGTTTGCCTGGCGCAGTCTTGTTGCTGTTCTTGCCGTGGTGATGGTTTTTCAAATAGATGCTGCGCGCGCACAGCAGATGCAGCCGGCCAACCCTGTCTTTTCCCCGACCGGACCGGACGCGGAGGCTTATGGTGAGAAGCTCGGTTATCCCACGGGCCCCTCACTAATCCCCCCAATGGGTACGCAGCAAAACATGATCGGCAACTTCAGTCACGCCGATCAGCTCGCCCCGACGCACACGGTCGCCCCGGCTGATCGCCCATTGCCGCTGCTGCGCGCTGCAGCTGAAATTTCTGTCAAATTCACCTTCGGCAAGGAAACCGCCTCTTTGGCGAAGTATCTCGACACCAATCCCACAACGGGACTGCTGATCGCACGTAACGATACGATCCTGTTCGAACACTACCAATACGGCCGTACCGATCGCGACCGCCTCGTCTCGCAATCCATGGCAAAAACCTTGACCGGCATGCTCATCGGCATTGCCATTTCCGAAGGCGCCATCCACTCTGTCGACGATATCGTGCAGACCTATGTGCCGGAGCTGAAGGGCACGGAAATGGGCAGTACGCCGATACGTGCTTTGCTGCACATGGCCTCCGGCATTGCCTTCACCGAAAACTTCGGCAATCCGGACGATAACATACGGCTCAGCAATTCATTGCTCGGCCCGGAAAAGCTTGATCCCATTACGGCCGTATCGCGTTTCAACAAGCGGGTCGCGCCTCCCGACACGGTTTGGCATTACAGCAATCTCGACACCGAAGGGCTGAGCCTGGTCCTGACCCACGCCACCCACATGACGATGTCGGATTACCTCCAGACCCGCATATGGCAGCCGATGGGCGCAGAGGCGAGCGCGAACTGGCAGACCGACAGGACAGGCCAGGAAGTCGGCTATTGCTGCTTCAGCGCGACACTTCGCGACTACGCCCGCTTTGGTCTGTTGCTTGCCCATGACGGCGCCCTGAACGGCCGTCAGATCATACCGCGCCAATGGCTGCTGGATGCGACCCAGCCGGTCAAGCAGGGCTCCTTCCTCGCGGTCAATCACGAGACCAATCCGTGGGGCTACGGCTATCAAACCTGGCTGATGCCCGGCCCGCGCCGAACGTTCTTTCTCGATGGCCGGGCAGGTCAGCGCATTCTCGTCGATCCGACGACGCATCTCGTTCTCGTCCACACCGCCGTGCGCGCGAAGCCGAATGATGTGGGCAGCGCCGAACTAGTCGAGTTATGGTCCAGCCTGCTGAAGCAGTTCCAGGGCAATTGAAGAGGACAGCTGCGAACTTGTCATGGGCACAAGTTCGCGCTTCCCGGCTCGGCGAGGCAAAGGCTAAATCTCTGGAGCTCAACGAAAGCTCCGGAGATTGCCATGAATACCGTCGCCTACGTTACCGTCGACGTCTTCACCTCGGAACGTTTCGTCGGCAATCCGCTGGCGGTCATCCCCGATGCCCGCGGGCTCAGCAGCGACGCGATGCAAAAGATTGCGACCGAGTTCAACTACTCGGAAACGACTTTCGTGCTGCCGCCTGCCAATCCTGATCATACGGCACGGGTTCGCATCTTCACGCCAACTGCCGAGGTCCCTTTTGCCGGCCACCCCAATGTCGGCACCGCTTTCGTCCTCGGCCAGCAGCGGGAAATCTTCGGAAAGCCAGTCAACGACCGGCTGACCTTCGAAGAGGACGCCGGCCTGGTGGAAGTGACCGTGCTGCGCGACGAGGATGCGCAAGTCACCGGCGCCCGCATACGCGCTCCGGCAAAACTCACGCTCGGCGAGGCGATTACCGACGATCTGATCGCACGCTGCGTGCAGATCGATCCGCAGTCGATCCGACGGTCGTCCCATGCCCCGACATTCGCCTCGGTCGGCCTTCCGTTCGCCTTTGCGGAATTGGACACTCTCGAAACTCTGGGGAAGGCAAAGCCGAATGCAGCCGTCTTTGCTGAAGCCGCCACTCGGCACAAGGAAGACAAGACCGGCTTCTCGCTCTTTCTCTATGTGCGCTCCGCCGAGAATCCCTGGCATATCCGCGCCCGCATGTTCGCTCCGCTGGACAATGTGATGGAAGACCCGGCAACCGGCAGCGCCTCGGCCGCCATCGGCGCCTACCTCACGTCGCTTCTGCCGCAGCCGGATGCGGCGGTAAAAATCACCATCGAGCAGGGTGTGGAGATGGGAAGACGCAGCGTGATCGGCGTCGAAGTCAGCAAAACCGCCGGCATAGTAAACGAAGTCTTTCTGACCGGCAGCAGCATCCACGTCATGCGCGGCGAGATCCTGCTCTGAAGAAGAGGGCCGGACCGGTCAAAGGATTAAAATGCGGGCCAAAACACCCTAAAACGTCTCGTTGATAATCAGCGCGATCGTCCAGACGCCAAAAGCGATGATGGCGATCTTCCAGAAATCAGCCCGGCGCCGAAGCCCCGGCAGCCCCAAGGGCTTGATGAGTTGCACCGCCATGGCGAGCAACAGCAGCACCGCAATGGCTTTTGTCACGTTATCTTCCCCGTTTGCGCAAGAGTGAGAGCAGCCGCGACCAAAAACCGCTGCACAGTTTTCGCGATCATGCTCTAATCGTCATAGGACGGACATTTTTCCGCGCCAACAGACTGTTTCTACAGGCCGATAGCGGCAATCAGGGACACAATCAATAGCGAAATCAGGCAGGCCGGGATCCTGCCTTATCGGTTCCTTAAGCGGATCCGCATGAAGGTGGGGAGCATGAAAAGAAATATTTTGCCGGTATTGGCCCTGCTGTTCGGAACGCTCTTCCTGTTTACGGGAAATGGCCTGCATAGCCTGTTGCTGCCGATGCGCGGCACGGCGGAAGGCTATGCGACGACGACGCTCGGCCTGCTCGGCACGACCTGGGCCACCGGCTTCGTTCTCGGCTGCCTGACCGCGCCGAAACTCGTCAGGCGCATCGGCCACGTCCGGGCTTTCTCGGGCTTCATTTCTGTCATCGCCATCATTGCGCTTTTGACCGGCATCGTCGTCGATGCGACCTGGTGGGTGGCGCTGCGCGCCGTCACCGGCTTCTGCACCGCCGGTACCTCGATGATTATCGAAAGCTGGCTCAACGAACGCGCCACCAACGAGAGCCGCGGCGCGATCTTCTCGCTCTATATCGGCATCACCCTGATCGGCGCGGTGGCCGGGCAGATGATGGTGCCCTTCGCCGATATCCACACACCCATCCTCTTCATGATGTGCGGCATCTGCTATTGCGTCGCCATGCTGCCGACCACCTTGTCGACCGCCGCCTCCCCGCAGCCGCTCAAGGCCGTCAGCCTCGATTTGAAGGCACTTTATCGGAATTCACCGGTTGCCTCGCTTGGCATCCTGCTGGTGGGCATCGCCAACGGGGCCTACGGTACACTTGGCGCCGTCTTCGGTGCCAATGCCGGCCTGTCCGGAGGCGACATCGCGCTTATGATGAGCTTGACCATCTTTGCCGGCGCCGTCATGCAGCTGCCGGCCGGCCGTCTGTCGGATCGCATTGACCGCCGTTACGTACTGGCAGGCATGGCCGCCATCGCCGCTGCAGACGGTCTGCTGCTCTTCCTGCTGCAACCCGGCAGCCCCTATTTCCTCATCAGCATGGTGGTGATCTACGGCGCCTTCGCCAACACGCTCTATCCGATCGCCGTCGCCCATGCCAACGACTTCGCCGCGCCGGAAGATTTCGTCAAGGTCTCCGGCGGCCTGTTGCTGCTCTACGGCATCGGCACGATCATTGGCCCCACGATCGGTGGACCGATCATGTCTGCGGTCGGTCCCTACTCCCTCTTCTTCCTGACCGCCCTCGCCCATGTGCTGATCACCACCTATTCGATCTTCCGCAGCCGCCGCCGCGCCGCCAAGCCCGCAGGGGACCGCGACTCGTACACGACCATGCCATCGGCCAACGCCCAGATGATCACGCCCGAGAGCATGATGCTTGCGCGAAGCGAGACTTCAAAAAAGGACGATACATCTGTAAATTACGGCACCTGATCCCTTTGCAGGAAAAGGAGAAGCCGAAATGAGCATATTCGACGACGATCGTCCGCAGCAGCCATCGGCGCATGAGATCGGCAGCGACCTGTCGCTGTTGTCGGTCGACGAGCTGAACAACCGCATAGCGCTGCTCAAAAGCGAAATTACCAGACTGGAAGAAGAGGTTGCCACCAAGGCGTCCGGCCGTAAGGCGGCGGAAGGCCTCTTCCGCTTCTGAGGAAGCACGATCAGCAAAACCTTGGGTGGCAAGCTCAAGATTGAGACATGCTCAACAGAATATTAAGCTTTACGACATATTACTATGATCATCCAGATTCGCTCTGGACTCAGACGGTTCCTTCACTTGGCGAATTGGTCTGATTTTTCTCCCTGTTTTACCTTGAGAGCCGCTTTTGCGGCTCTTCTTTTTTGCCATGTATCGTCTGCCGCGACGAAACTGTGGAGATTAACCCTTTCTTAAGAATCGTCTTGCGGATTTCAGTTAAAACCACCATCTTAAAGTCATAAAAGCGGATGCCGAAAGCTCTTAGGGACTTGACCGGCTTTTCCTGAACAAAAGTGTTGCGTGAAGCAGGGATTTATTCGATGTCAGAACTTGGGTTGAACACGATCAGCTTTGCTGGCCACGCGGCATCGTCGGCACAGTTCAGGGCGCTGTACTCCGAAGGCATGTCGCTGGTTGAGGAAACTGCGGGTTATCTGGATGGCCAGGGCCGCGCCGCTTCCAAGGTTCTGCCGCGCATGGCCTCTGTGCTCTACGCCGCTGAATCCATGCGGCTGACGACCCGTCTCATGCAGATGGCCTCCTGGCTACTGCTGCAGCGCGCCGTCAACAACGGTGAAATGTCCCGCGATCAAGTTCTGGCGGAAAAGAACAAGGTTCGCCTCGACGGTTTCAACGTTGATCGCACTGCTCCCGGCTGGAGCGATCTGCCGGAATCTTTCCGTGACCTCGTCGAGCGCTCGCTTCGCCTCCAGAACCGTGTCGCCCTGCTCGACCGCGAAATCTACCGCCCGACCGAGCCCGCAATCGTTCCGGACAACCAGAACAGCGTCAAGGCACAGCTCAGCCTCTTGCAGACGGCCTTTGGCAACAACTGAGCCGATCTCAGCATTGTGACGGATTTCAACCGGCTGCGCCTCGCGCGGCCGGTTTTGTTTTATCGCTGTACTGGGGTCAAAACCGGCGATCATGGGGCACGCTTGACGAATTTCACAAAGCAGGCGTAAGAGTGTTGCTGTGCATCCTCTCAACCTTCGAGAGCCGTGCCAGCCGATATCAACTGTGCCTGGAGGTTCCAATGCGCCGACTCACTTCTCACGAAAATCAAATCCGAAATTCTGAGAAGATGATGAAACATGCGCACTTTGAATTTGGGCATATTGGCCCACGTAGATGCAGGCAAAACTAGCCTTACGGAACGATTCCTTTTTGACATTGGCGTAATCGACAAGCTCGGCAGCGTCGATGGCGGCAATACCCAGACAGACAGTCTCGAACTCGAACGACAACGCGGCATCACGATTGCGGCCGCGGTGGTGTCGTTTACGATCAACGATCTCGTCGTCAATCTCATCGACACGCCCGGCCACCCCGACTTCATCGCAGAAGTCGAGCGTGTGCTGCAATTGCTGGATGCGGCGATCGTCGTGGTCTCGGCCGTCGAAGGCGTACAGCCGCAAACCCGCGTGCTGGTCCGCGCCCTGCGGCAGCTCGGCGTCCCCTTCCTGTTCTTCATAAACAAGGTCGACCGTCTCGGCGCGCGCTACGAGCAGGTCCTCGAGGAGATTGCGAGCCAACTGTCTGCACGCCCGATCGCGATGTCGGCGGTCCGCAATGCCGGCAGCAAGCTCGCCGAGGTCGAGGCTGCCGATATGGCGAAAGAGCCCCATCTTGGCGCTGTTTGCGAGGCACTCGCGACCGGTGACGAAGGAGTAATGGACGACTATATTCTGGCGCCGTACCGGCTAACCCCACAAAGGCTCGAACACGCTCTCGCAGATCAGGTGGCGAGGGGCCTGATACATCCAGCCTTTGCCGGCGTGGCCATGAGCGGCGCCGGGGTCCCTGCCCTGATATCCGCCGTGAGAACCCTGTTGCCAAGCCGACGGCCGGATCCCGATGCACCGGTCGCTGGCAAGATCTTCAAAATCGAACGGGGATGGGGTGGCGAAAAACTCGCCTATCTGTGCCTGACGTCAGGCACGATCTCGGTTCGCGATTATCTCGATCTGCCCAAGGGATCCGCAAAGGTGAGTGCCATCCAGTTATTCACCGATGGCAGGATCGAAAAGACCACACGGGTTGGCGCCGGACATATCGCAAAAATCAGCGGGTTGAGTGGCGCTCGCATCGGCGATTCAATCGGTGACCAGGACTCTTCGCGCAGCCATCTGCATTTCTCGCCGCCAACGCTGGAAACGCGGGTCCGCCCGGCGCGTCCAGCCGACAATGCAGCCCTATGGCTGGTGCTCACGCAACTGGCCGATCAGGATCCGCTCATCAACCTGCGCACAAACGAAGATGCGACGGAGATATTCGTCTCGCTCTATGGAGAAGTGCAAAAGGAAGTGATCCAGGCGACCTTGGCCAACGACTTCGGGCTGGAGGCTCTTTTCGAGGAAAGTACGATCATCCATGCCGAACGCCCGATTGGTAGCGGCAGCGCGGTCGAGATCATATTCAGGGAGCCCAATCCGTTTCTGGCGACCGTCGGCCTGCGTGTCGCACCAAGGCCGCCGGGAGCAGGAAACAGTTTCGCATTCGATGTGGAAATGGGCCAGATGCCGACAAGCTTCTATCGCGCCGTCGAGGAGGCGGTCTTCGAAACGTTGAAGGAGGGAATCTTCGGCTGGCAGGTCATCGATTGCCATGTTGCCATGACCGCGGCCCGCCAAAGCTCTCCTGCAACCACGGCCGTCGATTTTCGCAGGCTGACGCCACTGGTTTTGGCAGCGGCGCTCGCCTCGGCGCAGACGACGGTATGCGAGCCGATCGATCGTTTCCAGCTCGAAGTACCGACGACAGCGCTGACCGGAATACTCACGCTGCTGGCGAAGTCAGGTGCATCGACCACCGAGTCTGTCATCACGACCGGGACGGCCCGGCTCGAGGGTACGGTCGCATCAGCGTTGATTCAGGGGATTCAGAAGCAGCTTCCCGGGCTGACAAGCGGAGCTGGCGTGCTCGATCATTCTTTCGACCATTATGCGGGGATCAACGGCTCGCCGCCGCTCCGTCAGCGCGCCGGCGCCAATCCATTCAACCGCGCCGACTACCTGCAGCGGATACGCTGAGTCTGCTGCGGTAAAGTCTGTGGGGCGGCTTTGAACCAAGGCCGTCCCACGCACAAACAGTTGGCAGCTTCAGCCACCGACCGCAGCCAATTCACGCAATAAAAAAGCCCGGCAAAACCGGGCTTCTTTTCAAAACACCAGATCGCAAAGCGATTAGATGCCGAGACCGCCGAAGCGCTTGTTGAACTTCGAAACTCGGCCAGCGCGGTCGAGCATCTGCTGATTGCCGCCGGTCCAGGCCGGGTGGGACTTGCTGTCGATTTCGAGGTTCATGACAGCGCCTTCAGAACCCCAGGTCGAGCGGGTTTCGTATTCGGTGCCGTCGGTCATTACTACCTTGATGGTGTGGTAGTCGGGATGGATGTTCGCCTTCATAACAATCTTCCTGTCATGGCAGGGTCCATTTGTCGCAAGGCATTGCGGCAACCGAACCGATTGAATAAATGAAGCCGCAGTCCGGTTAGGCCACGGCTTCCAATTAAGATGGCGTGCCTATACATGAAGGCGGCAGGGATAACAAGGGGCGAAAACGTCAAGTCCCTTGCTGATATGGGGATTGGAGACGACTTGTCGGAAATTGGCCAGGCAGACGAAAAAGGAAACAGATCAATCCGACCTCTTGGACGACTGGCACCTTATCTCAAGCGATATAGGGGCATGGTGGCTGGAGCGATCGTCTCCCTCGTCGTTGCCGCAGTCACATCTCTTACCCTGCCGATCGCCGTACGCCGCATGATCGATCACGGCTTCGATCAAGCCGATCGCGGTCTCATCGACAGCTATTTCGTCGCGATGATGATCATGGCCCTGATTCTGGCCGCGGCTAGCGCGCTGCGCTACTACTTCGTCATCACGATCGGCGAGCGCATCGTTTCCGACATGCGCCGCGAGGTTTTCGACCATGTGACGCGGCTGTCGCCTTCGTTCTTCGACGTCAACCAGTCCGGCGAGATCGTCTCGCGCCTGACCGCCGATACGACGCAGATCAAGTCTGCCGTCGGCGCAACGGCTTCGGTGGCGCTGCGCAATCTGATCCTCTGCCTTGGCGCCATGACGATGATGATCATCACGAGCCCGAAGCTGTCGAGCATCGTATTGATCGCAATCCCCGTCATCGTCCTGCCGCTGTTCAGCTTCGGCCGCTCCGTGCGCAAGCGGTCCCGTGCCGCGCAGGACACGCTGGCCAATGCATCGGCCTATGCCAACGAAACGATCGCCGCCAGCCGCACCATACAGGCCTATAACGGCGAGAATGCCGCCTCTGCGCATTACGGCGCAGCCGTTGAAAATGCGTTCCAGGCCGCCCGTGCGGCGATAAAATCCCGCTCGCTGCTGACCGGCTTTGCCATTGCCATGGTCTTCGGCAGCATCGTCGCCGTTCTCTGGGTCGGTGCGCAGAACGTGCTCGCAGGCACGATGTCGGCGGGGACGCTCGGTCAGTTCCTGCTCTATTCCGTCATCGCCGGCTCTTCGCTCGGCTCGCTGTCTGAAGTCTGGGGAGAACTGTCGCAAGCCGCAGGCGCAGCCGACCGGCTTGGCGAACTGCTGGCCGAGGTATCGCCGATCGCCGCGCCGGCGAATCCGGTGCCCCTCCCGCCGCCCGAAGGACGCGTCGAATTCTCCGATGTCCATTTCTTCTATCCGTCGCGCCCGGGCAGATCGGCCCTGCACGGCCTCTCCTTCTCGGTCCAACCCGGAGAGACGGTTGCCATCGTCGGCGCATCCGGTGCCGGCAAGAGCACGATCTTTTCGCTGCTGCTGCGTTTTTACGACCCGCAGCAGGGCAGCGTCGCCATCGACGGCGTCGATATCAGCCACGTTCTGCCGGAAAAGCTTCGCGAGCGTATTGCCATCGTGCCCCAGGACACGACGATCTTCGCCGCCTCCATCCACGACAACATTGCCTTCGGCCGTCCGGACGCATCGCGGGACGAAGTGCGCGCCGCCGCGATCGCCGCACAGGCCGACGAATTCATCTCACGGCTGGAGCAAGGATACGACACGCAGGTGGGCGAACGCGGCGTAACGCTTTCCGGCGGTCAACGTCAGCGTATCGCCATTGCCCGCGCCATCCTGAAAAATGCACCGATCCTCCTGCTTGACGAAGCGACCTCCGCTCTCGACGCCGAGAGCGAAACGCTCGTCCAGAAGGCACTCGAGGGCCTGATGGAGGCGCGGACTACGCTCGTCATCGCCCATCGCCTCGCGACTGTGCTCAAGGCAGACCGCATTCTCGTGATGGATCAGGGCCGTATCGTCGAGGAAGGCACGCATCAGAGCCTGTTCCGCCATGGCGGCATCTATGCCAAGCTGGCACGCCTGCAATTCGATGCCGGCATCGAGGAACGTATGCTCATCGCCAGGTAACGCGAACCGGGTCCAGCCGCGCTTTATACAACCATGTAGAAATAGCTTCGAAGTTGAGCTAGGTTTTCAGTGTTATCCCACGCTGACGCGATTCTAGGAGACGAGAACCATGTATAAATTTGAAGTCTATAAGGACAAGGCCGGCGAGTTTCGCTTCCGCTTCAGGGCCTCGAACGGAGAAATCATGTTCGGATCCGAGGGCTACAAGGCGAAGGCTTCGGCTCTTCATGCCATCGAATCCATCAAGTCTCACGCTCCTGGCGCGACTACAGAAGACCAGACGACCGCCACCGCCTGAAACTTCGCGTCAAAGCTTTTAATGAGATCGGCCGGCTGCCCTTTGGCGTGCCGGCCGTTTTCATTTGTCCGAGATGGATTTGAAGCGCTGTCGCAATCGCCACGGCGGCAAAGTCCTGCAACCGTTTCTTCCGGCCTTGCATGCGCGGCTTTTATTATATTGGCGGAATACTGACCGACTACTTCTCGGTCAGCTTGAGTTCGATACGGCGGTTGGTGGCACGCGCTTCCGGCGTGTCGCCGGGAGCGATCGGTTGGAACTCGCCGAAGCCTGCCGCCACCAGCCTGTCAGCGGGCACACCCTGCGCAATCAGGAACTTGACGACGGCGATGGCGCGCGCCGAAGACAGCGCCCAGTTGTCCTGATAGCGGCCACTACCCGAGAGCGGCACATTGTCGGTATGGCCATCGACTCGCAGCACCCAGTTGATCTCCGGCGGGATTTCCTTGGAAAGATCGATCAACGCAGCAGCCAGTTTCGCCATCTCCGCCTGGCCTGCCGGATTGAGATCCGCAGCGCCGGACGGGAACAGCACTTCTGACTGGAAAACGAAGCGATCGCCGACGATACGGATATTGTCGCGGTCAGACAGAATTTCACGCAGCCGACCGAAGAAATCCGAGCGATAGCGGTTCAGTTCCTGCACACGCTGGGCCAGCGCCACATTGAGCCGCCGTCCCAGATCGGCGATCTTCACCTGCGACGACTGATCCTTGGACTCGGACGCCTGCAGCGCGGCCTCCACCGCCGCGATCTGGCTGCGCAAGGCAGCAATCTGCTGATTGAGGAGGTCGACCTGGCTCAGCGCCCGGGCACTCGCCTGCTTCTGCTCGTCAAGCTGTTGCGAGAGCGTACCGACCTTCGCCTCCGCAGCCTGGCTGTTGCCGGAACCGGCAGAGAGCAAGGCTTGCAGACGCGAGCGTTCGCTTTCCGCCGATGAGAGAGAGGCCTGCAAATTGGCAACGGTATCTTCCAGATCCTGCTTGCCGTTCTTTTCCAGAGCCAGCTGCTCGACAAGATCGTTGATACGGCTGTTGAGGCGGTTGAGCACCTCGTCACGCCCCGAAATCTCGCGGCTGAGAATGAACTGGCCGACGACGAAGACCGTCAGCAGGAACATGATGGCCATGAGCAGCGTCGACAGCGCATCGACGAAGCCGGGCCAATAGTCGACAGTCCTCTGGTGACGTCGGTTGCGGGCGAGCGCCATGGATTATTTGCTCCCGGTCTTCTCGGCATGGCTGATGCGGTCGGCAAGGCGGTCGAGCGTGCGCCGCATCGATTTCGCCTCCTCCTGCTGTGCCTCGATCCAGTCGCGCAGCATCTGCTGCTCGTTGCGCATGTTTTTGACCAGCCCCTGAATGCCCTCGGCAAGGTTCGCCATCGCAGTTACCGAGCGCTGGCCGCCACCTTCGTCGGCGATCTTGCGCAGATAGTCCGACAAGGCCCGCACATCCTCAGAGGAGGCACCGGCGGCATTGTCGATAACGGGGGCGATATCCGAACCGACATCGGTAACCGAGGAAAGCCAGTTCTCAAGTTCGGTATAAAAACGGTTCTGCGCACGCCCCGCCTGCAGGTCGAGGAAGCCGAGAATCAGCGACCCGGAAAGGCCGAGCAGCGAGGACGAGAAAGCCGTGCCCATGCCGACCAGCGGTCCGGAGAGTCCGGATTTCAGGGCACTTAGGATATCACCGCTATCGCCGGTGCCGGCATCAAGACCCTGGATAACGTCGTTGATCGAGCCGATCGTGCCGATCAGGCCCCAGAAGGTGCCGAGCAGACCGAGAAAGACGAGCAAGCCGATGAGATAGCGTGAAGTGTCGCGCGATTCGTCGAGACGCGTGGCGATCGAGTCGAGAATGGAGCGCAGCGTCGCCGTCGAGAGCTGCATAGCCCGGCGATTGCCAAGCAGTGCGCGCATGGGCGCGAGCAGCCGCGGACTGCGGCCGACCTTGTCGGCATTGCCGACGGCGCGGAAATGATTGAACCAGCGAACCTCTGGCCTCAGCATCAGCACATGATTGAAGACAAGCAGTATGCCGACGACCAGAACGCCGACGATCAGGCCGTTGAGACCGGGATTGTGGAGGAAAGCGACCTGAGCCTGGCGGAACAGGATGGCCACGATGAAACCGACGATGATCAGGAAAAGGATCATCGTCCAGAAGAAGGCCATCGGGCTTGAGAGCTTGTAGGTGTAATTTCCCGATACGTTGTCGGTCGATCCCAGATCCGACAGTTTCACATTTTCCATCATACGCTCCGCCACCGCATTTTCCGCAGCGGAGACTAGAGCATCATTGTGCCGAATTGAAGAGACGGAAAGCACAAAACAGCCCGTTGGCAACAGACTGTTTTATGACTGAAGGAACGTGACGGAACGTAACTTACTTCGTCGGAATCGGTCGCTTCACGACCTCGGCAAGCGCCTTCTGGATGTGCTCGTTGCCGCAAATGATCGAGCCGGTGTTGAGCATATCGGTGCCGCCGTGGAAATCCGAGACGAAACCGCCGGCTTCGCGGATGAACAGGATGCCGGCTGCAACATCCCAGGGGTACAGGCCGGTTTCCCAGAAGCCATCGAAGCGGCCGGCCGCCACATAGGCAAGATCGAGCGACGCCGAGCCGAGGCTGCGCACGCCTGCGGCTTCGCCCATGGCATGACGCAACTCGACGAGGAACTTGCCATGGTTGCCGCGGCCGAGATTCGGAACGCCACAGCTGATGACGCTGTCGGAAAGCACGCGGCGCGAGGCGACGCGCAGACGACGATCGTTGAGGAATGCACCGCCGCCGCGCTCCGACGTATAGAGTTCATCCGTCGCCGGATTGAAAGTAACGCCGGCAACGATCTCACCGTTGCGCTCCAGAGCGACGGAAACCGCAAAAAGAGGAATGCCGTGCAGGAAGTTGGTGGTGCCGTCGAGCGGATCGACGATCCAGCGATGCGCGCCGTCCGTGCCCTTGATCTCGTCGCCCTCTTCGCCGAGGAAGCCATAGGTCGGACGCGCCTTCATCAATTCGTCGCGGATGATCTTCTGCGCCTTGATGTCGGCCTGACTG
>NZ_JAELTU010000999.1 GCF_016429015.1 Rhizobium sp. ASV20
CCGGCGGGCGATTTTCGGCGGGCCGGCGTGTCCTGAGCCGTCTTGATTTCGCCCAAAAAACACCTTTTTCGGTTCAGCCCGCGTTCATACCTTCGGGGGTTAAATCCAGCGTGTTAGGGACTTGGACCTGTCTCTTATACACATCTGACGCTGCCGACGAAATTCTTGGAGTGTAGTTCTCGGTGGTCGCCGGATCATTAAAAAGGGGGGGGGGGGGGGGGGGGGGGGGGGGGGGGGGGGGGGGGGGGGGGGGGGGGGGGGGGGGGGGGGGGGGGGGGGGGGGGGGGGGGGGGGGGGGGGGGGG
>NZ_JAELTU010001000.1 GCF_016429015.1 Rhizobium sp. ASV20
TCGCTCAATCCGCGCTGGCGGGTGAAGAACATCATTGCCGAACCGCTGCGCGAGCTGAAGCTGCGCAAGACCGCGGCGGAGATCACCGAACGGGTCGAGGAATTGCTGGTGACCGTCGGTCTATCCGCTGTCTCTTATACACATCTGACGCTGCCGACGAAATTCTTGGAGTGTAGTTCTCGGTGGTCGCCGGATCATTAAAAGGGGGGGGGGGGGGGGGGGGGGGGGGGGGGGGGGGGGGGGGGGGGGGGGGGGGGGGGGGGGGGGGGGGGGGGGGGGGGGGGGGGGGGGGGGGGGGGGGGGG
>NZ_JAELTU010001001.1 GCF_016429015.1 Rhizobium sp. ASV20
CCCCCCCCCCCCCCCCCCCCCCCCCCCCCCCCCCCCCCCCCCCCCCCCCCCCCCCCCCCCCCCCCCCCCCCCCCCCCCCCCCCCCCCCCCCCCCCCCCCCTTTTTAATGCTACGGCGACCACCGAGAACTACACTCCAAGAATTTCGTCGGCAGCGTCAGATGTGTATAAGAGACAGGATCGGCACGTCGAGGATTTCCGCCACTTCGCGATAGGAAAGCCCTTCGACATAGGCAAGAAATACCGCGGTGCGCTGCGCTTCCGGCAGCGCCTGCACCCGCTGCAATACCTGCCCGGCCATAATA
>NZ_JAELTU010001002.1 GCF_016429015.1 Rhizobium sp. ASV20
CCGGGACCAGCCGTTCCTGGCGAATGGACGAGACCTATATACAGGTCAAAGGCAAGTGGACCTATTTCTATCGTGCCGTCGATAAATTCGGCAAAACCCTTGATTTCATGCTGTCCGAGCATCGCGAGGCATCGTAAACTTAACGTCACGAGACAAGCTGAGATGCTGGGTTTCTTCGGACCGATCATACCCGGGCGATTTTCGCCCATTGATCCATCGCGGCGGCGCGCAGTTCGCGATGGTGGCCGGCGGAGATGTCGTGGCGGGGTATGTGGAAGAGGTTCGCAATCGGATCGTGAATGG
>NZ_JAELTU010000139.1 GCF_016429015.1 Rhizobium sp. ASV20
CCAGACGCAATTTGATGATTATGGGCACGATCGGCTTCGGCGCGGCCGCGTCCGGCTCTTTTCTCTATCCGAGGATTATGCGCAGCATCCGCGCTGATTATGCGACGGGAACAGGTCAGATCCTGTCCGTTTCGCTGCCCGACGGAAGTGTCGCCACGCTTGGGCCCGACAGCGCCATCGCGCTTCGATACAGCGAAGATATCCGCCAGATCGATATTCTGGACGGAATGTCGTTCTTCGACGTCGCCAAGGATCGGGACAAGCCATTCAAGGTGACAGCCGACGGCGCGACTGCGACGGCGCTTGGCACTGCCTTTGATGTATCCCGGGATGCCGGTATCGTCACGGTCGGTGTCGACCATGGTCTTGTCGACGTGCGTGCTTCGGCGTCGATACTGTCCGCAGGTGAAAAGCTTGGTGAAAACGACTGGGTGTCATTCGACCCATCGTCCGGAGACGTGGACCGCGGAAAGCGTGAACCAGGGCAGATAGGTGCCTGGCGTGAGCGTCTTGTCATTGCGGAAAGGGAGACCGTGTCGGCATTGGTCGCCCGGATCAGCCGTTGGATCCCAGGCGAAGTCGTCCTTGCCGACCCCTATATCGGCTCGCTCCGCGTCAGCGGCATCTTTGACCTCTCCAATCCTCAGCGTGCCCTCGAGGCGGTCGTGCACCCGGCAGGTGGTCGCGTCCGTCGGATGGCCTCATTCATGACTGTCATCTCGCCGATTTAAAAAACTTGAGAAAAAGAGGAAAATTTCCGAGCTCCGTTTGTAATAGCTGAAGGGGTCGCTTTGCGAAGCGAATCCCAGGGCGAAATCGAATTGGAGTAGCAGGGCATGGGGACCGGATATCGAAGGACCACAGGAGTAAAAATGGTCGTCAGAGCGCTGACGACAGCGTTGATGATGACCACGGCGATCGGGGCGAGCCTCGTCGTTGCGAACGATGTGACGTTCGCCCAGGACGCCGGGAAAATCAAATTCTCCGTGCCGGCCGCCCCGCTCAGCCAGGCACTTACCGCGTTTGGGCGTCAGGCTGGCCTGCAGGTGTCCTACCTAGCCTCGATTGTCGCGGGAAAAACCACCAGGGGCTTTTCGGGAAGCGCGAGCCCGCAACAGGCGCTTTCGCAGATTCTGGGCGGATCAGGACTGAGATATTCGTTCACCAATTCCACTACCGTTACAATTACGCCATCGTCGTCGGTCGTTGACGGGGCCGCGGCTGACGGAGCGACGCAACTTGCGCCCATCGTCGTCCAGGGCGAGCAGTCGCCGACCGCACCAGGTAACGGCTTTGTCGCGGACAACACGCTGGCGGGGTCAAAGACGAATACACCGCTGATCGAGACGCCGCAGACAGTCAGCGTGACGACACGCGCGCAGATAGACGCTCAGCAGGCGACAAACCTTACTCAAGCAGCCCGTTACATGCCGGGCATTTATTTCGGCGACAATACCGACACGCGCGACGAGTATTTCAAGGCGAGAGGGTTCACCCTCGACCAGTATCAAGATGGCCTGAAACTCCAGACCCAGGGTGCCTGGATTGAGAACAAGATCGACCCCTTCTTTCTTGATCGGATCGATGTTCTCGAAGGCCCGTCATCCGGCCTATATGGCCAGGTCTCCCCAGGAGGGCTCGTCAATCTCGTGAGCAAAAGGCCGACCGACACGCCCTTTGGTCATGTTCAATTTCAGACAGGCTCGTTCGACCGCGCTCAGGCTGCTTTCGATTTCGGTGGTCCGGTAACGGATGACGGAACGCTATTGTACCGGCTGACAGGTCTTGGTCGTACAACAGGCGCGCAGGTCGATGACATGAAGGAGCAGCGTCTTGCCATAGCTCCCGCCCTGACGATCAAGCCCGACGAAGATACCTCGCTGACCATACTCGGTAGCTACCTCAACGATCCGAAAGGTGGCTTTTGGAGCTCATTGCCATATTCCGGGACCCTGTATTCCAATCCGGCCTTGCCAGGCGGCAAGCTTCCGCGCGAGTTTAATACCGGTCAACCCTCGTTTGAGGAATTCAAACGTCAGCGCGAGTCGATCGGATACGAATTCGAGCACCGGTTCGACGACACCTTCACCGTCAGGCAGAATTTCCGCTTCTCCCACGTCAATTCCGTCTACAACGCATTGCAGGCCTATGACTTTGTCAAAGGAACCTCCATCCTGCAGCGCGACAATTACATGTATCAGGGCCAGGCCAATAGCGTTGGTCTCGACAACCAGCTGGAAGCCGATTTCGACACAGGTCCGCTGCAACACAAGGCCTTGTTCGGCGTCGACTATCAATATCTCAACCGGCACGATTTCTCCCGTTACGGTGTTGGTCCAAATATCAATGTTCTCGATCCGAACTACGACTTGGCGGTAGGATTGCCGAAGGTAAACCTCAATCGCCAGCAGACGTTCAATCAGGTCGGCATCTATGCGCAGGACCAGATCAAGTTCGATCGGTTTCTGCTGACGTTGACCGGGCGCCAGGACCATGCCTGGAGCGATACGCTCAACAAATTGACGTCGGCGCAGACCGAGCAGGACGACAAGGCATTTACCGGCCGCGTTGGTCTCACCTATCTCTTTGACAACGGCCTGGCGCCCTATGTCAGCTATTCAACGTCCTTCACGCCCTCTACTGGATTGTCGTTTGATGGATCCTATCTTGGTCCGACGACGGGACAGCAGTTCGAAGGTGGCATCAAGTTCAAACCAGAGGCATGGAACGCACTGTTTACAGTCGCAGCCTTTGACCTGACCCAACAGAACGTGCCGACAACGGACCCTCTCCACACTGGCTTTCAAGTTCAGACCGGCGAAATCCGCTCACGCGGCATCGAGCTCTCAGGCGTTGCGAGCTTGACGGATGCGTGGAGCCTGCAGGCGTCCTATGCCTATCTCGATCCGAAGGTGACGAAGGATAATAGCGGCCTCGTTGGCAAGGAGCCCGCGAATGTGCCACGCAACGTCGCCAAGCTGTGGATGGACTACACCATCCAGTCCGGACCGCTCGCCGGTCTCGGAATTGGCGGCGGCGCCCGCTATATCGGCGCATCATTCGCCAACACCACGAATACGGCAAAGATACCGGACTATGTGCTGTTCGATGCTGCGGTCCGCTACGATTTCGGCAATCTGGATCAGAAATACAAAGGCCTGACCGCATCGGTGAATGCGTCCAATCTGTTCGACAAGGTCTACGTTTCCGATTGCTCCAACATCAATTGCCGTTGGGGGCAGGGACGTACCGTATATGCGACGCTCGACTACCGTTGGTAGGGGGCTGCCGTTGATCTGCGCAAAGCGACATCGGGATGGGCCTTTGGCCCATCCTGGAACGACGAGACGGACATTCCTGACCGGCATTGCAACTCTTGCCGTATGCCGTGGCGTGAAGGCTGAAGAGCCGCGGCAGGAGGAAAGTCGATCCGAGCGAATAGCCGTTCTTGACTGGGGGCTTGCCGCAACCGTCGTCGCCCTCGGTTTCGTTCCGGTCGGAGTTCCGGCCGTTGCCTATTACGCGCGCAACGTCGTCGCTCCTGCAATGCCGAAAAGCGTTGTGGACGTCGGCTTGTTGTTCACACCGAATTACGAACTGCTCTACGAACTGCGTGCGGATCGTATCTTGATCACGCCCGAACTCGAAGTTGCGCGGCCGCAGCTTGAGCGGATCTGCGCGGTTTCGTCCTTTTCGCTACGCGATCGCAACGGCGCGTCGCTTGAGGCAGCAATGTCTGCAACGGAAAACATTTCCGCGGAGCTGAAGCGGCGCGAACAAGGGCAGGCGCTCATCGCAGCGACATTGGGGTCGCTGTCGCAGGCGCAGGAGAGACTGGCAAAGTACACGGCTCGCTCCTTCGTTCTGACGAGCTTTGTCGATGACAGGCACGTTGCGATCTTTGCGAAGGGTAGCCTCTACGACGATGTGCTCGGGCGCCTTGGATTGACCAATGGCTGGAAGGCATCTTCCGGTTTCGCAGGCAGGGCGATTGTCGGTATCGAGCGGCTGGCCGATTTTCCTGACAGCGACGTCGTCGTGATCTCCGCAGCCGGGAGGGGCATTCCAAAAAGCATGGAAGGCCAACGCTTTTGGCGAGCGTTGCCTTTCGTCGAGAAGCGCAGGGTCACCGAAATCGCCGCCGTCTACGAGCAGGGAGGGCTACCATCGATCAATCGCTTTGCGACACTTCTGGCGGCCGCTCTTGGCAAGGATGACCTTGATGACTAGCCGCGGTACCATGCCACTCAACCGACGAGTGCGGGCAATGCGATATGTGTCGATTGCGCTGCCGCTGGCAATCGCGGCCACCGCGCTAAGCCTCTACAATCTGTCCCATCTGCTGCCCCTGGCCGAATGGCCCGCGGCATTGTTCCGTCCGGCCGATGGGAACATCCGTCAGCTGGTTGCGCACGAAACCTTCTTCCCTCGTATCGCCATGAGCCTGCTCGCCGGCGCGGGGCTGGCACTGGTCGGCGCATTGTTGCAGCATGTCCTTCGCAACCCGCTTGCCGACGCCGCCACGCTCGGTATCACGGGGGGCGCTTACGTCGCGGTGGCCGCGGCAACATTCTGGCTGCCGGCCGCGTTGCAGCTCCCCACGGAAGGCGTAGCGATTCTTGGCGGGAGCGGGGCTGCCATCCTCGTGCTCGTGATTGCATGGCGGCGGAGGTTGGAGCCGATCGCCGTCATTCTCGCCGGCCTGGTCATCGGGCTTTATGCGTCGACCCTGGCAAGCACCTTGATCCTTTTCCATGGGGGAGTCCGGCATGTCTTCATCTGGGGAGCCGGCTCGCTGAATATCCAGGGTTGGTCCCGTGTGACGTCGACCGCGCCCTGGTACGCTGTCGCCATTGTTCTTCTTCTGGCATTTCGCAGGCCACTCATGCTGCTGTCGTTGAATGACGAGGGTGCAACAAGTCTCGGCCTGTCGTTACCGCTCATTCGTGCTTTGATCCTCGTTATTGCCATCGTCGTCGCTTCTCTCCTCGTCGGTGCGGTTGGGCCGATCAGCTTCGTCGGCCTCATAGCACCGGCCCTGGCGCGGCTGTCGGGCGCAAGGACCGTTGGCAGGCAGTTGCTCTTCTCCGCGGTCATTGGAGCTTCGTTGCTATGGTCCGTTGACCAATGTGTGCAGTGGTTCGCGACGGCGCGCGAAATCCCGACAGGCGCGGCCGTAGCACTCATCGGTTCTCCGATCCTGCTTTTCATGTTGCGGGGAATGCGGCCAGCCGGCGGGGCGAGTGAAACGCGACCAGCCTTCTCTTTGAGGCGCAGCCAGAGCTTCGGCATGTTCCTCGTTGCGATCCTATGTCTCATCCTCCTGGTTTCGTGGCTATCACTATCGCTTGGTATAGGTCTTGATGGATGGCACTGGAGTCGCGGGCGGGAATTCATCGATCTCTCCTATTGGCGTCTCCCCCGGCTGATAGCGGCATTTTGCGGCGGGGCCTCGATTGCTCTTGCCGGCGTGGTCACGCAGCGTGTGATGGGGAACCCCATGGCAGCTCCGGAGATCCTCGGTGTCAGTACTGGCGCATCTCTCGGCGTCATCATCATGCTGCTTTGTGGTCTTGGTTTCGACCGTGCGACGCAGAATGCAGGAGCCGGCCTCGGAGCGTTCGTCACGATGGCGATGCTTCTGTTTCTGTCACGCCGATCAGGGTTCTCGCCTGACCGGATGATCTATATCGGTATCTCATTGACGACGCTGTTCAGCGGGCTCGTCTCGGTTCTGATGGGAACGGGGGATCCACGCATGGCGATATTGTTTCGATGGCTCTCAGGCTCCACCTGGTTGGCGCAGCCGATGGACGCCGCTGTCATCGGATGCGTCCTGTTGATCGCATCGATGGTCTTGCCATTCATGTTGCGCTGGCTTGAGATCCTGCCGCTTGGTGCGTCATCGGCCGTGCAACTTGGTGTCGGCCTCAATATAAGCCGCCTTTGCCTTTTACTGGTTATCGCCATGCTTGCGGGCGCATCGACCCTGATTGTCGGCCCGATGAGCTTCATCGGTATCATGGCGCCGCATGTCGCACGCATGCTGGGCTATGTTCGGGCCGGGACCCATCTGAGCGCGGCGGCGCTGATCGGCGGAACGGTGATGATTTGCGCAGACTGGCTTGGTAGAGTGGTATTGTTTCCCGATCAGATGCCTGCCGGTCTGCTGGCGGCCCTGATCGGTGGGCCGTACTTACTGTGGTTGATGCAGCGACGGGCCAATTGAGAAATCTGTCCAAAGGCAAAGCCGGGTAAAATCATCATGCTATCCAAAGTCACGATGGTCGCTCGGCAATGCCATCGCATAATGATCGCGACGGTGATGAGATCTGGCAAACTATCCGACGTTTGGCACCGTCGCGTCATCCGGACCCGGGCTGCGATCGCGGTTTCGCATCCCTCCAGAAGTAGAATAATACGTTCCGATACAATTTCGCCGGTTTCTTCAAACACCGCAGATACATTGGATCCCTAGCTTCCGTTTTGTCGCCGCACTGGCCAGAAACAACGGGGTTTTCCATGAATAGAAATGAAAAGTCGCCTCCACGCGTATCTCGCGCGGGTTCTCTCGTCGCTTTTACCTTTGGTGCGCTCATGCTCGCTCCGGCAGGATATATTCAGACGGCGAGCGCTGCCGACGCTGCAATCGCGGCGGTGAATACGACAAAAGTGGACGAGACGATCCGTCCCTTCCAGGTCCATGTTCCACAGTCGCAGCTTGACGAGTTGCGCCGGCGCATCGCCGAGACACGCTGGCCCGATAGGGAAACGGTTGGCGATCAGTCGCAGGGCATTCAATTGGCGCAGGTTCAGGAGCTGGTGCGATATTGGGGAACCGGCTATGATTGGCGCAAGGCCGAAACGCAGCTGAATGCGCTGCCGGAGTTCATTACCACGATCGACGGCGTCGATATCCAATTCATCCACGTCCGCTCGAAAAATCCCAATGCGCTGCCACTCATCCTTACCCATGGCTGGCCGGGCTCGACATTCGAGTTTCTGAAGGCCATCGGCCCTCTCACCGATCCCGCGGCTTACGGCGGCCGGCCCGAAGATGCGTTTGACGTCGTCATCCCGTCGATCCCCGGCTATGGCTTCTCAGGAAAACCGACCGAACTGGGCTGGGGACCGGACCGTACGGCACGAGCCTGGGATGTGCTGATGAAGCGGCTCGGCTATGATCACTATGTTTCCCAGGGTGGTGATCATGGATCGGTCATTTCCGATGCGCTCGGACGCTTGGCGCCAAAGGGCCTGCTCGCCATTCATCTCAATATGCCGGCCACCATCCCTGGCGACCTGGTCAAGCCAATCAACAGCGGCGATCCGGCCCCGGGGAGCCTTGCTCCCGACGAACGTGAAGCCTTCCAGTCCCTCAGCGCATTCTTTGGGCGAAACGCCGCCTATGGCGCCCTGATGGTGACACGGCCGCAGACGATTGGCTACTCGCTGTCGGATTCACCGGCCGGCCTTGCCGCCTGGATGTACGAGAAGTTTGCCCAATGGAGCGACAGCGACGGTGTCCCCGAGCGCGTCTTGTCCCGAGACGAGATGCTCAACGACATCACGCTTTACTGGCTGACGAACAGTGGTGCGTCCTCATCGCGCTTCTATTGGGAAAACAACAACAACAATTTCAGCGCTGTCGCCCAAAAGACCCAGGATATCAAGATCCCGGTCGGTATTTCCGTCTTTCCCAAGGAGATCTATCAGGCGCCCGAAAGCTGGAGCAAGCAGGCCTACCCGACGCTCAACTACTACCATCGGGTCGCCAAGGGCGGGCACTTCGCAGCCTGGGAACAGCCTCAGCTGTTTGCCGAAGAACTGCGCGCTGCTTTCAAGCCGGCTCGCTGACCTCCGCTGAACCATTGAGCAAATGCGGCGCGACAGTCAAATTCTGTCGCGCCGCTCAATTGCTGGTGCCGTGCGGCTGTATTTCCTGTACCCTTTTGAGCCTGCGGATAGTCGAGGAAATGCTGTTGGAGCGCGGCATTGCCGTCTCCTATGAAACAGTCCGGCGATCGGGTTGCAAACTTGGAGCGGTTTATGCCAGGCAGCTGCGCCGAAAAATCGCCGCGACATTGCGTTAATCCAGTTTTCTCGACCCGGCATAAAGAGTCGCAATGTCTTCGCGCAGGAAGGGTGGGCAATCCCCGTCAATTTGCTCCTGATAAGTTCGGGCATATTCATGGCCCGAATAGACGGCTGCCGCGATCAGGCCGGGGGCCAAACAGTCTCCCAACCGGACAACGGTCTTGATGCCGGCATCGGCCCATTCCGCCTCCCGCGCCTTCAGGGCAAGCCATAATGTTTCATCGGGCAGGCGCGCCGTGACTGGAACGAGCGTGCCGCACTCGATTTGTCGGCTCCTTCCGCTGTAAATGCAGGAGAGCTCAAGCCGATCCCTGGTCCGATCGGCAAGCGTCATCGCGCAGATGATCTCCACGCCGAGTTCGATAAGGCGCCGTTGAACCCGTCCCTGTTCGAGCGTGTTCTTGCTCCACGGGGAAACCTGGGCTTCCGGCGTTACGAAGACAACGGACCGGCCGGCCCGGGCAAGCAACTCGGCGAGCACGCTACCCAGATAATAGCTATCATCGTCGAATACGACAGCCGGACCACCTTCAGTGACCGCTGAAGCACCGATGTCAAGAAGGACGTCGGGCGAAAGGAGATTGCCTTTCTTGAGAAAGGCAAGAGGCTGTCGGTGAGTGCGGCCGACGCCGTCGCACCGCCATTTCGATCCGGTCGCAATCGCCACGTGAGGAATGCCGTACTGCAGGACATCGTCGGCACTTAGCGGGCTGTGCAGATAAAGTTCGGCGTTGACCCGCGTGCTCAGTTGACCGACCCGCCAGTCGCGCACCCGTCCCCATGTCGCAAGCCCCGGCAGGCGACATTCTCGTGCGACCCTGCCACCCCACTCCTCGCCTCCCTCGGCGAGGACGACATCGACACCACGCTGGGCAAGGGCGCGAGCCGCTTCAAGACCTGCCGGTCCACCCCCGATGATCAGGGCCGGTTCAGGTGCCGGCGATGATGCTATGATTTCCGGATGCCAACCCTTGCGCCATTCCTCGCCGATCGTTGGATTCTGCGTGCAGCGCATCGGAACGTTGGTGTTGTCGCCGGATGTGCAGATATTGCAACCGATGCATTCGCGTATGTCGTCGACACGACCTTCCTCGATCTTTCGCGGAAGGTAGGGATCGGCGATCGACGGCCGGGCCGCGCCGATGAAGTCGAGGATGCCTTGGCGGATCGCTCGTGCCATGCTGTCCGGCGACGTGTAGCGACCGACGCCGACGACCGGCTTGGTTGTGATGGACTTGACGAAGCGGATATAGGGTTCCTGGTAGCCCTCTTCAGAAAAGCGCGCAGTCTGGCTATCGTTGGACCAGTCGGAGAGGTTGACGTCCCAGAGATCCGGAAGTTCGGCAAGTGCCGCGATGATATCCTTGCCTTCACCCTCGCTGGTGATCCCCGAAGGGCCGATCAACTCGTCCACCGCCAGGCGGACGGCGAGCGCACAGGTGTCGCCGATCGCCTCCCGTGTGTCCTCCAAGATCTCGCGAAATAGCCGCAACCGGTTTTCGAACGAACCGCCATATTCGTCGGTGCGATCGTTGTGACGACGCGACAGGAAGTGTTGCAATATGCTCATGTCGTGGCCTGCATAAACATAAATGATATCGAAGCCGGCCTTTCTTGCGCGCAAGGCAGCGTTGCGATACCAGCGGCGCATGGCGGAAATATCCGATTTGTCCATGGCGCGCGCCTGCACGGGATCGATGCCGTCGCCGACAGCGTGCGATGGGGCGAGGGGGATCATCCGACTGAAACGGTTGGCGACATGCAGGCCGTTGTGCACGAGCTGGATGGCCGCAAGGCTTCCATGGTGATGGATGCGTTCGGTGACTGCGGATAGTGCAGGCAAGTCTCGCTCGTCCCACAGGCGCGCTTCATTGGCCGGCGTCAGGTCTGAGGTTGGATGAATTTCCGCTTCCTGTGTCGAGACGACCGCCCAACCTCCCTCCGCTTTCATGCCGCGGAGCTGTGCTTCTGCATTGGGGTAACGATACCCCATCCCCGAACAGTGCGGCACTTGGTAGAAGCGATTGCGTGCCGTGACAGGGCCGATCTTGACAGGTTCGAAGAGAATATCGAAGCGAGGATCTCTGGACATGGCAATTACCTTCCACTGAATTTTCTTGGGGCGGCGAGAGCCGCCCGATTTGATCGTTTACGTAGGTCGCGACGCTTTGCCACGATGCGAGGCCGCGGCTAATCCTCTGCGATATCGACATAATTTGAAAGGGGGCGAACTGGACGATGAAGGAACCGGGGCATATGTCGCAGCATCGGTCGGGAGGATCCGTGAAGGCTCCGCGTGAGATGGGCGAGGCATCGCAAGGCGCCTTTCACCGCAACCCCGTTCCGATCCATTCCCTTGGCCGGGAACAAGGATTGCGGCAAATGTGTCCGAGTGCCGTTAGCACCCATGTTACCCCGCCAGGTCATCTGATTTCCGCCTTCCGAAAGGCGCTTGGCGGAATAAATCGCATGACCGCTCACGAAGCTTTCTGTTGAGTTTGACGGGCAAACGCGTTGATGATCAAGCCCCCGAGGCCGGAGACAAAAAGCGCGAAATAGAGATAGTAGGAGAAACGCCGCACGTCGTCCTCCACCACAGCGGTGTTACCCGTTACGCGAAATCGGGCAACGCGGCCGTCTGCGTCGAGAACGACCTGTGTTTCGGCCACCTGCACGCGGTTTCCGAAGGTATCGTTGACGGTATAGTAGCGCTCGTAGCGCTTATCGAAGGGCGTGTCGTTTTCGGGGACTATTGGCAGGTGAGATTCGCCGAGCGATGGCGAGACCAGTGGTGTCGCGGTATAGGTGCCAAGTGGCTCGACCATCCAGTACCAGCCCGTTTTCGGCTGGAGGTAGCGCAGGTCGCCGAGCTGCGGATTGCCTGACAACGCCCGCTGATCGCCGACCGTAATCGAACCGATGACGCTAGAGAGCTGTGCTCTCAGCAAATCCTGAAAGCCGCGCTCGACACTTTTGCGATAGAGATTGGAGATGAAAAGGCCGACCACAACCGTCGCCACGATCGACCAGAGCGTGGTCAGCAGAAAAACACGACCTGTGAGCGAATTAATTTGCATTGATCCGGGCCCTGATGCAGCAATCGAGACTAGAGATCATTCCGGCCAATTCGGTCTGCGCGGCGACGTCGGTCAAAGCCGCGCGAAAGTCGCTGCCGGCATGGGCAATCGGTCTTGATATCAGCTCTGGGCTTGGCGGAACGGTCGAGGCGGCCAAGAGAGGGATCGCCTCCGTTGCGCCTGAGAATGAGATCATGCCGCCAACTCCTCCACCGACACTACCGCGATTACCAGCTACTCAAACACGCCTGAATGGCTGATGAACGGTCGGCAATTTAAAGTAGAAATCGGCGGTTCTCAAATAGGAGCCGCCCCGGCTGGGGTATGCGCCAGGGATAGCCCGGAATTCAATGGTTCTATGATAGGTACTGATGTCACCTCGCCTGCGCGGGAACCGGTAAAGGCGTTCGGCCTGCTCAAGAGCAAAGACAGCTTGGAGATGGCCGCGCGAGCGCAGGGCGCAGTAGGCTCCGTTGCCATGGCTCGAGGAGCCGGGTCCTTCTTGCCCCGTGCGTGCAAGCGGCAGTTAATCCCTCCCAACGCTTGAGCGAAGGCAACGCCGAATACTATTCTTGTGCACCCGTGGCTTGGTTGGCACAATCCCGGCAAGGGCTGCGCGAAATAGGGCGGAATTTGGACAAAATTTCTAAGGTCGAGCCCAAGTAAGGTGCAGGGTTGCTCGCGATCCGATGCTCGCATCGGTAGTTTCCGGCACGATATAATTGACCGGAGACTTGCATGATCCGCCTATTCATTCTCGGCACCGCATTTGCCGCCCTTCTTGCCGGCCCGACATTGGCGCAGCAGCCGACGAAGCTGCTGAACGCTTCTTACGATGTTTCCCGCGAGCTCTTCGCCGCCGAGAACGAGGCTTTCATCAAACAGCATCCCGGTGTCACCATCGATCAATCGCATGCCGGCACATCCAAGCAAGCCCGCTCCATCGTCGAAGGGCTGGGAGCTGATGTCGTGACTTTCAACCAGTCCACGGACATCGATTTCCTCGCCAAGAACGGATTTGTGGCGAAGGACTGGACCAAGGCCTTCCCGAACAATGCGTCTCCCTTCTATTCCTTCCCTTCATTCCTGGTGCGTGCCGGCAATCCGAAGAATATCAAGGATTGGGGCGATCTTGCCCGTGACGATGTCCACGCCGTTTTCCCAAATCCGAAAACATCGGGCAATTCCCGCTACACCTATCTTGCGGCCTACGCTTGGGCGAACGAGACCTATAAGGGCGATCAGGGAAAGATCGAGGCCTACATTACCAAGATTTTCAACAATGTTCCGGTCTTCGACACCGGCGGCCGGGCTGCCACGACCACATTCGTAGAGCGTGAGACCGGCGATGTGCTGATCACGTTTGAGGCGGAGACCCGCGGCATCGTCAAGCAATATGGCAAGGACAAGGTCGAAAGCGTCATACCTTCGGTGAGCCTGCTCGCCGAGTTCCCGGTTGCCGTCGTTGACAAAGTGGCGCAGAAGCACGGCACCGAAGCGCTCGCCAAATCCTATCTGGAATTCCTCTACAGCGAAGAGGGACAACGGATCGCTGCCGAGTTCGGCAATCGGGTCAATAACGAAAAGGTCGCGGCTGAAGTGAAGGGGCAATTCCCCGATATCCGCCTGCTCAAGGTGGACGACGTTTTCGGTGGCTGGGAAAAAGTCCAGAAGGAGCACTTTGCCTCGGGTGCTACGCTCGACAAGCTTTATGGCAGCCGCTAACCCCTGATTGGAACTCGCTTTTGATATTGCCCGGCGGACTTCGGTCCTGCCGGGTTTTGCCATAAAAGGAAATAGCAGTTTGAGACGGAACATCCTTCCAGGATTGCCGCTGTCGCTCGGTATCACCCTATTTTATGTGGGGCTCATCGTTGTGCTGCCGTTGGCGGCACTCGTGTTCAAGACAGGAAGCCTGGGCTTCGAGGACTACTGGCGTATCGTTTCCTCTCCGCGCGCGCTTGCGAGCTATCGCGTTACGGTTTCCTCGGCTTTTGCCGCAACCGTCTTCAACCTCTTTTTTGGACTGGCGCTCGCCTGGGTCCTGACCCGTTACCGATTTCCCGGCAGACGCATCCTCGATGCCATGGTCGATTTGCCCTTTGCCCTGCCGACTGCCGTTGCCGGCATTTCGTTGACGGCTTTGTTTGCGCCCAATGGCTGGTTCGGCTTCCTGCTTGGCCAGATCGGCGTCAAGGTCGCTTACACTCCGCTCGGCATTGCCATCGCCATGTGCTTCACGTCGCTGCCCTTCATCGTGCGGACTGTGCAGCCGGTGCTGGAGGATCTCGATCCGGCATTGGAGGAGGCGGCACAATCGCTCGGTGGTTCCGATTGGGAGATTTTCCGCAAGGTAATATTGCCGCTTCTCATGCCGGCGCTCCTCGCTGGCGTATCGCTCTCCTTTGCCCGCTGCCTCGGCGAGTTCGGCGCGATCATCTTCATTGCCGGCAACCAGCCGATGTCGACGGAGATCACCTCGCTGCTGATTTTCATTCGGCTGGAGGAATATGACTACGTGGCCGCCGCCGCTATCGCTTCCGTGCTGCTTTTTGCCGCTTTCGTCATGCTCGCGGTGACCAACTGGTTGCAGGCAAGAGCGCTGCGTTACACTGCGAGGAACTAACCATGGGTATCGCTCAAAAGCGTCGGAAACCGCCACGCATCGGCGACCAACCGCTCTTTCGGCGCGGTCTGATTGCCATCGTACTGATCCTGGCGGGGCTCCTCATTCTGGCACCGCTTGTTGTTATCGCTGTCGAAGCTTTTTCCAAGGGTTGGCAGGTCTATGTCGCGGCCATCGTTCATCCAGATACCGTCAGCGCCATCATATTGACGGTGGTGACGGCGCTTGTCGCCGTTCCAGTCAACACCGTCTTTGGCATCGCCGCGGCATGGGCGATCACCAAGTTCGATTTCTGGGGCAAACGGCTTCTGCTCGTGGTGATCGAAATACCATTCTCGGTGTCGCCGATCGTCGCCGGTGTTGCCTATCTCTTCGTCTATGGCCTGCAAGGCATATTAGGTCCAATGCTCGAAGATCATGGGATAAAGATCCTGTTCGCCGTTCCGGGCATCATCCTTGCCTCGCTGTTTGTCACGGCGCCCTTTGTCGCGCGTGAATTGATCCCATTGATGCAGGCACAGGGTCGCGATCTCGAAGAGGCTGCAACGTCCCTTGGAGCGTCCGGCTGGCGTACGTTTTTCGCGGTCACCCTGCCGAACATAAAATGGGCGCTGCTTTACGGCGTCGTGCTTTGCAATGCACGCGTCATGGGAGAGTTCGGCGCGGTATCGGTCGTGTCGGGCAACATTCGCGGCGAGACCAACACGTTGCCGCTGCATATCGAATTGCTCTACCACGATTACCAGGCAGCGGGCGCCTTCGCGGCCGCCTCCATCCTCGCCGTCATTGCCGTCTTCACCATCATTGCCAAGGTGGCGCTGGAGCGCCAGGGCGCTGGCCGCGCTCGCGCCGTAGTCAATTCCACAGAGAAAGCATCATGAAAATTCGCCTCGAGCATGTTGTCAAAACTTTCGAGACCTTTCGAGCGGTCCGGGACGTCTCGCTGACGATAGAAAGCGGCGAGCTCGTCGCATTGCTCGGGCCCTCCGGCTCCGGCAAGACGACGATCCTGCGGATGGTCGCGGGCCTCGAATATGCTGATGGAGGCCATATCTATTTCGGTGAACAGGATGCCACCGACATTCCCGTTCGCGACCGCGGCGTCGGCTTCGTGTTCCAGCACTACGCGCTCTTCCCACATATGACGATCGCGCAGAACATTGCGTTTGGATTGAAGGTTTCCAAGGTAAAGCGCGAAAAGGCGGCGGTGGACGCACGGGTTGCCGACCTGCTGCGGCTTGTGCGGCTCGACGGGTTGGGCGCACGCTTTCCGGCGCAAATTTCCGGTGGCCAGCGTCAACGCGTAGCGCTGGCCCGCGCGCTGGCAGTCGACCCGAAGGTATTGCTGCTGGACGAGCCGTTTGGGGCGCTCGATGCCAATGTCCGCCGTGATCTTCGTCGCTGGCTGCGGGAAATTCATTCCGAATTGGGAATTACGACGCTGTTCGTGACGCACGATCAGGAAGAGGCGCTCGATCTTGCCGACCGCGTGGTCGTTCTGAAAGACGGGGAGATCGTTCAGCAGGGTACGCCTGGAGAGGTCTGCCGAGATCCGAAATCGGCTTTCGTCATGCGGTTCCTCGGCGATACAAATGTCATTGCGGCGGAGGTGCGGGACGGGAGTGCCATTGTTGGCGACATAGCCATCGAAGCGTCCGGCCTACCCAACGGCAGGGCGGAGATCCATGCTCGTCCTGCAGATCTCATCTGGTCCAATGAAGGACCAGGGATTCCAGCGCATGTTGGTCGGGTTTTGGATCGGGTCGATGGACGCCGGGTCCTGGTGACGACCAACAATGCAGAACAGCTGGAATTTGACGTCGAACCCGAAAGAACGGTCGTAGCCGGCGACGATGGCTTTGTTACGTTCCGAAGAGCCAAGGTCTTCCCGACGTAAGCAGGCGTACTGCGGCCGCCTTTGTCGTCATATCGACATCGGAGGACTGGCCTGAACGGCGCGCCGTCCTAAATTGTAGCGTCATGTGGCATCGGCCTGTATTCGGCGAACACGGAGAAGGATGTTCAATGATCTATGATGTCGTGGTCGTGGGCTCCGGTTTTTCCGCGATCGCGACGGTCTGCAATCTTGTGGAGCTTCTCCCAGCTTCCGCCTCAATCGCCATCGTTGGTGACGATCCCGGCTTTGGGCGCGGAACGGCCTATCGCACCGAGCTCTATCTGCATCGGCTGAACGTACCGGCTGGCCGTATGAGCCTGTATCCGGATCGGCCGGACAACTTCGTCGATTGGCTGCGTCAGCATAAACGCCCCCTGGGAGCCGGCGATTTCGCATCGCGTCAGGATTATGGCCTTTATATTCGAGATTGCCTGGCGGAGCTTCTGCGTCACAAAAAGCCACGTTGCCGCGTCGATTTCATCAAAGCGAAGGCGACTGGCTGCGTCGAGCGTTACGGAACGATGATCGGCTTTCTCCTGGACAATGGCAATGAGATCGCGGGTCGGAATATCGTCCTTTGTCTCGGCGTCGGAAATGCCAAATTGCCGATCGATCTCTCGCAATTACCTCCGCGCGGGCTGGCGCATATCGTTACGAATCCGTGGCGGCTTTCCTGGTTGAGGCGTGTGGAAGCGACGGACAGGGTTTGCATTCTTGGTTCCGGTCTGACGATGATCGACCAGGTCCTGGCTCTGTCCGCGCATGGGTTCACGGGAAAAGTCACCGTACTGTCGCGCCGCGGTCTCGCACCCCTCGATCACATCAAGGCGCCGAAGCCCGCAACGGAAATCGACGTCGCTACGTTGCCGACGCGAATGAGTGCGCTTCTGCACGCTCTCCGTCGGGAAAGCTCCGCCTCGGGCGACTGGCGGAGCATCATGGATGGGTTGCGCCCGCAGACCCAGGCACTTTGGCTGAGATTGCCTGAAATGGAGCGGCGGCGATTTCTGCGCCATGCATTGCCATGGTGGAATATTCATCGCCATCGAGTGGCGCCTGACGTTTTCCGGAGATTCGACGTCATGTTGCGCAGCGGACAGGTCTCGATCCGTGCCGGCTATCTGCTTGATGTCGAGGAACTAAACGGTCTCACCCTGCGCTATCGTCGAAGAGGACGGAGCGATGTCTCGTCGATCGAGGCAGATTGGATCGTCAATTGTACCGGCATGGAAAGGGCTGGCATCTCCCATTCGCCGTTGTTGCGCGAGATGCAGCGCCAGGGCCTGATCGAAGCCGACCCGTTGAACCTGGGGATCATTGTCGACGCCCAATCGCGTATACCGCGTTCGACAGGCAGCGGCCCTGACATCTACGCCGTCGGCGCGCTGACGGCAGGACAGTTCTGGGAGATTACCGCAGTGCCCGATATTCGCGTTCAAGCCAGAAAAGTAGGGCAGGCGATTGCCGGAACTGTCGAGTGAAACATTCGCGGTTTTCCAAAGAGGCGACTCTTTCGGCAGTCGTCTCGATATGACGGCGTTTGCCTCATCCTTGAATGGTAGGGGGAAGGTATCGATTCCGGGGAGAAACCTTCCGTATCCATAATGGCATCTGGATAGACGCCATCGTCTTCGACAAAGCATGTGAGCAGGCCGCCATCCGAGCCGGTCTCAATAAATGCATACGCCAACTCATGCATGGATAGGACCCTGCCGAAGGCTCGAACCTGCTCCGGAGCTGCGATACCCATTTCCGTCTTGGCCGCATTCAAAACCCCCGGGCGGCTATTGCCTAGAACCTGACGGCAAGATTTGCCTTGAAGCCATGCTGTTGGGAGCCTGACGCAATCTGACCGGTATAGGAGAGGCCGAATGTCGCGGTCTTTGTGATCGCCATGTCTAGACCCGCCTCGATGAGGGCTGCATCTTTGGCGATCGGGATACCTTCGACCGCGAAGGCTTCTCCTGCGGACAGAGCCTGTAGCGAACGCGGTGTCGTCGTGCCGAACGCATGTCGCCAACCGAGTGTGGCATGCGCGGAAGTCGTTATTGCTGCGAGATCGAATACCTGGGAGGCCCTCAAGCCGAGCGTGGTGAAGGTCGTGTCCGTCGTCTGGCTTGCACCATGCAGAGCGGCGGCTCCGCCCTTTTCCTGGAAGCTGCCGGAGTTGAGGTTGACATAGGCGAGGCTTCCAAACGGTTCTATCGATGCCGCCGGCATGTCGATACGGTAGCCGAGATCGCCAAAGGCCTGGAAGGTTCCGGAGCGCATAGTGCCGGTCAGGCTTTCCGCAAACCCCGGGAAAGCGACGGTGCGCCTGGTGTCGCCGTCGTGCCAGCTATAGGAAAGGCCGGAGCGGAAGCCGACGGGGCCCCAATTCGCGCCGCCATATGCCCCAACATGGTAGCTGTCCGCGCTGCCCGAGGCAGAGCGATCCCTGACATCGAAATTCGTGTGGCTGTACCCGGCGATCACACCCATCCTGTTGTCTTCGAGGACGGGCGCATCGATGCCCATCAGGAAGCCGCCGGTCGATGAGGTCAACCTTGCCGCATTGCCGTTTTCATCCCTGGTGGCCCAGGCGCCAAAACCCTGTCCCCATAAGGCAAGGCCGTCCGCGTCTGGTGCTGCCCAATGCGGTCCCTTCTCCCCGTAGATGACAACGGGTACAGCCGAAGCGCCAACGCTGCTTGAGGCAGCACGCAGACGATCTGTCGCTGCATCGCGCAGAAAGCGGCTGTCTTCGATCCATAAAGTCTTTGCCGAGGCATAGGCCTCGCCGGACAAGCTGTCGAAGGCTGCACGGATGACGGGCTTGTCGTCCTGGAGCGTGGCGACCGCATCATAGACCGGATTGGCGGCGTCGATGCCGATACTGTCGATCGACAGGGCGGCCGCTGCTTGATTCCGTGTTGCAGCCGCCGAGGCGAAGGCGGTGTCGTTACGGGCAAGTGCGAGCGAGACGGTATGGGCGTCGTATCCGAGCGTCGGCTTGAGGAAGGCGAAATCCGACGTCACGCCGTCGAAGCGACCGGTCAAAGTTCCATCGGCGGTGAGAATGGGATAGCTCGAACGCAACCGATAAGCGCCCGCATAACCGACATGTTCAACCGTGCCGCCGTTCAGCACGGCGTTGCCGGTCACATGCACGAGATCGGATGATGTTCCGGCTGGATCCACCTCGATGCGAAACAGCGCGCCGCTATCGATCACGAGATTGCCATCGACCGTCAGGGTACCAATCGAGTTGCCCGGTGAGAGGATCCCGCCGGATGCGATGGTTACGTTGGACGCGGCTCCCGAGCCATAGGTGCCGTGGCCCGCCAGCAGGCCGCCGTGTTGCACCAACACCGAACCGCCGAGCGTGGCGCCCGCATGGGCGGTATCGGAGCCAACAATGAGCGCGCCGCCGGAGACGAAGGTTGTCCCTGAGAAGGCAGAGCTGGACCCGTTATAGACAAGGGCGCCAGTGCCGGTCTTGATGAGGCTGCCAGTTCCGGAGAGCAGTCCTTCATAGCTGGCATCGGTTGTCTGGTCGAAGAGGAGCGTGCCTGGCGCGTCGATTGAGGCATTCCCGGAGAAGCGCTCGGCGGCGGTCGAAAGCGTTCCGGCGTCGATCGCCCAGTCAAGCGAGGAGGCCCCCGCCAGGGTCAGGGTGCCACTGCCTTGCTTGACCATCTGGCCTTCCACTGTGCCAAGTCCGGTGATCGAGCCGCTAAAGCTGCCGTTCGTCGTCTGATCGAAGATGAGCCTGGCGGCATTTGCGACATTTCCGGAGATGGAGGCCGCATTCCCGATCAATATGCCGGCTTCGACGAAGGTATTGCCATAGGCGTTGCCGTTCCCATCGAGACGCAAGGTCCCCGTTCCCCCCTTCTGCAGGTCGCCGGGGCCGCTGATCAGGCCGCTAAGACCGAGTGTCGTACCGTCGGCGACGCTGATGCTGCCCGTTGCGTTCAGCGCAACGGTACGACCAGTGTCAAAGGTTGCGGTTGTCGCCAGCATGCCGCCGTTAAATGTCAGCCCACCCGCAGACGCCCCGAGATTTGCGTCAGACGCGACCTGCAAGGTGCCTGCACTGATGATCGAACCGCCGGCATAGCTGTTGGCGCCGCTGAGGATCGTCGTTCCCGAACCGATCTGGCTGACGACCCCGCTCCCGGAGATGTTACCTGCAAAGGCAGTGGCATCGCTACGATTGAAGGCGAGGGTGCCGTCGTTGGTGACATCGCCGCTGATTGAACCCGACGCGGTGCCGTTGCCGATTTGCAGCGTGCCGTCACTGATCACCGTACCGCCCGTGTAGGTATTGGTGCCACTGAGAACCAGCGTCCCAGCGCCCGCCTTGGTCAGGCTCGTGCCGTTCCAACCAGTTGCGGCATTGGCAGCCTGATCTGCAAGCACGGCGCCCACATCGAACATGTCTGTCGCATCGGTCAGTGTGAATGTTCCGTGCGCCAAGTTGTTGTTGGCGGCCCAGCTGAGACCGTAGCTGGCGATGTACTGGCGATTGTCCGCCGACTTATGGGTGTTCAAGGTGAGATAATCGACCGTGCCGTTGAAACCGCCAACGCTGATCGACGCGAAATCGCCCGTAATTCCACCGGTCGTATCAATCAGCACGCTGTCGAGTTGACCCGTGCCGGCAATTCCAGAAAGATTGAAGTTCACATCGGAACCGATGTTGACGCTCGTCGATTGAAGTGACGAGCCACCTGACCCGACACCGATCGCAAGTGTGGTGCTATCGGTCAGATTGACGTTGCCGGCGACCGCGAGTGTCGCAGCGCCCTGAATGGAAAGAGCACTTCCCGCGCCGGTGATCGACAACGGGCCGGTAAGGT